>JAABTV010000006.1 GCA_011389685.1 Paracoccaceae bacterium
GGCGACGGGCTCGCCACCGGCCCTCATGATACACGATTTCCAACAGACAGGGCGGGCGCTCCGCACCCACCCCGGGTCGGGCGCTGCCCTTTCGTTGGAATGCGCTTACCCCGCCGCTTTCGCCAGATCCGAGAGGATCGGGCAATCGGGGCGGTCGTCGCCGTGGCAGGCCGAAACCAGGTGGGAGAGCGTGTCGTGCATCGTCTGTAGCTCGGCGATCTTTTCCTCGATCTTTTCCAGGTTCTGGCGGGCGATGCGTTTCACGTCGGCGCTGGCGCGGCTGTGATCCTCGTAAAGTGCGACGAGGGTGCGGCAATCCTCGATGGAAAAGCCCAGGGACCGGGCGCGACCGAGAAACGAGAGCTTGTGCAGGTCGCTGTCGCGGAAGCGGCGATAGCCGTTCTCGGAGCGCAGAGGTTTGACCAGACCGATATCCTCGTAATAGCGAATGGTCTTGGCGGGCAGGCCGGTGCGGCTGGCGACGTCTCCGATATTCATGTGGTTTGTCCTTCTTGCAGGAGGGGGCGAACGCGGCGCAGGCGCAGGGCGTTGGAGAGCACGAAAATCGAGCTGAGCGCCATGGCGCCGGCGGCGAGCATGGGCGAAAGCTGCCAGCCCAGCGCCGGGTAGAAGAGGCCGGCGGCGACGGGGATGAGCGCGGTGTTGTAGGCGAAGGCCCAGAACAGGTTCTGGCGGATGTTGCGCATGGTGCGTCGCGAAATGTCGAGTGCATTGACCACGCCGCGCAAATCGCCGGACATCAGCACCACGTCGGCGGATTCGATGGCGACATCGGTGCCGGTGCCGATGGCGATGCCGATATCGGCCGAGGCCAGCGCGGGGGCGTCGTTGATGCCGTCGCCGACAAAAGCGAGCCGCGCGCCGTCCGAGCGCAGGGCCTCCAGCGCCTTGACCTTGCCACGCGGCAGCACCTCGGCCTCGACATGGTCGATGCCGGCCTCGCGCGCGATGGCGCGGGCGGTGGCGGCGTTGTCGCCGGTGATCATCGCGGTTTTGAGGCCCATGTCGTGCAGCCTGGCGATGGCCTGTTGCGTGGTCGGCTTGAGCGGATCGGAAACGGCGATGAGGGCAGCGATTTCGCCGTCGATGGCGGCATAGAGCGGGGTCTTGCCCGCATTGGCAAGCTCTTGCGCCTGATCGGCGAGCGGGCCGATGTTGATCTTCTGGCGGGTCATCATGCGGTCGGCGCCGATCATGATCTCGTGGCCATTGACGGTGGCGCGCACGCCGAACCCGGCCTGGGCGCGAAAGCCGCTGGCGGTGGGGAGCGCGCCGGTTTCGGTCTGTGCGGCCTCGGCGATGGCGCGAGCGATGGGGTGTTCCGACTGATCCTCGACCGCGCCGATGAGCGGCAGGAGGCTGGCACGGGTCCAGTCGCCCGCCGCGATCAGGTCGGTCAGTTCGGGGCGACCGCGGGTCAGCGTGCCGGTCTTGTCAAACGCGATCACCGTGGCGCCTTGCAATGCCTGAAGCGCGTCGCCCTTGCGAAAGAGCACGCCCATTTCGGCGGCGCGCCCGGTGCCGACCATGATCGAGGTCGGCGTGGCCAGCCCCATGGCGCAGGGGCAGGCGATGATCAGCACGGCAACACCCGCGACCAGCGCGTGACTGAGAGCCGGGTCGGGGCCGAAGACGAACCAGACAAGCGTTGTAAGCGCGGCCGCCGCCATCACCACCGGCACGAACCAGAGGGTGATGCGGTCCACGAGGCCCTGAATGGGCAGTTTCGCGCCCTGGGCCTCTTCGACCATGCGCACGATCTGCGACAGGGTGGTGTCGGCACCGACGGCGGTGGTGATGAAACGGAGCGCGCCGGAGCCGTTGACGGTGCCGCCGGTGACCGGAGCGCCGGGGGATTTCGCGACGGGAAGCGGCTCGCCGGTGATCATGCTTTCATCGACATGGCTTTCGCCGGTCTCGACGCGCCCGTCGGCGGGGATGCGTTCGCCGGGGCGCACCAGCACCAGATCGCCGGTGACAAGGGTGGAGGCGTCGATTTCTTGCTCGGTGCCGTCGCGCAGCACCCGGGCGCGGCGCGGCGAAAGGTTCATGAGCGCGCGGATCGCGGCGCCGGTGCGGCCCTTGGCGCGGGCCTCAAGAAAGCGGCCCAGAAGGATGAGGGTGACGATCACCGCCGCCGCCTCGAAATAGACCGCGCGGCTGTCGGCGGGCAGGAGTGCGGGGGCGAAGGTGGCCAATGTGGAAAAGCCCCATGCGGCGAGGGTGCCCACGGCCACGAGGCTGTTCATGTCGGGCGCGCCGCGCATCAGCGCCGGCAGGCCCTTGGCAAGGAAGCGCCGCCCGGGAAAGGCGAGGACCAGCGTGGTCAGCACGAATTGCGCCACCCAGGAGACCTGCATACCGATATTGGCCATGATCCAGTGATGGAAGGGCGGGATCAGGTGGCCGCCCATTTCGACGATGAACACCGGCAGGGTGAGGATGGCGGCGAGGGTCATCTCGCGCCGGAGCTGGGCCGCCTCGGCCTCTTTACGGGTGCCGATGCCCACCGCATCGCCGCCGTCTCGCAGCGTGGCGGGATAGCCGGTGGCGGCCACGGCGCGGGTGATCTCGGCCGGGGTGGTCATGCCTTCGAGATAGCGCAGGGTGGCGGTTTCGCTGGCGAGGTTGACGTTGACATCGGTGACGCCCGGAAGGGCAGCCAGCGCGTCATCGACCCGGCCCACGCAGGAGGCACAGGACATGCCCTCGATATCGAGCGTGGCGCTGGCGCGGCGGGCAGGATAGCCCGCGGCATCAAGCGCGGCGGCGATGCGGGCGGGATCGGCGGGGGTGGTGTAGTGCAGCGTGGCGCTTTCGCTGGCGAGGTTGACGTTGACATCGGCCACCCCTTCGACCCCGCGCAGGGCGTTTTCGGCGCGCCCCACGCAGGCGGCGCAGGACATGCCGTCGATGGAGAGGCGCAGATCGTTGAGGGCGGTCATTGGCGGGGCCTTTCTGTGTACGTTACCGTCCACATAAGGATTCCATTGACTGGAAGGTCAAGGGGGTGCGACGGGAAAACCGCTTGACCCTCTGGCGCGGGAGGGGGCGAGGAGGGGTCCGGGTACAGTTTGGAGATTCGCCATGATGACGTTCAGCGTTCCGAAGATGAGTTGCGGCCATTGCACGGCTTCGATCGAGGAAAAGATCCTCGATGCCGACGAGGGCGCGGATGTGCAATGCGATCTGGGTGCGCGAACGGTTGCGGTCGATACGGTGCTGGACGCGGCGGCAATCAAGGCGGCGATCGAGGCGGCGGGATTCGACGCCAGCGCGGCCTGAGCGGCGCTCAGCCGGTGACCATGGCGCGCAGCCGGGCCAGATGCGCGGGCATGTCGCGGGCAGGGACGGCGGCCTCGCGCACCAGGTCGTCGAAATGCGTGGTGATCGCCTGCACCCGTTCGGTATCACGAAACGCAAGGTAGTTGCGCCCCAGGTAAAGCACCGCCAGAAGCGGGCCGAAAACCGTCACCGGCGCCGAAAAGATGCGTCGCGCGTCGAACATGTAGATGCGCAGGCGCGGGTAGAGCTGGGCATGGATCGCCTCGAACCGGTCAAGCTGTTCAAGGCGCAGTTCGGGGGCGAGGCCGGTGTAATAGCCGGTGCCGGTGGAGAAACTGTCCAATTCGTAAAGCGGCAGGGCGATCTCGTAATCCGATTGCGACTCGCGCATCCATGCCAGGCGATCCTCCGACGCGCCGATCGCCTGTTGCGCGGTGCGACCCAGATGCGGGGCATATTCCCATTCGAGCACGGCCCGGGTTTTCAGCATGTCGGGCAGGGCGGCGGGGACGTAGCGGATCTTGTAGCCCGCGGCCTCGCGATGCCAGTTGAAGATCTGTTCATCGACCAGTGCCCGGGGTGCCTCGGTCAGGGTGAGCGAGGTGGCGAGCAGGTCGGTCGCGGTCTCGGGCCGGTCCGACAGCGACAGCAGCCAGTCGGCCGAGATGCCGAGCGCGGAGGCGCATTCGCCCACCACCTGCGCATTGGGCAGGCGCGCGCCCTCGCCCTTCAGAAGCTGTGAAATGGTCGAGCGGTCGACGCCGGTGGCCCGGGCCAGCGCGCTTTGGGTGATGCCACGGCGTTGCATGGCCTGGGTGAGGCGTGTGCGGAACTGGGCGGCGCGGACGCGTTTGTCTATTTTATGTCGCATATTGTGATTTATATCACCATTTGTGCGATTTGTTAACTCAATTCGGAATACGCAAACCCACCGCCGCGTTGTAACCCATATGTGACAGCAAAAAATCGGAGGCGGAATGGAGAGCAATCGGCGGACCATGCTCAAGGCGATCCTGTGGAACCTTTTGGGGCTCACAGTGATGGGCCTTGTCGGGTTGGCCCTGACCGGGTCGGCGGCCATCGGCGGGGCCATGGCGGTGATCAACACCGCGATCGGGTTCGTGATGTATGTCATCTATGAGCGCGTCTGGGCGCATATCGGCTGGGGGCGCCATCATGGGTAAGGTGCCGGTGGTGGAGTGGCCAACGCTGGGCCTTTTGGTGCTGACCTATGGGGTCTGGGCGCTGGGCACGAGTATCGTGGCGGGGGTGTTCCTGCCCTTGGGGATGGTGCTTGTGGCGCTGTCGGCGGCGTTGCATTCCTCGCTCTGCCACGAGGTGCTGCACGGGCATCCGACGCGGTATCGCTGGCTCAATGAATTGCTGGTCTTTCCGCAGCTTGCGCTTTTCGTTCCCTATGGGCGGTTTCGCGACACGCATATTGCGCATCACCGCGACGAGCGGCTGACCGACCCTTATGACGACCCCGAGACCAATTACCTCGACCCCGAAACCTGGGCGCGGATGCCGGTATGGATGCGGGCGGCGCTGCGGTTCAACAATACGCTGGCCGGGCGGCTGCTGATCGGGCCGCTGGTCGGGCAGGTGGTGTTCATGGCCGAGGATTGGCGCGCGATCAGGGCGGGGCGGCAAGGGGTTCTGGCGGCGTGGCTCATCCATGTGCCGGCGGTGGCGCTGGTGGTCTGGTGGATGGTCCGGTTCGGGCAGATGCCGGTCTGGGCCTGGCTGGTTTCGACCTATGCGGCGCTGTCGATCCTGAAGATCCGCACCTTTCTGGAGCATCGCGCGCATGAGACCGTGCCGGGGCGCACGGTGATCATCGAGGACCGGGGGCCGCTGGCGTTTATCTTCCTCAACAACAACCTGCATGTGGTGCATCACAGCCGGCCCGGTGTGCCGTGGTATCGGCTCCGGTCGCTCTACAGCGCCGAGCGCGCGGCGTTTCACGCGGCCAACGATCATTATCATTACCGATCCTATGGCGAGGTGTTCCGGCGCTATTTCCTGCGCGCGAAAGACCCGGTGCCGCATCCGCTCTGGAAACGCCCCTGAATTGAGGGCATGAGAGGGCATGAGCTGGATTGCCCTCTCCATTGCCGCCGCCGCGTTCCAGACGCTGCGCTTCATGCTGCAGAAACATCTGAGCATGGGGGCGCTGTCGGCGGGGGGCGCGACCCTGTCGCGGTTTCTCTATTCCCTGCCATTCGTTGTGGCGCTGGCGCTGGTCTATGCCGCGATGCAGGGCGGATGGCCGGGGGTCGGGCCGTGGTTCTGGGCCTATGCCCTGACCGGGGGGCTGACGCAGATCCTGGCGACATGGTGCGTCGTGGCGCTTTTCGCGCATCGCAATTTCGCCGTGGGGATCACCTTCAAGAAAACCGAAGTGGTGCAGACCGCAATTGTCGGGCTGGTTCTTCTGGGCGACCGCGTGTCGGCGCTGGGCATGGCGGCGATCGTGCTGGGGCTGGTCGGCGTGCTGATCCTGTCGAGGGGGGTCGAAGTGGGGGGCGGCGTGTTCAACCGGGCAGCCGGGCTGGGCATTCTGTCGGGCGTGTTCTTCGCCGTGTCGGCGGTAACATACCGGGGTGCGACGCTGGCGGTCGCAAGCGACGATCCGTTCCTGCGCGCGGTGATCGCGCTGGCGGTGGTGACGGTGGCACAGACCGTCGCCCTGTCGGCCTGGCTGGCGTGGCGCGAGGCGGGGCAACTGGCGCGGGTCGTCGCGGCGCGGCGCACGGCGGTGTGGATGGGGTTGACCGGGATGGCCGGATCGCTGTGCTGGTTCACCGCCTTCACCTTGCAGAATGCCGCCTATGTCTTTGCCGTGGGGCAGATCGAGGTGATCTTTTCGATCTTCGCCGCGGTGATGGTCTTTGGCGAGACCATCACGCGGCGCGAATATGCCGGGATCGGGTTCCTGACGGCGAGCATCCTGCTCCTGGTGCTGTTCGGATAGGGCGATGCCGCCCCGGTCAGTCGTGGCGGATCACCTTGCCCGACAGTGGACCCTTGCCCTTGAGGCGCAGAAACAGGCTCTCCTCGGTGCCGTTGTGGAAGAACGGCACATTCTCGGGCGGCGAGCGGTCGCGGGCGCGGGCCGCGACCTCGGCCAGCACGACCTCGGTGATGAAGGGCAGATCGAAGCCGCGCACCTTGTCGAGCGGGATCCATTGCAGATGCGAAAGCTCGTCCTGCGCACCATAGAAATCATCGAGATCGTTGGCGATCTCGTCGGCATCGACCAGAAAGAACCGCGCGTCGAAACGACGGGGCCGACCCGGTGGCGTGATGGCGCGAAACACGAATTGCAGCGGATGGGCATCGGGCACGTAACCTGCTGCGGCGAAATCGGCCCAGTCGGCCGGCGGCTCGACGCTCCATTCGCCCTTCTGGCCGAGGACGAGGCCGGTTTCCTCCCACAACTCGCGGATCGCGGCGGTCGCGAGCGCGTGGGTGCAATCGTCCTCGCAATCCTCGAGCAGGCGGTCGCGGCAGACCTGAGGCATGCGCCGGGCCAGCGGCACGCCCGCGTCGACGGGATCGACGGCACCGCCCGGAAAGACAAACTTGTTGGGCATGAAGGCCGCGCGCGCGCCGCGCTGGCCCATCAGCACCCGTGGCTCCGCCATCCGGTCGCGCAGCACGATCACCGTTGCTGCGTTGCGAATCGCGGTCTTGTCCGCCTTTTGCGGTGTGGTGTAATCGCTCATCTGGCCTCGCTACGTCTTGGGGGCGCGGGCTCAGATCCGGTCTGTGCGATCCTCGCCCGCGAGGTCGTCCTCTCCGAAACCGTGCATCCGCCGGGCCCATTGGAACCCGACGACCGCGCCTTTCAACCTTGGCAGAAGGTATAGCGAGAGCGCGACGCAGCCAATAGCGAAGATGGTGAAAAGCACCAGCGGTTCGGGCCGCCAGCGCACGAAGACGATATGCAGCAGCGGCGCCATGAGATGGCCGACGATCAGGATGGTGAGATAGGCCGGGCCATCGTCGGCGCGCTGGGGGGTGAAATCCTCCTGGCAGACCGGGCAGCTGTCGCGCACCTTGAGATAACCCTTGAGCAGCGGGCCCGAGCCGCAATTGGGACAACGCCGCCGCCAGCCCTTGAGCAGGGCCGGTTTGAGAAGCCGTTCCGGAGCGGGCATCCCGATATCGGGTGCCAGGCTTTGATGATGCATTCCTGTTCCTCGCGTTCGCATTGCCCAAACTGGGGGAAACACCGGGAAATGTGAAGGCGGCGCGCTGTCATTGCGTCGCCATGTCGCAAAGTCCCGCCGGGGCGGGCTGAAAAATCGGGCGGGGCCGCGACGGAAAGGGCGGCGTGCCGCGTGAAACCCTTCGAAACCGGGACAGAGACGCCGGTGGACGATTGAAACGAGCGCGAGAAACCAAGGAGACACGATATGAAACGGACCTATCTGATTACCGGCCTGACCCTTCTGAGCCTTGCGGCCGGCAGCGGTGTGGCGCTGGCCCATGGCATGAAGGGCGAACGCGGCGGCATGAGCGGCATGGGTGGCATGCCGATGATGCAGTTCGAGGAGGCCGATGCGGATGGCGATGGCAAGGTCACGCGCGAGGAAGCGTCAGCCCATGCCAAGGCGCGGTTCGATGCCGCAGACAGCGACGGCAATGGCCGGTTGAGCGAGGCCGAGATCAAGGCCGCGGCCGAGCAGCGCGCCATGCAGGCCCGCCAGCGCCGGATGGAGCGCATGGCATCGCGGATGATCGAGCGGATGGACAGCGATGGCGACGGCGAGATCTCGTTCGACGAGATGCCCGGCCAGCGGACCATGCAGGACCGCATGTTCGACCGCCTCGACAGCGACGGCGACGGCGCGATCTCGGAAGACGAGATGAGCGCGGCGCGGGAGCGGATGCAGGAGCGGCGCGGCGAGCGCGGCATGCGGCACGGCGATGGCAAGGGTCATGGCGGCGGACATGGCAAGATGCATCACGACGGCGAGCGTCAGCGTAACTGAGGCGACGACGACCCCGGGGCGGCCTGTTGGCCCGTCCCGGGGCAGCTTGTGGCAGAGCAGGGAAGCGGATACGCCGAGCGGGCGATGAGCATGGCATTGGATGACAGCAGCGACCTGCCCGACGAGGCGCTCTTGACCCTGTTCGCCAATGGCGACCGGCAGGCGGCGCGCGCCTTGACGCTGCGCTTCACCCCGGTTGTCATGGCCCATGCCTATCGGTTGCTGGGCGACCGGGCCGAGGCCGAGGACGTGGCGCAGGACGCCATGCTGCGCCTGTGGCGGATCGCGCCCGACTGGCGCGCGGGCGAGGCGCGGGTGAGCACTTGGCTTTACCGGGTGGTGGCCAACCTGGCGACCGACCGGCTCAGGCGCAGGCGGCGCGCCGGGCCGCCGCTCGACGAGGTGGCCGAACCGGTGGACGCGGCGGCGGGGCCGGCCGAGCGGTTGCAGGACAAGGCCCGGGCCGGAGCGTTGCAGGCGGCGCTTGACGCCCTGCCCGCGCGGCAGCGTCAGGCGGTCGTGCTGCGGCATATCGAGGGGCTGGCCAACCCCGAGATCGCCGCGATCATGGAGATTGGCACCGAGGCGGTCGAGAGTCTGACCGCGCGGGGCAAGAGGGCGCTGGGCGCGGCACTGGTCGCGCGGCGCGATGCATTGGGGTATGGCGATGACTGAGACGGATCGCGACACGGAAGAGAAGCTGGAGGCGCTGTTCAAGCAGGCCCGGTCGGCACCCGAAGAGCCGGATGCGGCACTGCTGGCGCGGGTTCTGGGCGATGCGCTGGCCGAGCAGGCGGTGGGTGCCGCGCCGGCCCGCGGGAATGCTGGCGCGCGCCGGGGCTGGGGCCTTTGGGCGGCGCTGGGCGGGTGGCCCGCGATGGGCGGTCTGGCCACGGCGGCGGTGGCGGGGCTCTGGATCGGGTTCAGCCCGACACTGGGCGTGGGCGATGCGGTCAACACCGTCGTGGCCGGCGGCGAGGATGACGTGATCACGCTGGTCGATCTGAGCGGCGGGTTCGGCTTCGAGTTTTACGAGATGGCCCTGGCGGGCGAGGAGGATGCGGGATGAGCGCGGACCAGAACGGACAGGCCCCCCGGCCGGGGCGCAAACTGCGAATCGTGCTGTTCGCCTCCCTCGCCCTCAACCTGCTGGTGGTGGGGCTGGTGGTCGGGGCCATGGTCGCGCACGGCTTTGGCAAGGACGGCCGCCCACCACGGATGGACCAGGTGGGCGGGCCGATGACGCGGGCGCTGAGCGAAGAGGATCGGCGCGCGCTGGGCCGCGAGATGCACCGGGCCTATCGTGACCGGCGCCCCGACCGGGCGGCGATCCGGGCCGAGTTCGAGCAGGTGATCGCTGCGCTGGAGCGCACACCCTATGATCCCGAGATCGTGCGCGCGAGCGTCGAGCGGCAGATGCAGGCGGTGGCCGAGGGCGCGCGGCTGGGGCGCGAGCTTTTGCTGGAGCGGCTCGAGGAGATGAGCGATGCCGAGCGCGCCGCCTATGCCGGGCGGCTGCGGGAAGCCCTGGAGCGCAAGCGCAAGCCCGGGCACGAGAAGAGCGGGCGGCGCGGACATCCCGAACGCTGATGGTGTTCCCACGCCGACGGGACGCCTGGGTCTTCAGGCCGCAGGACGCCGTTTGCAAAGCGTGACGCGGTTGCGGCCATGCGCCTTGGCCCCGTAGAGCGCCCGGTCGGCGCGGTCGAGCATCGCGGCGGGCCCGACAGACCCGCCTTGTGACGACTCGGGGGAATCCGAGGCCAGCGCGACACCGATACTGACGGTGATGCGGATCGGGCGCGGCTGGCCGGGGACATGAAACAGCGTGGCCGCGATCAGCCGGCACAGCCTTTGCGCCGCCATATGCGCGGCATCCGGCCCGGTCCCCGGCATGGCGATCAGGAATTCCTCGCCTCCCAGCCGCGCGACAAGGGCGTCCGGGCCCATGCTGTCGCGCAGAATCTGGCCGGTGCGCGACAGGATGGCGTCACCGGCGGCGTGACCGAAACTATCGTTCACCATCTTGAAATGGTCGATATCCACGACCATCACCGCGCAGTCGCCACCGCTCAGCGCGGCCTCTTGCGCCATCCGCGCCAGCCGGGGCATGGCATAGCGCCGGTTGTGGAGCCCGGTCAGCGGGTCGATGACGGCGGCGCGCAATCCGGCCCGCATGGAGCGGCGCAAGGAGTCGATGCGGCGTTTGCGCAGGATCTGGCGGCGCAGGCGCAGCGCCATTTCGCGGCTGAGCGCCCCGTCGCCCAGCACATCGGCCGCGCCCCGGTCCAGCGCTTCGGCGGCAAGCTGCGGGCGCGCGGCCGCAAGTGCGACGATCACCCCGGCATCGCGGGTGGCGGGATGGGCGGCAAATTCGGTCAGCAGCTTGAGCCCCTCCTCGGGCCTGTCGCCGGGCAGGGCCAGGCCGATCGCATCGGGGCTGTCGGAGCGGGCGATATGGCGCATCGCGTCGACGTAGCCGACAGCGGTCAGCCGGTCGGGCATGGAGTGGGCCAGCAGGGATTTCCATTTCAGCGCGGCATCGGCGGTTTCCGCCACCAGCAGCACCGTTCCGGGCGTGTCGAAACCCGCCGCGGCTTCGGCCAGGCCAAGCACCTGCCCGGCGCCATCGCGCAACTGTTCTTCCTCGTGGGTGTGGCGGTGGCGCAGCAGGCTGCGCAGCCGGGCGAGGAACAGATCGTCGCAGAGCGGCTTGAGCAGGATGTCATCGGCCCCGGCTTCGAGCATGGCGAGCCGGGTCGCCGGGTCGTGATCGCCCGTCACCACGATCAGCGGTGTTTCGCCCAGCACCGGATCGGCCCGCAACGCGCGGGCCAGCCCGGCGGCATCCATGTCCGGCAGGTTGCCCGGGCAGAGGATGAGATCGGGCGACATCTGCCGCGCGAGGGTCAGCCCCTCGGCCGCAGTGGCCGCCTGGGCCACCTGATAACAGGCCGCCGCCAGCCGCACCTTGAGCGTGATGCGGTTGGTGGCGATGTCGTCGATGATGAGGACCTTGCCGGGCACGGGGGGCCTTTCGAACTTGTCACTTGTGTCGCCTTCATCATTTGCCCAGAGTGGTTAAGAAATCCTTTCCGGGGCCATTAAAAATGTCGATGTCGCAGGATTCCGCCGAAACCATCGCGCTGCAGGCGCTGGCCTGGATCGCGGCGAGCGATGATCTGTTGCCGGTGTTCCTCGGATCGACCGGCACCGTGGCCGACGAGCTGCGCGAGCGGGTGAAGGAAGCCGATTTTCTTGCCTCGATCCTCGATTTCCTGTTGATGGACGATGCCTGGATCACCGGGTTCTGCGACACGGCGGGGCTGAGTTACGACAAGCCGATGCTGGCGCGGGCGGCGCTGCCCGGCGGCAAGGATGTCTATTGGACCTGAATGCGGACTGGGGACGGAAGCGGAATCGGCAGGTTAGAGCAGGGCATCATGCAGCTTGACGGGATCATTTTCGACAAGGACGGCACTCTGTTCGATTTCGCCGCCACCTGGGAAGCCTGGGCGATGGCGTTTCTCGACCGGGTGACGCAGGGCGACCGCGCATGGGCCATGGATCTGGGCGCGCGGGTCGGGTTCGATTACGAGGATCAACGCTTTCAGCCCGACAGCATCGTGATCGCGGGCACGCCCGAAGAGGCGGCGGGGGCCCTTCTGCCCGGCTTGCCGGGGATGGCGCGGACGCGGCTTGTCGAGATCCTGAACGAAGAGGCGGCCGCCGCGCCGCAGGCGGAGGCGGTGCCGCTGCGCCCCTATCTCGAGTCGTTGCGCGCTGCCGGGCTGCGCCTTGGCGTGGCCACCAATGACGCCGAGACCCCGGCGCGCGCGCATCTGTCAGCGGCCGGGGTGGTCGATATGTTCGACTTCATCGCCGGCTTTGACAGCGGTCATGGCGGCAAGCCGGCGGCGGGGCAGCTTCTGGCCTTTCTCGATCACACCGGGCTCGATCCGGCGCGGGTGGCGATGGTGGGCGACAGCACCCATGACCTGATCGCCGGACAAGCGGCGGGGATGCGCCGGATCGGAGTGCTGACCGGCATGGCGGTGCATGGCGATCTCGCGGCGCTGGCCGAATTCGTCCTGCCCGATATCGGGCATATTCCGGGGTTGATCGGCCTTCACCCGCGCAGCGCCCTGGTCGGCTGATACATCCACCCCCTGCCCACGGGTTTCATGGTTTCAAACGACCTCGGCCCTGGCGCCAGTCTGTCTTATTCCAGGTCGTCGCCGATCTTGTCCCATGTGCGGGTCTGGAAATCGCCCGCGTCATGGCGTTCGCGCAGCTGGAATTTCGGCTCGCCGAAGGAGCGGTTGACCATGCGCCCGCGGCTGACCGCGGGGCGGGCGTCGATCTCCTGTGCCCAGCGCTGGACATGGGCATAGCTTTGCACATCGAGAAACTCGCCCGCCTCGTAGAGACGGCCCAGCGCAAGCTGTCCATACCAGGCCCAGTTGGCCATGTCGGCGATGGTGTATTCATCGCCGGTCAGGAAGCGATGATCGGCCAGCCGCTTGTCGAGCACGTCGAGCTGGCGTTTCACCTCCATCGTGAAGCGGTTGATCGGATATTCCCATTTCTCGGGCGCATAGGCATAGAAATGGCCGAACCCACCGCCCAGATAGGGCGCGCTGCCCATCTGCCAGAACAGCCATGAGAGCATTTCCGGCCGGTCGGAGCCCAGGAAGCGGCCGAACTTCTCGGCCAGGTAAAGCAGGATCGCGCCGGATTCAAACACCCGGGTCGGCGTGTCGGTGGAATGATCCATCAGCGCGGGGATCTTGGAGTTCGGATTGACCGCGACGAAGCCGGACGAGAACTGTTCGCCCTCCATGATGCGGATGAGCCAGGCGTCATACTCGGCCTCTTCGATGCCCAGCGCGAGCAATTCCTCGAACAGGACCGTGACCTTGACCCCGTTGGGCGTGGCCAGCGAATAAAGCTGATGCGGGTGTTTGCCCACGGGCAGGTCCTGGTCATGGGTGGCCCCGGAAACCGGTCGGTTGATCGCGGCAAAACGGCCGCCGGAATCGGCATCCGGTGTCCAGACCTTCGGGGGGGTGTAGCTGTCAGTCATCGGCGACTCCTTGTTGCGCGGCGTGGATTAAGGCACGGGACGGATCGCGATGAAAGGGCCGACGCTGCGTTCAGCCTGTGCGAATGCGCACAAGCCATCCGGGCGCCGGGGCGACGGCATCCGACGCGCCACCCTGTCACGAATCCTTTGCCATGCTGTCACGCGATCGAAACAGGCCTGTCATGAAACTGTGTTAATCGGCCTCTATCCCCGCACTGACCGAGTGGGGGACCGACCATGCTGAATATCCAGGCTCTGACCAAGCGTTTCGGAGAGAACATAGCGGTGGACAGCGCCACCTTCTCGGTGGAAAGGCCCGCGATGATCGGGATCATCGGGCGGTCCGGCGCGGGCAAGTCGACGCTGTTGCGCATGTTGAACCGGCTCAGCGACGCAAGTTCCGGTTCGATCACCTTCAACGGGCTCGATGTGACGGCGTTGCGCGGCGCGGAGAAGCGCAAATGGCAATCGCGCTGTGCTATGATCTTTCAGCAGTTCAACCTCGTGCCGCGCATGGATGTGGTGTCGAACGTGCTGCATGGCACGCTCAACAAGCGTTCGAGCCTGGCCACGATGTTCAACCTCTACCCGACGCCGGACATTCACCACGCCATCGCGATTCTCGATCGTCTGGGCATCGCCGAACAGGCGCCCAAGCGGGCCGAGGCATTGTCGGGCGGCCAGCAACAGCGGGTCGCCATCGCCCGTGCCCTGATGCAGAATCCCGATCTCATCCTTGCCGATGAACCCATTGCCTCGCTCGACCCGATGAACGCCCAGATCGTGATGGACGCGCTGCGCCGCATCCACGACGAGGATGGCCGCACCGTGATTGCCAACCTGCACACGCTCGACACCGCCCGGCGCTACTGCGACCGGGTGATCGGCATGCGCGACGGCCGGATCGTGTTCGACGGCACCCCCGACCAGCTTACCACGGGTGTCGCACGCGACATCTACGGCGCGGGGGCCGATTTCTCCGAAGCCGCCACCAGCACCAGCATCGACAGCATCGAGACCGCGACCACCCGCGCCATTCACGAAGCGCAGGCCCTCGTCTGAATTTCACCCCCCCCCGGCCGCGGACGCGCGCCGGACTCCACCACCCGAAGAGAGAGAGAGATAAACGATGAAACATATGCTCGCGGCCGTTCTGGCCACCACCGCCCTCGTCACCCCCGCGCTGGCCGAAGACAGCATCAGCGAATTCCGCATCGGCATCCTCGGCGGCGAAAACGCCCAGGACCGGATGACCAGCAACGAATGCTACCGCGCCAAGGCCGAAGAACTGCTGGGCGTTCCGGTCAAGCTGTTCACGCCCGCCGATTATGACGGCGTGATCCAGGGTCTTGTGGGTGGCAGCATCGACATGGCATGGCTGGGCGCCTCGGCCTATGCCAAGGCCTGGCTGACCGATCCTGAAGCGATCGAGCCGATCATGGTCAAGACCAATGTCGACAAGTCCTATGGCTATTACTCCGTTGGCTTTGCCCGCAAGGACCGCAACATCGCCTCGCTGGAAGACATGCAGGGCAAGGTGTTCGCCTTTGGCGATCCGAACTCGACCTCGGGCTACCTGATCCCGTCCATCGAAATCCCGCAAGAAATCAGCGCCAGCATGGAATCGGGTGACTATTTCGGTGAAGTCAAATTCGTCGGCGGCCATGAGCAGACCATCGTCGCCGTCGCCAATGGCGATGTGGACGCGGGCGTGACCTGGGCCGACGGCATGGGCGAATGGGAAGACGGCTACAACTCGGGCGCGCTGCGCAAGGCGTCGGATGCGGGCCTCGTGGACATGAACGAACTGGTCGAGATCTGGAAATCCAAGCCGATCCCCGAAGGCCCGATCGTGCTGCGCAAGGATCTGCCCGAGCGGGTCAAGATCGACATCACCACGCTGACCGCGTCGCTGCCCTACATGGATGCCGATTGCGCCTACAGCTTCATGGCCGGTGAGGCGCTGGGCTTCCAGCCGATCAACCACGACGCCTATATCTCGATCATCGAAGCGCGCAAATCCAAGATGTAAGACCGCGCCTCGCGCATCCGACCGGCCCTGACAGCACAGGGCCGGTCATTGCTTTTCCAAGACCCCGCTCAAGGAGCAGCCGCGATGGCGGATACAACGACAGGCCAGTCCCCGGGCGCTGTGCGCACCTCCGAGATACAAGACGCCTACATGGCCATGACGCGCACCAAGCGCATGTATGGCGGCATCATGCTGGTGATCTTCATCGCGCTGATGGTCTCGGGCTTCATGCTCGCCGACAGCCGCAATGCGGGCGGGTTCTGGGACGGGATCCTCAACGTTTTCAACTTCCCCGGCGAGGTGGTGAAAGAGGCGAGCGAGAAACTCACGCTCTTGCCCGCGCTGATGGTGAAATTTTTCCCCTCGCTGATCGAGACGATCAACATCGCCGCGGCCTCGACCCTGGTGGGCGGGCTGATCGCGATCGTGCTGTCGCTGCTCTCGACGCGCGGGCTGGCGCGGTATCCCCGGCTGATCGGCTTGTTCCGACGGATGATGGACATCATGCGCGCGGTCCCCGAGATCGTCATCGCGCTGGTGCTGATCTTCGTGCTTGGCGGCGGGCCGGTGCCGGCCATGATCGCCATCGCCTTTCACACCGCCGGCGCGCTGGGCAAGCTGTTTTCCGAGGTCAACGAGAATGCCAGCCTCAAGCCGCTTGAGGGGCTCGAATCCACCGGCGCCACCTGGGCACAGCGGATGATGCTGGGCGTGGTGCCGCAGGTCGCGCCCAACTGGCTGAGCTATGCGCTCCTGCGATTCGAGATCAATATCCGCGCCTCGGCGATCCTCGGTTTCGTCGGCTCGGGCGGGATCGGCTATGACCTCAAGAACGCCTTCAGCTGGGGTCAGGGCCGCTATGACGAGGTGGCCGCGATCTTCATCCTGCTGTTCCTGACCATCGTCTTCTTCGACCAGCTTTCCAGCCATTACCGCAACAAACTCGTCGGAAAGGTGTGAGGCCATGACCGCAACCGCAGACACGATGCCCGTCACCGACCTGAAACAGGCCGCCACCGCGCTGATCGCCCGCAAGCGGCTCGTCGCCTTTGCCGCGCCGGCGGTGATCCTGGCCTATTTCGTCTATCTCTTCTTCGCCTTCGACATTCCCGGGCTGGTGGATCGCGCGCGGATGGACAATGCCGCGATCCTCGTGGCCGACAGCTACAGCTACAAGACCCATGTCACCCGGGACAACCGCAGCGGCGGGCTGGTCTTTGCCATCGAGGGCGAGAACAAGGGCACATATCCCGAGGGCCTGGCCCCCGAATTCGTCACCCGAACCGGCGAGGAAGCGGTCTCCATCGCGCTCAAGGCCGGGGAAAGCGCCGAGATCGACGGCGCGACCCTGCGCTATACCCGCCCCGATTACGGCACCGTGACCGTGACGGTCGATGGCCGCGACATCCTGCTGGACACGCCTGACGGGCAGGTGCCCGACTGGATCAGCGCCAGCAGTTCCCGCGTCAACATCACCGGCGCCGGGGGGCGCGCCGCCGTGACCCGCGCCCGGACCGAGGTTTTCCGCTATTCCCTCGGGTGGGAGCTGTTCTGGTTCACCCTCGACAGCCCGTTCTACGGCAAGGGCCTTGGCGAACTGGCGGGGCTTGCCCTGTCGGGCGAACGGGTCGTGCCGGAGAAGAGCAACGTCGCGGCCATGGTGCATGATTTCTGGAACAACCCTATGTGGCGCCACAAGGATGTGATCTGGGCGATCTTCGAAACCGTGCTCATGGCCTTTCTCGGCACCATGGGCGCGGCGCTGGTGGCGCTGCCGCTGGCGTTCCTCGCCGCGCGCAACTTTACCCGGCTGATGAGCATCCGTTTCGCGGTGCGCCGGTTCTTCGACTTCGTGCGCGGGGTCGATGGGTTGATCTGGACCATCATCCTTTCCCGCGCCTTCGGCCCCGGCCCGATGACCGGCGCGCTGGCGATCCTGATCACCGACACCGGTAGCTTCGGCAAGATGTTCTCCGAGGCGCTGGAGAATGTCGATGACAAGCAGATCGAGGGCGTTGCCTCGACCGGGGCCAAGCCGATGCAACGCTATCGCTTCGGCGTGATCCCGCAGGTGACGCCGGTATTCCTCAGCCAGATCCTCTATTACCTCGAATCCAACACCCGCAGCGCCACGGTGATCGGGGCGATCACCGGCGGCGGCATCGGTCTGTTGCTGACCCAGGCGATCATCACCCAGAAGGACTGGGAAGAGGTTTCGTATTACATCGTGCTGGTGATCCTGATGGTGATCGCGATGGACTGGTTCTCGGGCTGGCTGCGCGGGCGTCTGATCGGCCGGAACGAGGCGCATTGATGGCGCGTCTCACTGCCGACACGCCGGTCATCCATCCCGATTGCGAGATCACCGAGACCCGTTTCGGCCATTATGTCGAGATCGGGCGCGGCAGCCGCGTGGCCCATTCGGTGATCGGCGATTACAGCTATTGCGACCGCTACGCCGACATCGCCAATGCGGATGTGGGCAAGTTCGCCAATATCGCCGCGCTCGCCCGGATTGGGGCGACGGATCACCCGCTGCATACCGCCGCCTGCCATCACTTTGTCTATCGCTCGCAGGATTACTGGGACGATGCGGATCGCGACGCGGATTTTTTTGCCCACCGGCAAGGCCGCCGCGCAGTGATCGGCCATGACACATGGATCGGCGCCGGCGCCATGGTGAAACCCGAGGTCACGCTGGGCCATGGCGCGGTGGTCGGCGCGGGCGCGGTGGTGACACGGGACGTGCCCGCCTACACCATCGTCGCGGGCAACCCGGCGCGCCCACTGCGCAATCGCCAGCCCCCCGAAGTCGCCGAACGCCTGATCGCGCTGGCATGGTGGGATTGGGATCACGCCCGCCTGCGCGCCGCCCTGCCCGACTTCCGCGCCCTGCCCGCGCTGGAGTTTCTCGAAAAATATGGCGGTTAACCCTCGACCGTGAGCGTGACCCGATCCCCGGCAAAGACCGTGCGGCCATATTCCACCGGCTGGCCGTCGCCATCCACATTGACCCCGGTGCTGCGCAGCAACGGATCGCCCTCGCGCAGGTGCAGGTGCAGCGCCTGTGTGGCATCCGCCCGCACCGCCGTCAGCCGGGTCGAGGCGCGGGTATAGTCCGCCACACCGACCCGGGCCAGCGCGGCGGTGACCCCGGTTTCCTCGGCCAGCGCGTCGGCGATCCCGGCCAGACGGGTGGCCGGGAAAACGCTTTCGAAGATCGCGATCGGCTGACCATCGGCCAATGACAGCCCGTGACAGGCACAGACCGGATCGCCCGGCCCCAGATCCAGCGCCCGCTGCTCGCCGGGCGTGGGTGCGCGGGTTTCGATGCTCAGGATACGCTTTTCGGGCCGGCGCCCGGCGGCGGCGAGGCTTTCGTGAAACCGCACCCGCTGCCCGATCGGATAATCCGTCGGCGCGGCGATCACGAACGCCCCGGATCCGCGCCGGGTGCGCACCAGATCCTCCTCGACCAATACGCCCAGCGCGTGGCGCACCGTGTGGCGGTTCACGCCGAACCGCTCGGCCAGTGCGGCCTCGGTCGGAAGCTTGTCGCCGGGACCATAGCGGCCTTCGGAAATGTCGGCGCGCAGCGCGTCCGAAATCGCCTGCCACAGCGGCGTTCTGTCGGGGCCGTTACGCAAAATTCACAATTCCCTTCTGGCCAGATGCGGGGCAATCTGTCATGATATGTATAGTTGTATAGTATTCCACGGATTTGTCGAGATGCAAGATCAGGCGCCGGACAACACCCCGCGACAGGCATGGATGGGCCTGCTGGCCCGCGCCGCCGAGGGCCGGGTTTCGGCGCTTCTTGACGCCGCCCTGCCGCGCCCGTCATTCGACTGGCTGCGCCCGCCCGAAACCGGCAGCGTCATGGTGCGGGGCCGCGCGGGGGGAACCGGCGCGCCCTTCAACCTGGGTGAAATGACGGTGACGCGCTGCGCCCTGCGGCTGGCCTGCGGCACAGTGGGCCACGCCTATGTCCAGGGGCGGCGCAAATCCGATGCCGAGGCCGCGGCGCTGGTCGATGCGCTGATGCAGACCGGGGCCGCCACGCGCCTGCGCAGCGAGGTGCTCGACGTGCTGCGCAGCGAGGCGCAGGCCCGTCGCGCCACCCGCGCCGACAAGGCCGCCGCCACCAAGGTCGATTTCTTCACCATGGTCCGGGGAGAGGATTGAACATGCAGACCGAGACCCTGTCCGGCGGTTTTGCCAGCCCCGCCACCGACGCCGCCCATGCCTTTCGCGCGGTGATGGAGGCGATGGCACGCCCCGGCACATTGCACCACCTTGCCGGCGTGCAACCACCCGCGCCGCTGTCGCCCGCCGCGGCGGCGGTGCTGCTGACCCTGTGCGATGTCGACACGCCAATCTGCCTCGGCGGCGCGCATGATTGCGATGGCTTGCGCCGCTGGATCGCCTTTCACACCGGCGCGCCGCTGGTCGGAGCCGCCGACTGTGCCTTTGCGCTCGGGGCATGGGAGGATCTGCAACCGCTTTCCGCCTATCCCGAGGGCACGCCCGAATATCCCGACCGTTCGGCCACCCTGATCGTGGAATTGCCCCGCCTGAGTGCCGACGGCGCCACCCTGCAAGGCCCCGGCATCGCCGACCGCGCCGCGCTGTCGCTGCCCGACCTCGCCGCGTTCCAGTCCAACGCGGCGCGCTTCCCGCTGGGGCTCGATTTCATCTTCACCAGCGGCGATCTTGTCGCCGCCCTGCCCCGCAGCACAAGGGTGTCCTGATGTATGTCGCAGTCAAAGGCGGCGAACGCGCCATCGAGAACGCCCATGCCTGGCTTGCCGAGGAACGCCGCGGCGACCCGAACGTCCCCGAACTCGGCGTCGCCCAGATCCGCGAGCAGATGACGCTGGCGGTGAACCGGGTGATGGCCGAAGGGTCGCTGTTTGACCCGGACCTCGCCGCCCTGGCGATCAAGCAGGCGCGCGGCGACCTGATCGAAGCGATCTTCCTGATCCGCGCCTATCGCACCACCTTGCCCCGCTTCGGGGCCTCGCGCCCGGTCGAGACCGCGGCCATGGACTGCGACCGCCGCATCAGCGCCACGTTCAAGGATCTGCCGGGGGGACAGATCCTCGGACCGACCTTCGATTACACCCACCGCCTGCTCGATTTCAAACTTGCGGCGGAGGGCGACGTGCAACCCGCGCCCGAACGCGCGGCCGATCCCGCGCCCCTGCCACATGTCACCGAATTCCTGAACCGCGAGGACCTGATCGAAGCGGCCCCGCCCTGTGACACACCGCCACCCGACCTGACCCGTGACCCGCTCGAAATGCCCGCCGACCGCGCCCTGCGCCTGCAGGCGCTGAGCCGCGCCGACGAGGGTTTCTCGCTGGGGCTCGCCTATTCCACCCAACGCGGCTATGCGCGCAACCACGCCTTCGTGGGCGAGCTGCGCATTGGCACCGTGGCGGTCGAGATGGACATCCCCGAGCTGGGTTTCGCCATCGAGATCGGCGAGATTAGCCTGACCGAATGCGAGACCGTGAACCAGTTCACCGGCAGCAAGAGCGAACCGGCGAAATTCACCCGTGGCTATGGGCTGGTCTTCGGTCAGAGCGAGCGCAAGGCGATCTCGATGGCGCTGGTGGACCGGGCGCTGCGCTGGCAGGAACTGGGCGAGGATTACGAAGGCGCCCCCGCGCAGGACGCCGAATTCGTGCTGTATCATGCCGACAATATCCAGGCCACGGGCTTTCTCGAACATATCAAGCTGCCGCATTACGTCGATTTCCAATCCGAACTGGAACTGGTGCGCAAGCTGCGCCGCGAGGCCGGAGCGGACCGCACCAACGAGGCCGCCGAATGAGTGTCGTCGTCTTCGATATCGGAAACGTGCTGGTGCAATGGGACCCCAGGCCCGCCTTTCGCCACATCTTCAGCACCGACTCCGAGATCGACGCCTTTCTCGAACGGACGGATTTCTTCGCCCGCAACCTGCGGGCGGATCGCGGCGAACGCTTTGGCACCCTGGCCGGCGAAATTCCCGACCCCAGGGATCGCGCGGCCTTTCGGGACTATGTCGACCGCTACGCGATGACCGTCCGGGATCCGATCGAAGGCACCTGGAGGCTGCTTGAAAGACTGCGCCGGCGCGGTCACGAGATTCACGCCATCACCAACTGGTCGGCCGAAACCTGGCCGATCGGCCTCACCCTGCATCCCCGGCTGCAAGAGGCGTTCGGCATCACCATCGTGTCCGGCAAGGTCGGCCTGACCAAACCCGACCGCAGAATCTTCGACCTCTTTTGCCACCGCGCGGGGCTTCGGCACGGGGATTGCCTTTTCATCGACGACAGCGCCGCGAATGTGGACGGTGCCCGCGCCGCCGGACTCGACGCGCACTGCTTCACCACGCCCGAAGCGCTCGAAGCCGACCTTGTGCAGAGGGAATTGCTGTGACCGACGCTGCCTATAACTTCGCCTATCTCGACGAACAGACCAAGCGGATGATCCGCCGTGCCATTCTCAAGGGATTGGCCATTCCGGGCTATCAGGTGCCCTTTGCCAGCCGCGAGATGCCGATGCCCTATGGCTGGGGCACCGGGGGTGTGCAGCTCACCGCGGCGGTGATGTGCCCCGAGGACCGGTTCAAGGTGATCGACCAGGGCGCCGACGACACCACCAACGCGGTGTCGATCCGGGCCTTTTTCGAACGCACGGCGGGGGTTGCGGCCACCACAAGGACCGACGAGGCGACGCTGATCCAGACCCGCCACCGGATCCCCGAAGCCCCGCTCCGGGCCGGCCAGGTCCTGGTGTTCCAGGTTCCGATCCCCGAACCTCTGCGCTTTCTCGAACCGCGCGAAAGCGAAACCCGCAAGATGCATGCGCTTGAGGAATACGGGCTGATGCATGTGAAGCTCTACGAGGATATCAGCCGTCATGGCCATATCGCGACATCCTATGCCTATCCGGTGCAGGTCGAAGGGCGCTATGTGATGGATCCCTCGCCGATCCCGAAATTCGACAACCCCAAACTCGGCGACTGTCCCGCCATTCAGCTCTTCGGAGCCGGGCGCGAACAGCGGATCTATGCGCTGCCGCCCTACACGCGGGTCGTCAGCCTGGATTTCGAGGACCACCCGTTCGAAGCCAGCAAGGCCGACCATCCCTGCGGCCTGTGCGGGGCAACCGACAGTTATCTCGACGAGGTGATCATGGATGATGCGGGCCGGCGGATGTTCGTCTGTTCCGACACCGATTTCTGCGGGCAACGTCAGGCAGCCGGCCATCGTGGAAAGGACGCAGCATGACCGACGCCCAAAATTCTTCAAAGAATTTTGCCAAGATTTTTCCGAAAAATCTTGCTGCGCAGGCGGCTCCGGCGCCGCTTCTGTCGGTCCGGGATCTGACCAAGAGCTATGGCGCGCATCTGGGCTGCGCCGATGTGTCCTTCGATCTGTTTCCCGGCGAGGTGATGGGCATCGTGGGCGAAAGCGGCTCGGGCAAATCCACGCTGCTGGGGTGCATGGCCGGGCATCTGCGCCCCGACGCGGGTGCGGTGATCTTCGACACACGGCGCGACGGGCCGCGTGACACCGTCACCATGTCCGAACCCGAACGCCGCATGTTGGGGCGCACCGACTGGGCCTTTGTCCACCAGAATGCCCGCGACGGTCTGCGCGTGGGGGTTTCGGCGGGCGGCAACGTGGGCGAGCGGCTGATGGCCGTGGGAGCGCGCCACTACGGCGACATCCGCGCCGCCGCCACCGACTGGCTGGGCCGGGTCGAGATCGCCCCCGACCGTATCGACGACCGCCCCGGCACCTTTTCCGGCGGCATGCAGCAAAGGTTGCAGATCGCGCGCAACCTGGTCACCGGGCCGCGGCTGGTGTTCATGGACGAACCCACCGGGGGTCTCGATGTCAGCGTGCAGGCGCGGCTGCTCGACCTGATGCGCGGGCTGGTGCGCGACATGGGCCTGTCGGCGATCATCGTGACCCACGATCTGGCCGTCGTGCGGCTGCTGGCGGATCGGTTGATGGTGATGAAATCGGGCCATGTCGTCGAACAGGGGCTGACCGATCAGGTGCTGGATGATCCGCAGCACGGCTATACGCAATTGCTGGTCTCCAGCGTGTTGCAGGTTTGAGGCCATGGTCATGACCCGCGGCCGGTATCCGGAAGGATGGAAAAGATGATCAAGATCGAGAACCTGTCCAAGACCTTCACCCTGCACAATCAGGGCGGTGCGGTGATCCCGGTTATGGAAGGGGCCAACCTGACAGTGGGTGCGGGCGAATGCGTGGCGCTGGTCGGGGCCTCGGGTGCCGGCAAATCCACGCTGATGCGGATGATCTATGGCAATTACCTGACCGCCGGGGGCAGCATCCTTGTCGGCGATCTGGACGTGGCGCGCGCCCAGCCGCGCGAGATCATCCGCCTGCGCCGCGAGACGCTCGGCTATGTCAGCCAGTTCCTGCGCGTCGTGCCGCGCGTTCCCACCCTCGATGTGGTGGCCGAGCCGCTGCGCGCCCTCGGGATGGACGAATCCCGGGCCCGCGACCGGGCCGCCGCGATGCTGGCCCGGCTCAACATCCCCGAGCCATTGTGGGAGCTGTCGCCCACCACCTTTTCAGGCGGGGAACAGCAGCGCGTGAACATCGCGCGCGGCTTCGTGCGGGACTATCCGGCGCTGTTGCTCGACGAACCCACCGCAAGCCTCGATACCGCCAACCGCGCGGTGGTGCTCGGCCTGATCGAGACCGCCAAGGCGCGCGGCGCGGCCATCGTCGGGATCTTCCATGACGAATCGGCTCGGGCCCAGGTCTGCGATCGCGAGATCGACGTCACCGGCTTTGCCCCGGGCCGCGCGGCATGACCGGCGGGCGGCTGATTGCGGTGGTGGGGCCATCGGGCGTGGGCAAGGACACGGTCATGGCTGGGATCGCCGCCGCCGCGCCCGCCCTGGTGCCGGTGCGCCGGGTCATCACCCGTCTGACCGATGCCGGCGGCGAAAGCTTCGACGCGGTGAGCGAGGCGGAATTCGCGGACATGCGCGACGCGGGCGCCTTTTGCCTGCACTGGGGCGCGCATGGGCTGTTCTATGGCATTCCCGCCGAGGTTCTCACCGATGTGCGGGGCGGCGCCACGCGCATGGCCAACCTTTCGCGCGGGGTGCTGGAGCGCGCCGCCGAGCTGTTCCCGGCGCTGAGCGTCCTGCATGTCACCGCCGATCCCCGGGTCCTGGCGCTGCGCCTGTCGGGTCGCGGCCGGGAAAGCACCGATCAGGTGGCCCAGCGGCTGGCCCGGGCCGCCGCGCCATTGCCGCCGGGGCTGGACGTGATCACGATCGACAATGGCGGTGCCCTGCCCGAAACGGTGGCCCGGGCCGTGGCCGCGCTTCAACCGGAAAGGGCGAAGGCGTGAATCATCTCGAACCGGCCATCCGGGCGCTCGCCCATCAAGGCGATCCGATCCAGCACGAACGCGTCGGGCAGCGGCGGAAGCCGGCTGGCGATCACCTCCGACCACATGTCGATCTGTGTCCGGGGAAGCCGGCCGGTCAAGGTCAGGTGAAAGCGGAACGCCTCCATCACGTAGGGATAGCCCCAGCGGACCAGCAGCGCCTCCTGCGCAGGGCTCAGCCCGGCCTTGCGCCGCCGCGCCATCTCGTCATCCTCCAGCGGCGCGCGAAACGCGTCCAGCTGCGCAACGCAGGTCGCGGCGACGCGCGCGATCCCGGCGGTATCGCCCTGCGGCACAAGCGCCATGAACCGGCCCAGCGGCGCAACGACCAGCCCCCCGCTGCTTGCGGGCGCGGTGGAGTCGGCCAACCGGGCCGTGGCCTGTTCCAGATCGGCCCGCGAACATCCCGGTGCCAGCCGGAAAGGCGGTTTCAGCGTGCCGTGGAAGCCGTATTTCGCCGCCGTCACCGTTATGTCACCCAGGCCGGGCAGATCAGGCTGCGCCACGGCCTGGCCGCGCCGCGCATCCCAGCCCAGCCATTCGGCCCCGAAATCGGCCAGCGCCCCGCGGGGTGGCAGGTAATAGACCGCAAAGCGAGTATATGACATGAATTCCCCCATCCTTTCCCGCCCTGTGACAGGCTTCCGTGACAGACCCATGTCAGACACCATCTGCCTTGCCAATGCCCGCCTCGTCCTGCCCGACACGGTGATCCGGGGCTGGATCACGATCAGCGACGGCGTGATCACCGACATCGAGGATGGCGGCCATGTGCCCGACGGGGCGCTGGATTGCGGCGGCGATCACGTCGTTCCCGGGTTGGTCGAACTGCATACCGACAATCTCGAACGCCATATCGAGCCGCGCCCCTCGGTCGACTGGCCGCATCTGGCGGCCCTGCTGGCGCATGACGGCGAACTCGCCTCGACCGGCATCACCACCGTGTTCGACGCGCTGCGCGTCGGCTCGATCCACGAGGGCCTGGCGCGCTACGAGCCCTATGCGCGGCGGCTGGCGGATGAAATGCTGGCACTGCGCGCGCAGGGCGTGTTGAAGATCAGCCATTTCCTGCATCTGCGCGCCGAGATCTGCTCCGACACCCTGTTGGAGGAAATGGCCGATTTCGGCCCCGAGGATCGAGTCGGCATCGTGAGCCTCATGGATCATACCCCCGGCCAGCGCCAGTTTCGCGATATCAACAAGCTGAAAACCTATGTCGCACGCAAGCGCGGGCTGACCGATGCGGAGTTCGACGCCCATGTCGCGCAGTTGATGACCCTTCAGGACCGTTTTGGCGCGGCCCACGAGGCCGGCGCGGTGGCCCATGCCGCCCGTTACGGGGCGGTCCTGGCCAGCCATGACGACACCACGCCCGAACAGGTGGCGGTGTCGCATGGCCACGGCATCGGATTCGCCGAATTTCCCACCACGGTCGAGGCCGCGATCGCCTGCCATGAGCGCGGTATCGCGGTGATGATGGGGGCGCCCAACATCATTCGCGGTGAATCGCATTCGGGCAATGCCTCGGCGCTGGAACTGGCCGAACGGGGTCTGCTCGACATCGTGTCCTCCGATTACGTGCCGGCGGCGCTGTTGCTGTCGGCCTTTCGGCTGGCCGAGCTCTGGCACGATCTGCCACGCGCCATCGCCACGGTCACCGCCAATCCGGCCCGCGCCACCGGCCTTGACGACCGCGGCGCGCTGGCCCCGGGTTTGCGCGGAGATATGATCCGCGTGGCGGCCCTGGGCGACACGCCGGTGATCCGCGCGGTCTGGTCGCAGGGGCGCCAGGTCGCCTGACGCAGCCGGATCACTCGGCCAGGTGGCAGGCGACGCGCGTCGCGCCGATCTTGCGCATCTCGGGGCGCTCGACGCGGCATCGCTCGATGGCGAACGGACAACGCGGATGAAAGGCGCAGCCCGTGGGCGGATTGATCGCGTCGGAAATCCTGCCCTTGGAGGCTGTTGCGCTCGATCGAATTCGTTTCGCCCAGGCTGCTTGCAGCTCAGGCAGCGCCCGAGCCGGGGTGGGCCGGCATCGTGGGGCCGGGCCGCCCCGTCCCGTCATCTCGCCGGCGCCCGCAGGTGAACGGGGACCGGGGACCGGCGAGGCGCCAGGGCCACCACGATGATTTGGGGATAGAATTGTGAGAGAGGTCCTGCCGGCGCGCCATGATCCGGAAGCGACACATGTCAAGGGCGGACAGGCACGATCAAGGGTCGGCGATGAAATTCCCTCGCCCTGTGGAAACATAAGCCTCGAACCCGGCCTTGCGCGCGGCTTTCCAGTCATAGATGTTCCGCAGATCGGCGAGTTTGGCTGTTCGCATCCGTTTTGCGAGACGTTTCAGATCGAGCGCGCGAAACTCGTTCCATTCGGTCAGAATGACCAGCACATCGGCATTCTGCGCCGCCTTGTAGGCGTCCGCCACCCACTGAACCCCCGGCAAGAGGACGTCGCCCTCGCCATGGCCTTGCGGATCGCAGACCCGCACCTTGGCGCCCCCGCCGATCATGGCCGGAATGATGGTCAGGCTGGGCGCCTCGCGCATGTCGTCGGTGTTCGGCTTGAAGGTCACGCCGAGAACGGCGATCGTCTTGCCGTTGAAGGAACCGTCGCAAAGGTCCGCCACCTTGTCGATCATGCGGCGCTTGATTTCGTCATTGACCGTTATGACGGTCTCGACGATCTGCATGGGGACCGCGTTTTCCTGACCGATGCGCGCCAGTGCCCTTGTATCCTTTGGGAAACAACTGCCGCCATATCCGGGGCCGGCATGCAGGAACTTGTTGCCGATCCGTCCGTCAAGCCCCATCCCCCTTGACACCGCCTTGATATCCGCGCCGACCCGTTCGCATAGCGCCGCAATCTCGTTGATGAAGGTGATCTTGGTCGCCAGAAACCCGTTCGACGCGTATTTGATCATTTCGGCGCTTTCCAGATCGGTGGTGATGATCGGGAAATCCCGCAGATAAAGCGGGCGATAGATATTGGCCATGACTTCGGCGGCGCGATCGCTCTGCACCCCGACGATCACCCGGTCGGGTTTCATGAAATCGTCGATCGCCGCCCCTTCGCGCAGGAATTCCGGGTTTGACGCCACGTCGAATTCCAGATCCGGGTTCGCCTTGCGGATCGTGTGTTTGACCTGGCGGTTCGTGCCAACGGGAACGGTCGATTTGGTGACGATCACGGTATAGCGATCGGCAGCCATCGCGATCTCCTGGGCCGCGGCCATGACATAGCTCAGATCGGCATGCCCGTCGCCGCGCCGTGTCGGTGTGCCCACGGCAATGAAGACGGCATCGGCGCCCTTGACCGCCGCGCTCAGATCGAGCGTGAAGGACAAACGCCCGGCTTCCACATTCTTGCTCATCAGCGGCTGCAAGCCGGGTTCGTAGATCGGTATTTCCCCACGCTCCAGCATTTCGATCTTGCGCGGATCCTTGTCGACACAAACGACATCGTGACCGAAATCGGAAAAGCAGATTCCCGAGACAAGGCCGACATAACCCGTGCCGATCATGGCGATTTTCATGGAGACTGCCCTTTGCGTTTTTGTTCCTTGTCACCCAAGCCTGAAATCCTGTCAACGTGGCCTGCCACCGCGGTTTCGATCTGTGATCATCTGGCATACAAGACCGCTTCTCGCGTTGCCTGTGCTGCGGCGCTTGCCTATTCTGTGGCGCATGCAGCCCGACATGTCTCATGCACACCTCCAGGGCGACGTGATCGACCCGGCGCGGGCCTCGGCGATGCTGGCGGTTCTGGGCCGTGCGGGGGGTGTGAAACCGGGCGACGAACTGCCGCCGTTCTTTCATCAACTTTATTTCTGGGAGGCCCGGCCACCGCATGAGCTTGGGCGGGACGCGCATCCACGCACCGGAATCGGGCTCATACCCGACATGGGCCTGCCGCGGCGGATGTGGGCCGGCGGGCGGCTGCGATTTCATGCGCCGCTGGTCGCGGGAGAGGCGGCCGAGAAACGCAGCACTGTTGAAACCACCAACTGCAAGGACGGGCGGAGCGGGCCGCTGGCCTTTGTCACGCTGCGCCACGAGATCCGGCAGGGCGGCACGCTTTGCGTGACCGAATGGCAGGATCTGGTCTATCGCGAGGAGCCGGCGCCGGGCCGGCCCCAGCCCACGCGCCCCGTCGCACCCGTGGGGGAAGAGCAAGCGACGAGCGTGACTTTCGATTCAACAATGCTGTTTCGCTATTCCGCGCTGACCTTCAACGGCCACCGCATCCATTATGACGAGAGCTATGCCCGCGCGGTCGAGGGCTATGACGGGCTTGTCGTGCACGGCCCGCTTCTGGCACAGCTTCTGATGCTGATGGCGCAGGATGCGCTTGGCCCGCTCAGGGGGTTCGCGTTCCGGGCGACGGCGCCGCTCATGCATCATGAGACCGCGACGCTGTGCCGGACGGGCCCTGCGCTTTGGGTGCGCGGCCCGGACGGGCGGCAATGCATGCAGGCCGAAGCCGAGGTCTGAGTCTCAGAGCGAGGCTTCGGGGCGGAAGCCTTCGGGGATCGTATCGCGCCCGTCAAGCACCAGATCGGCCATGGCGCGCGCCACGCCGGGGGCCATGCCGAACCCGATCTTGAAGCCGCCATTGGCGATGAACTGATCCGGGGCGAGCGGGTGGCGGCCCAGCATGGGTGCGCGGCTCTTGGCACGGGGGCGCAGGCCGGCCCAGGCCTCGATGATCCGCACGCCAGCGAGCACGGGCATGACGGCGATGGCCTTGGCGATCACCGCGTCGAGCCGTTCATCGGTGCTTTCGGGATGGTCGTAGTCGCGTTCACTGGTAGAGCCAACGGCCACGGTGCCATCCGCGTGGGGCACGATGTGAACGCCATCCGCAAAGACCTGCGGCCGGTCGCGGGCATCGAGCGCGAAGAGCGCGGCCTGCCCCTTGACGCCATTGCCCACCATGCGCCCGAGTGCGGCGCTGATCCGGTCCAGATCCCATGTGCCGGCGGCCCAGATCACCGCGCCCTCGTCGCTTGCCGTGTCGGTCAACTCACCGCCTTTCGCGCGGATCGCGGCCACCAGCGCACGGACCGCCTGTCGCGGATGGATGCGCGCGGTGAGCGTGTCGTGGATGAGCCAGCCGGTCGGGCTGTGCGGTGCCCAGTCGGCAGCGCTGTCGGCCGCGATCACCCGCCATTCGGCGTGGCCCTGCCACAGGGCGCCGGCGGTGGCTTTGCGCGCACGGGCCAGAGCTAGGGCGTTGTCGTCCAGCACCGGCTGAAGCCGCCCCAAACGGGCGTAACCGGGCGAGGTGCCCCCGGCGGCGGCGACCCCGGCCCAGAAATCTTGCGCCCCCAGAAGGCTTTGCAGTTGAAACGCCTTCTTGTCGTTCCAGTTTTCCGGCACATGCGGGGCCAGCGCGCCGACCACCCCGCCCGAGGCCCCGGCCCCCGGCCCGTTCGGATCGACGACGCGCACCGTCGCCCCGCGTGTGAGACATTCCCACGCGATGGAGAGGCCGAAAATGCCCGCCCCGCGGATCGTTACGTCGACCATTGCCAAAGCGTCCCTCTGTCTTCATTGTCCCGCCGTTCAGGGGGGTTTAGGGGATCAGAGCGCAATGGGCCAGAGTGCGGAACTTGAATGGCGCGACGGCAAGGTGCCGGTCTCGACCCGGTTCGACGATCCCTATTACAGCCTCGACAACGGGCTGGCCGAGACGTGCCATGTCTTCCTTGACGGCAACGATCTTGCCGCGCGGCTCTGCGACGGGTTTCACGTGGCCGAACTGGGCTTCGGCACAGGGCTCAACCTTTTGGCGCTGTTGCGGCTCTGGCGCGAGAGCGCGCGCGCCGGGCGTCTGCATTTCACCAGTTTCGAGGCGTTTCCAGTGGACCTTGACGACATGCGCGCGGCGCATGCGGGTTTTCCCGAACTGGCGGCGGAAAGCGCCGAGTTTCTTGACGCATTTGCATCCGGCCCGGTGGTCGATCTGCCCGATCTGCACGTCGAGATCATCGAGGGTGATGCGCGCGCGACGCTGCCGCGCTGGCCGGGGCGGGCCGATGCGTGGTTTCTCGACGGGTTCTCGCCCGCACGGAACCCGGAACTGTGGGGGGCAGACCTGATGCAGGCGGTGGCCGCGCATACCACGCCGGGCGGCACGGCAGCGACCTATACCGCCGCGGGGCATGTGCGCCGTGCGCTGCAATCGGCCGGTTTCGAGGTGACGCGCCGACCGGGCTATGGCCGCAAACGCCATATGACCAAAGCAAGGATGCCCTGAGATGATCGAGCAGAACACCCGCCTCGGCATTCTCCTGATGATCGCGACCACATTCGTCTTCGCGGCGCAGGATGGGATCTCGCGGCACCTTGCCGGGGAATACAACGTTCTGATGGTGGTGATGATCCGCTATTGGTTCTTTGCCGCCTTCGTCATCGCGGTGGCCCGGCGCAAGGCGGGCGGGATCGGCGCCGCCGCCGCCACGACACAGCCGTTCCTCCAGGTCTTTCGCGGGCTGCTTCTGGCCACGGAAATCTGCGTGATGATCCTTGCCTTTACCCTGCTTGGCCTGGTCGAGAGTCACGCGGTCTTTACCTGCTATCCGCTTCTGATCGCGGCCCTTTCGGGGCCGATCCTGGGCGAGCGGGTCGGCTGGCGGCGCTGGGTGGCGATCGCGGTGGGGTTTGTCGGCGTGCTGATCATCCTGCGCCCGGGCTTCGGGGTGTTCGCCGTCGAGGCGGTGGTGCCGCTTGTCGCCGCGCTTCTGTTTGCGCTTTACGGGCTTCTCACCCGCTTTGCGGCGCGGCGCGACAGCACGGCGACCTCGTTTTTCTGGACCGGCACGATGGGGGCGATGATGATGACCGTGATCGGCGTCTGGTCGTGGGAGCCGATGATCACCGGCGACTGGGGATGGATGGGGGTTCTGTGCATCACCGGCGCGTTGGGGCACTGGCTGTTGATCAAGACCTATGAGGTGGCCGAGGCCAGCGCGGTGCAGCCCTTTGCCTATCTGCAACTGGTCTTTGCCTCGGTGATCGGAGTGATGATCTTTGGCGAGGTGGTGAAACTGAACGTGGCGCTGGGGGCCGGGCTGATCGTGGGAGCGGGGCTATTCACCCTCTGGCGGGAGCGGCAGAACGCTTGAGCCCACCAGTTCGCGGCTGAACGGTTCGGGGAGCGGATCATGCCCCAGCCGGGCGCGATAGACGGGCAGCGATTCGGCCACACGCATCACGTAATTGCGGGTTTCGCGGAACGGGATATGCTCGATCCAGTCGATCACGTCGATCTCGCCCTGGCGCGGGTCGCCACGCTCGCGCATCCAGCGGAGCGGACGGCCCGGCCCGGCGTTATAGCCTGCCGAAACCATGACGACATTGCCATCGAACCGACGCGCGAGCCGGGCGAGATAGGCGCTGCCAAGGGTCGCGTTATAGCGCCAATCGGTAAACACGCGCGCCGGATCGTGATCGAGGCCAAGGCCGCCCGCCACTTCGCGCGCCGTGGCCGGCATCAGTTGCATCAGCCCCTGCGCACCGACGCCGCTGGCCACGCCCGGATCGAATTCGCTTTCGCGCCGCGCGATGGCGAGGGCCAGTTCGGTCGGCACGGGGTGGGCCATGTCCTTCATCGGGTGCAGGGCATAATAGGGGCCGGGCAGGACGATCCCCCGGCGCGCCGCGGATTTGCCCAGCATCACGGCCAGATGCGCGGCCTCGGGATAGGTGGCGCCCAGATCCTCGACCATGTTGCCGATCTGTCCGATGACCTTGCGATCCTGACCTTCGGCCAGTTGCAGGACAAACCATTCTGCCAGCGTCAGGTTGCCCATCGCCAGGGCCAGTTCGACCACGTTCACGAGGTCGCTGTCGGCGAAACCGGCCTGTTGCCATGCCGGGAAATACTCGGCCCCCCCGAGTTCGACCGGCGGGGCGATCCCCGCCTTTTCCGCCGCCAGCAGCCCGTAAAAGCTGGTCTGGTATCTGGCGCCTTCGGCATAGGCCACCTGCGCGGTCGGGGCGTCCCCCAGCGCCGCGTAGGCGCGGCCCAGCCAATAGCCAGCCCGCCCAAGCGAGATGGGCGTGTCAACGGCGCCGGTGAAGGCGCGGAAATGCGCGAGCGCGCGGGCCGGATTGTCCAGTTGGGTGAGCGCGACATATCCGGCCAGCCATTCGAGATCGGCAAATGAGGCGCCTTCGATCAGCCCGTGATTGGTGGCGATCCGATAGGCAGGATCGGCGTTGCCCGCCCGCATTTCCCCACGCGCAAGGTTGCGCCGCCAGCCGGCCCAGCGGCCTGGCTCGCCAAGCGTTGCGGTTGCGCTGCGTTCGAGCAAAAGCGCGATGGCCTCGTCGCGCAGGCCCTTGCCGAGGCGCCAGAGGAAGCGTTCATAGGCAAGGCCGGGATCGCCCTGCAACGCCGCGGGGACGGCTTCGATCAGGGTATCAACATTGCCCGCGCCCGCGCGCAGCCCCTGCCGCGCGGCGGCCAGCGCGCGCCAGCCCTCATCCACCAGCGGCAGCATGAGGCGCACATCGCTTTCCATCCCGCGCCAGAGCGCCATGTCGAGCCGGGCCTCGTGATGGCGGGCGAGCAGTTCGCCATGACGCGCCAGGAAATCGGCGTGTTCCTCGGCGCTCAGGTGGAAACTGCGCCATGCCAGCACCAGTTCGGCCTGCGCATCGCCCACGGCCCCCGCCTCGGCCAGCGCCCGCGCATGGCGCAGGACACCGCGTCCGGTTTGCGGCCGATGCCCGTCGAAATAGGCCAGAACCTGGTCGTCCGCGGCGGTTGCAAAGGCAATCTCGCTGCGCCGGCGCAAGAGGTCGAGGCCGGGCCAGTGTGCATGGTTGTCAAGAAAGCCGAGAACCTCGTCCGGGCTGCCCCGCCCGGCGCGCAGGCGATACCATTCGATCAGCGACACCGCCGCCGGCCCGTCCCGCGCGGCCAGTTCCGCGGCGCGCACCCAGTCGCCCCGCTGCGACGCGTGCAGGGCGCTGGCCAAGGGGCGCGGGGCGCGGGGCGGCTCGGCCATGACCTCTCCGGCCAGTGCGGAAAGGCACAAAATCAACGCAGCCAGCCGCAACATCCCTTGCATTTCCTCGCATGAATCCGGATAGACAGGCCCAGCATAGCGCCTGCACTCCTGCCTTCAATTCACAAACCCGGCAGGGCCGCAAGTTTCACGCGCCAATGCGTCGGAGGAGAGCCGGGCCAGCCGCCCGTCATTGAAGAAAGGAGCGTCGCCATGTTCAAAGGGTCAATTCCTGCCCTGGTCACGCCGTTCAAGAACGGCGAGCTGGATATCGAGACGCTCAAGAAACTGGTCGAGTGGCATATCGCCGAAGGCTCGCACGGGATCGTGCCGGTCGGCACCACCGGCGAAAGCCCCACCCTGACCCATCGCGAGCATGAGCAGGTCATCGAGGAGGTGGTCAAGGCCGCCGACGGGCGGGTGCCGGTGATTGCCGGGGCCGGGTCGAACAACACGTTCGAGGCGATCCGCTTTGCCAAACATGCCGAAAGCGTGGGCGCGGATGCGATCCTCGTGGTCACGCCCTATTACAACAAGCCGACCCAGCAGGGCATGATCGCCCATTTCACCGCCGTGCACGAGTCCTGTGACCTGCCGATCATCATCTACAATATCCCGGGCCGGTCGGTCGTGGACATGATGCCCGACACCATGGGCGAACTGGCCAGGCTGCCGCGCATCGTGGGGGTCAAGGATGCCACCGGCGATCTGGCCCGTGTGCCGCTGACGCGGATCACCTGTGGCACCGATTTCATCCAGATCTCGGGCGAGGATGCCACCGCGCTGGGCTTCAATGCGCATGGCGGGGTAGGCTGTATCTCGGTCACCGCCAATGTCGCGCCCAAGCTCTGTTCCGAGTTCCAGGAAGCGACGCTGGCCGGGGATTATGCCGCCGCATTGGGCTATCAGGACCGGCTCATGCCGCTGCATGTCGCGATCTTCCTCGAACCCGGGCTGGCCGGGGCGAAATACGCGATGTCACGGCTGGGCCTGTGCAGCGACGAGGTGCGCCTGCCGCTCACCACGGTGACAGAGGGTGTCAAGGCGCGCATCGACGATGCGATGCGCCATGCCGGGTTGATGAACTGAGCCTCAGATCCCGACGTCGAGGATCGCGCGAGCGAGGATCGGCACAGTGCGATCGTTGAGGCCGGCGATGTTCATGCGCGAATCGCCGATCATGTAGATGCCGTGTTCGCTGCGCAGACGCTCGACCTTCTCGGGCGTGGTGCCCAGCAGGCTGAACATGCCGCGATGCTGCGCGAGAAAGCCGAACCGGTCGCTGCCCGACAACTCCCGCAATTCGCTCGCCAGCGCCTCACGCAGGCGGAGCATGCCGAGGCGGGTGTCTTCGAGCTCGGCCATCCAGTCGGTGCGCAGCTTGTCGTCGGTGAGGATCATCGTCACCACCCGCGCGCCATGGTCGGGCGGGAAGGAATAGTTCATGCGGTTGAGAGAGGTCAGATTTTCCTGTGCCAGAGCTCTGGATGCGGGGTCGTGGCTGACCGCCATCAGGATGCCGGTGCGTTCGCGATAAACCCCGAAATTCTTGGAACAACTGGCCGCGATGAGGGTTTCAGGACAGGACGCGGCCACCAGCCGTGTGGGCGCCGCGTCGGCATCGAGCCCGTCGCCAAAGCCCTGATAGGCGAGGTCGATCATCGGCACGGCCCCGGCGGCGTTGAGCCGCTCGACCACCTGTCGCCATTCCGGCAGGGTCAGGTTGGCGCCGGTCGGGTTGTGGCAGCAGCCATGCAAAAGCACCACGTCACCGGCGCGCAACTGGCCCAGATCCTCCATCATCCCGGCGAAATCCACCGCGCCGGTTTCGAAGTCGAAATAGCGGTAGGTGACGATCTCGATTCCGAGATAGTTGAGGATTCCGATGTGGTTGGGCCAGGTCGGGTCGCTGACGAAAACGCGCGCCCCGGGGTTGGCCATCAGCATCAGCTCGAACGCCTGGCGCACCGCGCCGGTGCCGCCGGGCGTGGCGACGGCGGCCACCCGGTCGCGTGGCACCGCATCGCCCAGCACCAGCGCCGCCATCGCGTCGGCAAACGCGGGATCACCCGCAAGGCCGACATAGGCCTTGGTATCCTGTTTTTCCCAAAGGGTTTTCTCGGCGGCCTTCACCGCGCGCATGACCGGCGTCACGCCTTTGGCGTTGCGGTAGACGCCGATGCCGAGGTCGATCTTGTCTTCGCGCGGGTCCTCGCGGAACATGTGCATGAGCTGCATGATCTTGTCGACGGGTTGTTGCGTCAGGGCGTTGAACATCAGCTGTCTCCGGTCTCGACAGGCAAGGTGGGAAAGGCGCCCCATTCGGACCATGACCCGTCATAGACCGACCAGTCCTTCTTGCCGATCCGCGCCATCGCAAGGGCGACGACGCAGGCGGTGACACCCGACCCGCAGGAGGTGATCGCGGGTTTCGTGAGGTCCACGCCGGCCTTGTCGAAGATCGCCCGCAGTTCGTCGGGGTCTTTCATCGTCTTGTCTTCGTTGAGCAAATCGGGGAAGGGCAGGTTTTTCGATCCCGGAATGTGGCCGGGGCGCAGGCCGGGCCATGGCTCGGGATCGGTGCCGGCGAAACGCCCGGCGGAGCGCGCGTCTATTATCTCATACTCGCCCAGCTTGGAGGCGGCGGAAACCTGCGTCACGTCCTTGACCAACTGGTTCTGGCGCCGCGCGGTCATGTGGCGGTCGCGGATCACCGGGGGCAGGTCTTCGACCTCGCGCCCCTCGGCCAGCCACTTGGGGAAGCCGCCATCGAGCACCGCGACATCCTCTTGCCCCATCAGGCGGAAAAGCCACCAGACCCGCGCCGCGGTTTGCAGCCCGTGCGCATCATAGACCACCACCTGATGCCCGTCGCCAACACCCAAACCCCTGAGACGGCTCATGAATTTCTCGACCGGCGGGGCCATGTGCGGCAGGTCGGAGCGCGCATCGGCAATGTCGTCGATATCGAAATACCGTGCGCCGGGGATATGCGCGGCCTCGTATTCGGCCCTGGCGTCGCGCGGGTCGCCGGGCATGTACCAGGTGCCGTCGAGCACCCGGAGGTCAGGGTCCTTGAGATGGGCCGCGAGCCATTCGGTCGAGACCAGGGTTCCGGGATCGTCTTGCGCCATGTGTGCCCCCAATGCGGTTCACGTCATGACTAGCGCGGGGGGGCGAAACTGACAAGGCCGGACGCCGGTGGGGGGCCGGCGGACACGGGGACGCGGAATTATTCCGTGATCGCGCCGCCGCATGGGCCATTCTGCCGGGGAGATCCTGTCAATGTCTTAACCACGCGCGCAAGGCGCCGGAGGGCTGGGCGAATCGCCCGACTATCCGCCGTGGCGCAGGAGGCGCTGTTTCTGGCGGTTCCAGTCGCGCTTGGCCTGGGTCTCGCGCTTGTCATGGGCCTTCTTGCCCTTGCCGATGCCGATCTTGATCTTGGCAATTCCACGATGGTTGAAATAGAGCACCAGCGGCACGAGCGTCATCCCCTTGCGCTGGGTCGCGTTCCAGAGCCGGGCCAGTTCCTTGCGTGAAACCAACAGCTTGCGCTTGCGCCTCTCGTCATGGCCAAAGGTCTTGGCCTGTTCGTAGGGGGCGACATAGCTGTTGACCAGCCACAGTTCGCCATTGTCCACATGGGCATAGGATTCGGCGATATTGGCGCCACCCTGACGCAGCGACTTGACCTCGGAGCCTTGCAGGACGATGCCGCATTCGAGGTCTTCCTCGATCGCGAAATCGAAGCGCGCGCGGCGGTTTTCCGCAACGACCTTGTAGTTGGGATTGGTTTTTTCCTTGGCCATAACCGGCGTTTTCTAACGCCCGGCGGGGCGACTGTCGAGGGGAAGGTTAAGCCACCGCCCCGTCCGGTTAACAGGAATTCCCGGCGGGAATTGGGGGGGTGACATCCGGCTGCCGCCCGGCTGACATCCGGCTGCCGGGGGATGGGTCAGGGGCCGAGCGCCGGAATGGTTAACGCAAGCGACACCTGGTGTTCGCCACCTGACACAAGATACCCTATGTCGGCTTGGAGCCCATTCTGACGAATGCTGCACGGCGTCCCTGTGACGGCTATGCACAGCATTTGGACAAACCAGCTGGTCGCGCATTGGCAGACCTGGCTAGGTGTTCAATAAATTTGAACCTTCGGCTCGCCACCATTCGCCGTGGCTTCGATTGTCATCCCTTCCACCCTATCATCGACGATCGAACACAATAGGTCGACCCATGTCGTGCGGGGGATTGCGACAGCTCGTACGAATTGGTTGCGTTCGGACGCGACGAGGATTGAGTCAATATCGGTCTCTGCTTCATTCGCCAGAAATTCGAGCGTGAACGAGTGCAAGATTTCTGAAGCCAGCTTGTATGGAGACATGTTTATCCTCTCGGCATTGTTCATCTCGAACCATTCTAGAATATCTACTGAACCGAGGATTGATCGCCCCGTGTGCGGTCCTTGCGCTCTCGCCCTATATGCCTCAAGAGAAAAAGATTTCCCCGTTATACGGTCTGTTACCTTGTTGCTGTCGATGAGCCTCCGCACAGCCATTGCGGAATGAAAAAACGACCGTTCAACCCGAAAGCCGCTTTCGCCGTGCCAGAAATCTTCCTTGAAATCCCGAATATGTCGAGGCCCCCAAGCTTCGAGTTCAGAAATCAAGCCCGCTAGCTCGCGTTTCCAGAACCAGCTTTCGAAGATCATAGAGCCATCGCCACCCAAGCCATTCTTGACTTGGTTAACATAGCGATTTTTTGAGGCGTGGTCACTCAAAACGTTCACAGCTTGCAATGTCCGCATTGCCGCCTGTCGCAACCACCCCCCCAAGATCGGGAACCTTTCGTCAGACGACCAACACGAAAGGCTGATTTTCAGGCTCTGGCAGAAAATGAAAAGTGCTTTCGTCTTTTTTTGATAACAGATGATTCATCTGTGCCGTAAAAGGGCCGTGTCATGACAGGAAATCCGATGAACCGTTACCCCCGCAACATGATCGGATACGGGGCCGATCGGCCCGATCCGCAATGGCCGGGCGCGGCCCGGATCGCCGTGCAATTCGTGCTCAACTATGAAGAGGGGGGCGAGAATTGCGTTCTGCATGGCGATGCGGGGTCCGAGGCGTTCCTGTCGGATATCGCGGGGGCGGCGCCTTGGCCCGGGCAGCGGCACTGGAACATGGAGTCGATCTATGAATACGGCGCGCGGGCCGGGTTCTGGCGGCTGCATCGCCTTTTCACCGGGGCGGGCATCCCGCTGACCATCTATGGCGTGGCCAGCGCATTGGCGCGCAGCCCCGAGCAGGTCGAGGCGATGAAGGAGGCCGGGTGGGAGATCGCGTCGCACGGGCTCAAATGGGTCGAGCACAGGGACATGGCGCCCGAGGACGAACGCGCGGCGATTGCCGAGGCGGTGCGGCTTCATACCGAGGTGGTGGGGGAGCGGCCGCGCGGCTGGTATACCGGGCGGTGCAGCGAGAACACGGTGCGGCTCGTCGCCGAAGAGGGCGGGTTCGAGTATGTCAGCGATACCTATGACGACGACCTGCCCTATTGGCTGGAGGTCGGCGCGCGGGATCAGTTGATCATCCCCTACACGCTTGAAGCCAATGACATGCGGTTTGCCACCGCGCCGGGATATATCACCGGCGCGCAGTTCTATTCCTACCTGCGCGATGCGTTCGACACGCTTTATCACGAGGGCAAGGAAGGCCGGCCCGCGATGATGAGCGTCGGCCTGCATTGCCGCCTGATCGGGCGGCCGGGCAAGATCGCCGGGCTGGCGCGGTTTCTCGACTATATCGGGCGGTTCGACGGGGTGTGGTGCCCGCGGCGGATCGACGTCGCGCGGCATTGGGCGAAGGTGCATCCGCATCAACGGCGCGAACGGCCCAGCGCGATGACGCGCCCGGATTTCGTGGAGCGGTTCGGCGGGGTGTTCGAGCATTCGCCCTGGATCGCCGAACGGGCCTGGGACTTGGAGCTTGGCCCCGCGCATGACCGGGCGGCGGGGCTGCATAACGCGCTGGCGCGGGTGTTCCGCACGGCCAGTGACGCCGAGCGGATGGGGGTTCTGCGGGCGCATCCGGATCTTGCCGGCAAGCTGGCCGCGGCGGCACGGTTGACGGCCGAAAGCACGGCGGAACAGGCCAGCGCGGGGCTGGATGCCTTGACCGATGCGGAACGCGCGCGGTTTGGCGAGTTGAACACTGCCTATGTCGAGAAACACGGGTTTCCCTTCATCATCGCGGTGCGCGACCATGACAAGGCCGGGATTCTCGCCGCGTTCGAGCGGCGGATCGCCAACCCGACCGGGGTCGAGTTCGAGGAGGCCTGCGCACAGGTCGAGCGCATTGCGCGGCTGAGGCTGGAGGAGATGTTGTGAGCTATGCCTTTCCCCCCGGCGGATTGCCGGACCAGTCGGTGAATCCCGAAGGTAAGGCGGTCTTTACCGAGGCCTATGCGGTGATCCCCGCGATCACCATGCGCGATATCGTGGCGAGCCTGTTGCCCGGCTGGAGCCACACCCGCGCCTGGATTCTGGCGCGGCCCATGACCGGATTTGCCGAGAGTTTCGCGCAATACGCGGTCGAGGTGGCGCCGGGGGGTGGCAGCGACACGCCCGAGCCGGACGCGGGCGCCGAGGCGATCCTGTTCGTGGCCGAGGGGCGGGCGCAGCTGACCATTGACGGCGAACCGCACCAGATCGGGCCGGGCGGATATGCCTATATCCCGGCAGGGGCGGATTGGTGGCTGCACAACCCGGGGCCCGATCCGCTTGGCTTTCACTGGATTCGCAAGCATTGGGTCGGGGCGCCGGGGGTGGGGCGTCCGGATGCGTTTGTCACCAACGAGCGCGATATCGCCGTGGACTGGATGCCCGGCACCGACAAATGGGGCACGACGCGGTTTGTCGATCCGCATGACCTGCGCCATGATTGCCATCTCAACATCGTGACCTTCCGGCCCGGCGGGCGCATTCCCTTTGCCGAGACCCACGTGATGGAGCATGGCATTTACGTGCTTCAGGGGCGGGCGAAATACCTGCTCAACCGGGATTGGGTGGATGTGGGGCCGGGCGATTTCATGTGGCTGCGCGCCTTTTGCCCGCAGGCCTGCATCGCCGAGGGCGAGGCGGATTTCCGCTATCTGCTTTACAAGGACGTGAACCGGCATGTGCCGCTGAAGGTGGGCGGATGAGGCGCATCCGGGCCGAAGCGTTGACGGCAGAGGCGTTCGCGCCGTTCGGCGACGTGCTGGAGGCGGTGGGCGATCCCGACCGGATCATCAATCGCGGGAAGTGCGGGCGCTGGCATGACCGCGCGCGGCTCGATTTCGGCCCCGGGGGGCGGGCGGGGTTGTCAATATTCCGTGCCGAGGCGCGGGCGCTTCCCTATCGGCTCGACCTGCTGGAGCGTCACCCCGAGGGCAGCCAGGCGTTCCTGCCGATGCATGGGCGCGCGTGGCTGGTGATCGTGGCACCGGATGCGGATGGTCAGCCCGGCCAGCCCCGCGCCTTTGTCGCGGGTGGCGATCAGGGGGTGAATTTCCATCGCGGCACCTGGCACGGGGTTCTGACGCCGCTGCACGATCCGGGGCTTTTCGCGGTGCTGGACCGGATCGGGGAAGGTGCGAACCTGGAAGAACATGTATTGGACCCGCCGATCATGGTGGACATCTAAGATGGGTTGACGATCATGACGCACCACAGATTTCAGCATGAAATCCGCCCCTCAAGGCAAACTTGCGCCGGAAGGGTGGCTTCCTTTCACGCAAGATCAGGGTGGACCGCAGCAAATCGGCGGCGATCCATGTCAAACGAGAGGGCAGCACATGGCCGCGGTCGGGTGCTCATTACATCAGCGCCATGCACTTTATCCCACAACGTCATCCTTCGACCGGACCGGGGCGCACCCCATCTAAAGCACCCGGCCGGGGGGCGGCCGTGTGCTGCCCGGGCGGCTTCGCCGCCGTTCCGGGCACGCAAAGTCAGTCAAATGTGGACACGCATCGGCAACGCGTCATGATTGCCAACAATATCTAGGCCGCCGAAAGAGAACGGCCGGACAACAGGAGAGGAAACAGACATGGTGACGACCTCGATCGGGACGCAGGAGCAGTTGCGCAACCCGGATTACATGCCGCCGCTGGCGCGGGCGGTGCCGCTGGGCATTCAGCATGTGCTGGCGATGTTCGTGTCGAACGTGACACCCACGATCATCGTGGCCGGCGCGGCGGGGATCGGGTTTGGCTCGGACCAGGGGGCGCTGGGCTTTCCCGACATGAGCTACCTGATCCAGATGTCGATCCTGTTCGCCGGGGTTGCGACGCTGATCCAGACCATCGGCATGGGGCCGGTGGGCGCGCGCCTGCCGATCGTGCAGGGCACGTCGTTCGCCTTTGTGCCGATCATGATCCCGGCGGTGGCGGGGCTGGGCACGGCGGGCCTCGGCGGGTTGATGACCGGGGTGGTGCTGGGCGGCATCTTTCATTTCTGCCTCGGCTTTTTCGTCGGGCGCATCCGCTTTGCCCTGCCGCCGCTGGTGACCGGGCTGATCGTGCTGATGATCGGGCTGGCGCTGGTCAAGGTCGGCATTCAGTATTCGGCGGGCGGGGTCTTGAAATACAACGCCATCCACCTGCAATCGGCGGCGGGGGCGGCGCGGGTTCCGGTCGAGCTTGACCCGCGCAGTTCGGGGCTGGCAGCGGGGTTCGGCACGCTGCAATACTGGCTGCCCGCGCTGGTGGTGGTGGTGGTGACGCTGCTGCTCAAGTTCTTTGCCCGTGGGTTCATTTCGATCGCGGCGGTGTTCCTGGGCATTCTTGCCGGGTATTTCGTCGCGCTGGTCATGGGGCAGGTCAGTTTCGCCAATATCGGCAATGCCGCCTGGTTCGAGGTGCCGATGCCGTTCAAATACGGCTGGGAAATCAACTGGGCCATCGTGATCGGCATGTGTTTCATGGCGGTGGTCTCGGCGATCGAGACGGTGGGCGATGTCAACGGGATCACCAAGGGCGGCGCCGGGCGCGAGGCGAGCGACCGCGAAATCAGCGGCGCGACCTTTGCCGATGGTCTGGGCACTGCTGTGGGCGGCGTGTTCGGCGGCTTGCCCAACACCTCGTTCAGCCAGAACGTGGGCCTTGTCGCCATGACCGGCGTGATGAGCCGTCACGTGGTGACCATCGGGGCGGTGTTCCTGATCGTCGCGGGCTGCATGCCGGTCATCGGCGCGCTGATCCGCACCATGCCCGAGCATGTGCTGGGCGGTGGCGTGATCGTGATGTTCGGCATGGTCGCGGCCTCGGGGGTCAACATGCTTTCGGACGTGACCTGGAACCGGCGCAACATGGTGATCCTTGCCACGTCGCTTTCGGTGGGCCTCGGCCTGCAACTGGTCCCGGAGGCGTTGCAGCACCTGCCGCGCACGGCGCAGATCCTGCTGACCAGCGGCTTGCTGCCCTCGGCCGGGCTGGCCATCGTCCTCAACCTCGTCCTACCCGAGGATCTGGACAGGTGAGCCGGGCGCGGCGGCGGGCCAGGCGCGCCCGCCGCGCCGGACATGCAGGGAAATTCCCTATCTGGTGATCACGATTTCCCGCGCAGCTGCGTCGTTTTCGACATAATCCCAGTTTTTACTTGCCAAACCGTGCCTGTCAGGTATCCGGGCATGATCCCATGACAAGAAAACCGAGGCCGATGACCCGCGACCAGACCCCCAGACAGGCAAGCACCCAGATCACGAGAGCAAACACCCCCAGCCCCGACCCCAACTCCGCCGCCACCAATCCGCGCGATGCGCGTGAGTGGGTCAAGGTTCTGGCGCGCTACCGCGAGCCCAACGCGCTGCGCAGCGCCTTCGAGCTTGGCCTGACCGCGGGGCTGTTCCTGGGTCTCTGGGCGCTGGCGTGGTGGTCGCTTTCGGTGAGCTATCTGCTGACCTTCGCCGTTTCCTGCGTCAACGCCGGGTTCCTGTTGCGGCTTTTCACGATCCAGCACGATTGCGGCCACGGGTCGTTCTTTCACATCCGGGCGATCAGCGATTGGGTCGGGCGGGTGATCGGGGTGTTGACGCTCACCCCCTATGACGTCTGGCGGCGCACCCATTCGGAGCATCACAGCACGGCCGGCAACCTGGGCCGGCGCGGCATCGGCGATGTTCACACCATGACGGTCGAGGAATACCGGGCGTCATCGCCGCTCGCGCGGCTGAGTTACCGGGTCTATCGCCATCCGCTGACGCTGTTCGGGTTTGGCCCGGGGTATCTTTTCCTGATCCAGAACCGGGTGCCGGTCGGGTTGATGAAACAGGGGCGATACTGGCTGAGCGCGATGCTGACCAACCTGACGATTCTCGTCGGTCTGGGACTGATCTGGTATTTCGGCGGGGTGATGCCGCTGCTCCTGATCTTCTTGCCCAGCACGCTGATCGCGGCGACGGCAGGGCTTTGGCTGTTTTACGTCCAGCACCAGTTCGAGGCCACCGAGTGGCAGGAAGACGAGGATTGGCAACTGCACGATTCGGCGCTGCATGGCAGTTCACATTACGTGCTGCCGCCGGTCCTGCAATGGCTGACGGCCAATATTGGCATTCACCATGTTCACCACCTCTACAGCCGGATTCCGTTCTATCGCCTGCCCGATGTGCTGCGCGATCATCCGGTGCTGGCGGCGAGCAATCGCCTGACGATCCGCGAAAGCCTTCGCACCGTGCGGCTCAACCTCTGGGACGAGAAGGCACGGCAGCTCATGTCATTCAAGCAGGCGCGCGCACTCTACGGCTGATCCAAAGCGTTTCGCGAAATTCCTGCAACATGATGTATCGCAAATATCCCGAGAGCGCGAAGCGCGACCACGGTATTTGCGATTCAGCTTTTTCCCGAAACGCTACAGGCGGGCTGACGGGGTCTTGCCGGGGTCTTGGGCATACCGTGGCACACCATTTTCCGGCTTACGCGGCGTGTGAAGCTTGGTAGAACGCGGGCCGAAGCCAGCAGGAGACCGGACCATGCCCGCCATTACCCCCGCCATTCCCCCACCATTAGCGAAGAGCATCTGATCGAGAGCATCGCCGAGGCGCTGCAATTCATTTCCTATTACCACCCGGCGGATTTCGTCGAGGCGATGAGCGCGGCCTGGGCGCGCGAGGAGAACAAGGGCGCGCGCGAAGCGATGGCGCAGATCCTCGTCAATTCGCGCATGTGCGCGATGGGCCGCCGCCCGATCTGTCAGGACACGGGTGCCGCCAATATCCATGTCAGGATCGGGGTCGAGGCGCCGCTGAAACTGAAGCGGTCCTTGCAGGAGATCTGTGACGAGGGCACGCGGCAGGGCTATCAGCGCGACACCAACCCGCTGCGCGCCTCCGTCGTGGTCGATCCGTTCGGGGCGCGCCGGAATTCGGGCGACAACACGCCCTGCATGCTGAGCGTCGAGATGGTGGCGGGCGACACGGTCGAGGTCGAGGTGGCGGCCAAGGGCGGCGGGTCGGAGAACAAGGCCAAGTTCACCACGCTGAACCCGAGCGGCAATGTCGCCGACTGGGTGGTCGAGACGGTCGAGAGCCTCGGCGCCGGGTGGTGCCCGCCCGGTATCCTCGGGATCGGGGTGGGCGGCAATGCCGACCGGGTGATGGCGCTGGCCAAGCAGGCGCTGTCCGAGCCGATCGACATGGCGGACCTGCTGCGTCGGGGGCCGAAGGACCGGACCGAGGAATTGCGGGTCGAGATTTACGAGCGGGTCAATGCGCTTGGCATCGGGGCGCAGGGGCTGGGCGGGGTGACGACCGTGCTGGACGTGAAGGTGAAGAGCTTTCCGACGCATGCGGCCTCGCTCCCGGTCGGGCTGATCCCGAATTGCGCGGCGACGCGGCATGTGCATTTCACGCTCGACGGGTCGGGGCCGGCCGAGTTCACGCCGCCCGACATGGCGCTTTACCCCGATATCCTGCTCGATGCGGCGGGGGCGCAGAGCCGCAAGCTCGACCTCGACAAGTTGAGCGACGATGTGCTGGCGAGCCTCACGCCGGGTGAGACGCTGCTTTTGAGCGGCACGCTCTACACCGGGCGCGACGCGGCGCATAAGCGGATGATCGAGATGCTCGACCGGGGCGAGGCGTTGCCGGTCGATCTGCGTGGCAAGGCGATCTATTACGTGGGGCCGGTGGATGCGGTGGGTGACGAGGCGATTGGACCCGCCGGGCCAACCACATCGACGCGGATGGACAAGTTCACCGACCGGATCCTGGCCGATACCGGGCTCAAGCTGATGGTCGGCAAGGCCGAGCGCGGGCCGGTGGCGCTCGAGGCGATCGCGAGGCACAAGGCGGCCTACCTGATCGCGGTGGGGGGTGCGGCCTATCTCGTCTCGAAGGCGATCAAGGCGGCGAAACCGGTGGCGTTCGAAGACCTCGGCATGGAGGCGATCTATGAGCTGAAGGTCGAGGACATGCCGGTGACGGTGGCGGTGGATACGGGCGGCAACTCGATCCACAGGACCGGCCCGGCGGAGTGGAAGAGACGGATCGCGGAACGGGTGTGAGGCGGGATGGCGCGCGCCTATCGCATGGCGGTTGGCCAGGGCATATCGCGTTGAAACGGATCCGACGCATATCAGGAGAGCGAAGCGAGAGGGCTGCGCCCGCCCATGGGGCGGGGCGGGCGCAGCCCGGGCCGCAAGCGCCCCGGGCCGGAACTGTCCGATATGCCCGGCACTCAAGGCGCCAGCGCCGCCTGCAACGCGTGTTGCACCCCCGGCGCCCCGGCCACCACGCCCGCGACCTGCGGGTGCGCGTTGTTGAAGCGCAGCGGCGCGCCATGGCGGTCGGTGACGCGCGCGCCCGCCTCTTCGAGGATGAGCGCACCGGCGGCGATGTCCCATTCCCAGCTGTCGCGCAGGGTCAGCATCGCATCGTGCCGCCCTTCGGCCACCAGCGCCAGGCGATAGGCGAGCGAGGGGCGATGCGCGCGGGTGACGGGCGGCGGCGCGCCGTCTTTCCAGTGGTGGGCATCGAGCGCGGGGCGGGCGGCCAGCACCGTGGCCCCGTCGAGGCCCTGCCGCGCGGACACGCGGATCGGCGCCCCGTTGAGCGTGGCCCCCTGTCCGCGCGCGGCGGCATAGAGCCGGTCCTTGAGCGGCAGATAGACCACCCCGGCGATGGGCCGCCCGTTCTCGACCACCGCCAGCGCATGGGCCCATGTCTTTTCACCGTTGATGAAACTGCGCGTCCCGTCGAGCGGATCGATGACGAACACCCGCTCGCGCCCGAGCCGCGCCGCGCTGTCCTCGCTTTCCTCCGACAGCCACCCATAGGTCGGGCGCAGGGCGAGGAGCGTCTCTTGCAGCATCACGTTGACGGCGAGGTCGGCCTCGGTCACGGGCCCGGCGCCGTGGGGCTTGTCCTCGGAGGTATAGACGCCGCCGAAATAGCCGGTGGCGATGCGCCCGGCCTCGCCGGCGACATGGATCAGCAGGGCGAGATCATTCTCCGGCAAGTGTCAGCCCCTCGACCAGGACCGAGGGCACCACGCGCGACAGCCAGGGGCGCGCATCGTTGGCGGGGCGCATGGTGGCGAACATGTCGCGCAGGTTGCCCGCGATGGTGCATTCGTTGACCGGATAGGCGATCTGCCCGTTCTCGACCCAGAAGCCCGAGGCGCCGCGCGAGTAATCGCCGGTGTTGGGGTTGATGGTCGAGCCGATGAGCGAGGTCACCAGAAGCCCGGTGCCCATGTCGGCCATCACCTCTTCGCGGCTCTGCGCGCCCTGGGTCAGCGCCACGTTCCAGGGGCTGGGCGACGGGCCGCCACCGGGGCCGCGCGCGGCGTTGGCGGTGCTTTGCATCCCCAGCTTGCGGGCATTGGCGAGATCGAGCGTCCAGCCCGTGAGCACGCCGTTTTCCACGATGGCGCGGCGGCGTGTGGGCAGCCCCTCGGCATCGAAGGGGCGCGATCCGGTGGCGCGGGGGCGGTGCGGGTCTTCGATCAGTGACAGCCCCTCGGGCAGGATCGCCTTGCCCAGATCGTCGCGCAGGAACGACGCGCCCCGGGCAATCGCCGCCCCGTTCACCGCGCCCAGAAGATGGCCGACAAGCGACGCGGCAATCCGTTCGTCAAACAGCACCGGCCAGGCCCCGGTGGGCGGTTTGCGCGCACCGAACATGGCCACGGCGCGTTCGCCCGCGGTCTGCCCGATATCCTCTGCGCTGCGCAGATCGGCCTGGAAGATGCGCGAATCGCCGTCGTGCTCGCGCTCCATCTCGCGGCCCTCGCCGGCGATGGCCACGGCATAAAGCGAGCGGTCGGTGCGCGCATAACCGCCGGAAAAGCCGTTGGTCGCGGCAAGGTGAACCCGGCGCGCGGAATAGCCCGCGCTGGCCGATTGCACCTGTGTCACGCCCTTGACCGCGAGTGCCGCCGCCTCGGCCGCGCGGGCATCGTTATCAAGCGCGGCGGGGTCCGGCTCGGGCGCGGGGTCGGAAAGCTCGAGCGCGGCAATGTCCCAATCGCGCGCAATCTGCGACGGATCGGCCAGACCGACATGGGGGTCTTCGGGCGCCTCGCGGGCCATGGCGACGGCGCGTTCGGCCATCTCGGCCATGGTTTCCGGGCGGGTATCCGAGGCGGAGACCACCGCCTGACGCCGCCCCATGATCACCCGCAGGCCCAGATCGGTGCCCTCGGCGCGCTCGGCCTGTTCCAACTGCCCAGCGCGCACGTCGATCGAGACGGCCCGGCCATCCACGGCCATGGCATCGGCGGACTCGGCCCCGGCCTTTTGCGCGGCGTCGAGAAGTGCGCGGGTGAAGGTTTCAAGCGATTGGGTCATGGTGCGGCCTCCTGCATCGGGTTCGAGGTAGACAGACCGCGCGCCCGGCGCAAGCCCGCGCCATGCAAAAGGGCCGCCGGATCGCTCCGACGGCCCCCGCCCGCGCGTCGTCGGGTCTTGCCGACCAGGTTACTTGAGCCGCTGGCCGTTGGCCAGAACCTGGCCGTCGGTCTTGACCTCGATGGTGGATGTGAGCACGTCCTCACCATCGCCGGGCACCGCGAACATCGACAGCATCATGCGCGCGCCCATGACCTGATCCTCGGGCACGAGACCCATCGCCACCAGCTTGTCCATGAGCGTGTTGGCCCCCGAGAGGCGCAGATTCAGAATGCCCTCGGTGCCCGCCATGCCCTGGCTCATCATCGCGGTCTCGAAATCGACATCGACGCCGCCCTCACCGGTGAGCGAGGCGCCCGCAGCGGTGACTTCGAGCCGGTTCACGTCGAGCCGCTCGACCTGACCCGGCAGGCCGATCTGGCCACGCTCGACCGCCTCCATCTGTTCGGGGTCGAGCAGGTCGAAGGCCAGCTTGCCCTTGCCCGACAGGTCAAGCGCGACGGTGGCCGGGTCGCGCGGCAATTGTCCTTCTGGATCGATCATGCCCCAGATCATGTCGGACATGGTGAATTCGCCCAGCGTGAGGCCGATCGCGAAATCCTGCGATTCGTCGGATTTCTGCACCGGCATCAGCAGTTTCAGACCGGCCTCGGCAAAGGCGAAATTGACCGGGAACGGCAGGTCGCCGCCCTGCATGTCGACACTGAGCCCGCGCGACATGAGATCGTATTTCAGACCCGAGGGCGACATTCCGACCGCGAATTCGCCCGATTGGGTCGATGTGTTGGCCTTGGCCTGATCGCTGCCATCCTCGAATTCGAAATTCATGTGCCCGTTTTCATAGGAGAAGCCGCCGTCGAAGGCAAAGCCGGCCCGCAGCATCGCATCCATGTTCTCGGGATCGAATTCACCGCCGGACGGGTAGGTCACCGAGCTTTCGAGATTCATCCGGTCCATGCCGCCATCGAGCATGAGGAATTCGCTGCGGTCGTCGGGGTTGGTGAAATCGAAATCATAGGAGACGGCGCCGGTGCTCATAACCTGCGCCACCGTGCGCAGATCGGCGGAGGTCATCACCGACGACCCGCTCACATCCCGGATCGTCAGTTCGGCGTTTCCGACCGGCACGACCTCGCCCTCGGCCATGATCTCGGCCAGCCGGGCAACGATCTCGCTGGCGGAATAGGTATAGGCGATCTCGTCAGGGGTGCC
>JAABTV010000007.1 GCA_011389685.1 Paracoccaceae bacterium
TTTGGGCAGCACATCGACCACCATGGGCACGGACGAGGGCAGTTCGACCGAAACCGTTCCGTCGCCACGATCGACGAATCCGATCTGGCCCAGCGTGATCGCGACCGTGCCTTCCTCTTCGGGCAAGGGCATGGTCATGCGCATGTCGCTCACCGTCAGGGTGTCACCGACCCGCGCCTCATCACCCGTGATCTCGTAACCAAATGTTTCGAAATAGGTTTTCCAGTCGTTCCAAATTTGATCGGCGGTCACATCGGCCAGTGCGGCCGAACCGGACATGAAACCGATGATTGCGGTCGTGCCGCATAGCATTCTGAAGTTCGACATCTGACTGTCCTCTCTTGAAATCTCGTGAGCTAGTTTCGGGCTTCACAGGCCGAGAATCAACCCTCGGTCACGCTGGACCGCGCCCCTTGGGCCGTTTACCACTGGAGCGGAATGAACAGGGAGGCGTGAATGACCCACTTGACAGGAAAAACCGCACTGATCACCGGCGCGAGCCGTGGCATCGGTGAAGCCGCGGCGCGACTCTTCGCGCAAGAGGGTGCGCAAGTCGTGCTGGCGGCGCGCAGTGAGACCGATACCGCCCGCATCGCCGGCGAGATCGGGGCGAATGCGCGGGCCGTGGCCTGTGACGTGAGCCGGTTTGAGGATCTGCAGGCGGCCGTCGATCTGGCGGAGCGCGAGTTCGGCGGGCTCGACATCCTGATCGGCAATGCCGGGGTGATCGAACCGATTTCACCGCTCGACAGCTCGGACCCCGAAGGCTGGGGCCATGCGTTGGATATCAACCTCAAGGGCGTCTATCACGGGATGCGCGCGGCGATGCCGGTGATGCAAAAGTCCGGCGGCGGCACGATCATCACCATCAGTTCGGGTGCCGCGCATAGCCCACTCGAAGGCTGGTCGCATTATTGCGCGTCCAAGGCCGGCGCGGCGATGCTGACCCGGTCGGCGCATCTCGAAGGCGCGGAGAAGGGGCTGCGCATCATGGGGCTCTCGCCCGGCACCGTGGCGACCCAGATGCAACGCGAGATCAAGGCCAGCGGCATCAACCCGGTGAGTGCGATGGAATGGGACGACCACATCCCGCCCGAATGGCCCGCCAGGTGCCTGATGTGGATGTGCGGCCCCGACGCCGACGATTATCTGGGCGAGGAAATATCCCTGCGCGACCCGGCCATTCGCGCGCGGATCGGCGTGGCATGATCGAGATGGCGCAAGAGGGCGGGTTGTGGATCGTCACGCTCGACCGGCCCGACAAGGCCAATTCGCTCACCGAAGCGATGCTCGAAGAACTGGCCGAGATCGCCGAGGCGGCGCAGGCGGCGCGCGCATTGATCCTGACCGGGCGGGGGCGCGTGTTCTCGGCCGGGGCCGATCTCGACGCGGCCAAGGCGGGGCTGGCCACCAGCCCGCTCTGGGAGCGGCTGTCGGGCGCCATCGCGGCGCTGCCGGGGCTCTCGATCGCCGCGCTCAACGGCACGCTGGCCGGCGGCGCGATGGGCATGGCGCTGGCCTGCGACCTGCGGCTCGCGGTGCCGGAAGCCAGGTTCTTCTACCCGGTGATGAAGCTCGGCTTCCTGCCGCAACCCTCCGACCCCGCCCGCATGGCCGCGCTGATCGGTCCGGCGCGGGCCAGGCTGATCCTGATGGGCGGGCAGAAGATCGAGGCCGACGAGGCGCTGCGCATGGGCCTGGTCGACCGGATCGTGGAGGGTGACGCCCTGATGGACGAGGCCCGCAGCATCGCCGCCGACACCATCGCCCAAGACCCCGCCATCGCCCATCGCATCAAGGCCCTGATCCCGCGCTGAGCTCTTTCATCCCCCTTCATCTTGCGGGAAAATACTCTGGGGGTGAATGGCGAAGCCAGAGGGGGCAACGCCCCCTTGCCCGCTCAACGACCGCGCACCCGGCGCTTTCCGGGTGTCTTCGATCTGAACCCGGGCGGGCGTTTTTGCACCCATGTGATAAAGGCCGCCAGCCGGGGATGCGCGCGCAGCGCTGCGATGCTGCAATAGTCGCGCGCCAGGTCGGTTTCCGACAGGGTGGCGTGGATTTCATTGTGGCAGATCTGGTGCAACAGCACCGTCTCGCCGCCCTTGCCCCCACGCAGGCGCGGGACGAGGTGGTGACGGCTTTGCGGCACATCGGCGGGGATGGGCCGCTGGCAGAGCGGGCAGATCGGATCGGTTTCGGACATCGGGCCTCTTGCGCAGGGCAGGTCGATCGGCAATGGATGCACGAGTTTACGGATGAGGGGCGCGAATGGAAAGCCAGCCGGAAATCGTGCAGCGGGCGCTGCGTCCCGGGCTGTGCGGGCCGGGCACCGCCGCATGAGCCGCGCGCTGGTCATCGGGGCCGGGCCCGCGGGGCTGATGGCGGCCGAGGTGCTGGCGCGGGCGGGGCTGTCGGTGACGGTCGCCGAGGCGAAACCCTCGGTCGGGCGCAAGTTCCTGATGGCCGGCAAGTCGGGGCTGAACCTGACCCGGGACGCGCCGTTCGAGACATTCCTGGCCGCCTATGGTGCGCGGGCGCAGGCGCTGCGCCCGATGCTGGAGGCGTTCGGGCCGGGCGAGGTGCAGGCCTGGGCCGAAGGTCTGGGTCAGGCGGTGTTCACCGGCTCGTCGGGGCGGGTCTTTCCGCGCGCGATGAAGGCGTCGCCGCTCATGCGCGCATGGCTGGGGCGGCTCGACGGGCTGGGGGTCGCGATCCGCACGCGCTGGCGCTGGGTCGGGGAGGCGGCGTTCGACACGCAAGAGGGGCGGCAGGTTCTGGCGCCCGATGTCACCGTGCTGGCCTGTGGCGGGGCAAGCTGGGCACGGTTGGGCGCGGACGGGGCCTGGAGCGCGCAGTTTCCCGGCCCGGATATTGCCCCCTTCCGACCCGCGAACATGGGGTTCAAGGTCGATTGGTCGGCGCATATGACGCGGCATTTCGGCCAGCCGGTCAAGAACGTGATCCTGCGGGCCGGGCCGGTGCGGATGCCCGGCGAGTTCGTGGTCTCGGCGCGCGGGATCGAGGGCGGCGGGGTCTATGCCGTCTCCGGCGCGATGCGCGACGGGGCGGCGCTGGTGCTCGACCTTCTGCCCGATCTCACCGAGGTTGACATCCGCGCCCGGCTGACGGCGCGGCGACCGAAGGAGAGCCTCGCCAATACCCTGCGCAAGCGGCTCAAACTCGATCCGGTGAAACAGGCGCTTGTGATGGAGTTCGCCCGCCCCCTGCCCGATGACCTTGCGCCGCTCTTGAAGGCGCTGCCGGTGCGCCACGGCGGCCCGCGCCCGATGGACGAGGCGATCTCGACCGCCGGCGGGCTGCGCTTCGAGGCGCTGGACGCGGGCTTGATGCTGCGCGACCGGCCGGGATGGTTCGCGGCGGGCGAGATGCTCGACTGGGAGGCGCCGACGGGGGGCTATCTGTTGACCGGATGCCTGGCCACCGGGCGTTGGGCGGGGGAACATGCGGCGGCCTGGGCGGTGGGCCGGAATTGACAATGGTCAATGTGCATCCGCCGGTGACGTGGCACATCGGGCCAAACGCCGGTGCAGGCGCGCGAAAGGGGTTGAGATGGGGTTGTTCTTTCTGGGGTTCTTCTGGTTCGCGGGGATGGCCGTGGCCACCGCGCTGCCGGTCCTGATGGGCGCGCGCCATGGTGTGGCGCTGGCCTTCGGGATCGCGATCCTGTGCCTCGTGGCCCTGCAGGGGCTGCACAGTGCGGCGGGGGTGGCCTGTGACCGGGGCAATTGCGGCGATCTCGGGGCGCTGATGGATCATATCCGCCTGGTGCTGGCCGGGCTGACCGGGCTGGGCTTCGTGGCGGGTCTGGGGTCCGCGTGGGTGATCCGTCGCCGCGAAGACACCTGTCGCGGGTAGGGCGCTTCGCGTTTGATCCGCGGTTTTTCCGTTTGAAAGCAACAGTTTACCTGTGTCAGCTCTCTTTCGGAACGCCGTAATACCCGCGATACCACTCCACGAACCGGGCCACGCCCTCGTGCAAATCCGTGCGCGGCAACTCACCGACAAGCGCCCGCAACAGCGTTGCATCGGCCCATGTCGCGGGCACGTCACCGGGCTGGATCGGCAACAGGTGCCGCTCTGCCCGCCGCCCCGTCGCCGCCTCGATCGCGCCGATGAAATCGCCCAGCCGCACCGGCGCGCCATGGCCGATATTGACCACCCGCCACGGCGCCACCGGTGACAGGCTGTCGCCGGGCACAACCGCACCCTCGCCCGGGATCACGTCGATCAGCCGCCGCACCCCTTCGATCAGGTCATCGACATAGGTGAAATCGCGGCTCATCTCGCCATGGTTGTAGACGTCGATCGGCGCGCCCTCGAGGATCGCGCGGGTGAACTTGAACAGTGCCATGTCCGGCCGACCCCAGGGGCCATAGACGGTGAAGAACCGGAACATCGTGATCGGCAACCCATAGAGATGGGCATAGGAATGCGCCATCGCTTCGCCGGCCTTCTTGGTCGCGGCGTAGAATGACATCGGCCAGTCCGCCTTGTCGGTCTCGCCATAGGGCATCGCGGCATTGGCGCCATAGACCGACGAGGTCGAGGCCATGAGCATGTGGCGCGGCGGATGCGCCCGCGCCGCCTCCAGCAACTCGAACAGACCGACCAGGTTGGCCTCGACATAGCTGCGCGGCGCCTCGATCGAATGACGCACACCGGCCTGAGCGGCCAGGTGCACCACCAGGTCGGGCCTCTCCCGCGCCATCAGGTCGTGCAGAATCCCCGGCGTTTCGATCGCCGCCTCGACCGGCCGGAATCGCGCCTCCCGCGCCAGCCTTTCATGCCGCGCCTGCTTGAGCGTCACCTCATAGTAATCACTCATCGCGTCGAGCCCGATCACCTCGAACCCGTCCGCCAGCAGGCTCGCACAGCAATGATAGCCGATGAACCCGGCCGACCCGGTGACCAGCGCCCGCCGCATTGCACCGCTACCGGGCATTCACTTGCGCAGGGCCTGGATGAAGATATGTCCGCTTTCCGGGCTCAGCCACTGGCGCGATTGCACCACGTCGCCATGCCGGTCGACCATGTAGGTATTGACGAAACGGCGCGAACCGGTGTCACAGCTTTCGGTCATCTCGACCGCCCGGGCCTCGAAGCGCACACTCTTGACCACGGTCTCGCCGCCGCGCGTCACGCGGCACTCCGCGCGCATCTCGACGGTATGGTTCTCACCGTCGAGATAGCGATGCACGCGCTGCGCCTGCCCCGCCTCGCGCGCGGTGACAAGGGCCGCCACCGCCCCGGTCTGCGATGACATCAGGTCATTGCCCAGCCCCCGCGTCGCCGTGACCAGCCCGTCGCGCATGGTCACCGTGCGCCGGTCGGACGAGGCCCATGTGCCATAGGCGCCATTGGTCTCGATCCGGGTCAGGACGGCGGTGGTGCTGCGCGCCTCGATCACCGCAATGCTGAGCGGCAGGTCGCTGCCCTTCAACGCCTGGTCGATTGCCGCCGCGACCTGTTCGGGCGTGGCGCCACCGCTGCCCGGACCCGAGGATTTCAACATCCCCGAGGACAGCGTCCTGAGAAGCTCGACCGGATTGCCCTGCCCGGGCCGGTTGCCACAGGCGGCAAGGGCCAGGCAGGCCGCGAGGGCAAGGCCGACATGCGAAAGCTTCATCTCCAGAATTTCCCCCATGTCTTCGCCATCTGCGGTCGGTGGCTGTCGCGCACCGCCTCGTAAAGCCGCCCGTCCACTTCGACGCGCGCGCCGCCGTCGCGGGTCAGCGACTGGATCACGAGGTCATTCTTGCGCCGCGTCGCCGATCCGATCGCCCAGCTCATCGGGACCGTGATGCGGATGCCCTTGTCGAACGACCCCTCGCCGAAGGCGGCGGCCGATACGTTGGTCTTGGTCACATAGGCCCCGACGCGCCAGCCATTGTCGAATTCCCGGTCCAGCGCCACGGTGGCGCCCCAGTCACCGGCAAGGTAACGCCCCATGTCGAGCTGCCCGTGAAAGCCGTTGCCGAAATCGTAATAGGCCGACAGGTGGCCGGTCGCGATATCGTAATTGCGCAGGCCGAAGCCCTGGTTGAAATCGCGCTGCGCGACATAGTTGACCTCGGCCCCCAGCGCGAGACGGCTGCCCACAGGTTTCCACAGCACCTCGCCCGAGATACCGGCATACATCGGTTCGAGATAGCCAAGGGTCACGCGACCATACCAGTCCTCGCCCAGCCGACCGTATTTCGCCACGGTCAGGTGATCGAGCCGCGGGTCGTTGCCCATCGCATAGAACCGCGCGTTCGAGCGCACCTTGGGAAGCGTGCCCGGCCCGGCACCGGTCCGCCCGCTTGGCGGCGCGTCGAGATTGCCCGCTGCCTTGACCGACACCGCCCCCGACAGAACCCAGCCCGGCGCGATGCGATAATCACCCGACAGGCGCAGCCCCGCATCCGCCTTGACCGGCGAGTCGGGATCGAAAACGCCCAGCTTCACATAGGGCGCAAGGTTCCATTCCAGCTTCGGATAGATGCCGGGCACGACCTCCGTTCCGGCCAATGCCCCGGCATCGCCGCCAAAACGCACACGGTCGAGCATCGCCGCGGCGGGCGCGTTCTCGAGCGCCTCGACATCGCTGCGCCGCATCGTGACCGACCCGGCCGGCATGCCCTGGTAACTCTGGCCGATGGTGAAATGCTCGACCGGGTCGGGCATCACCCGGCTCAGAACCCGGGCCGCGCGCCCCATGGCCTGGGCTTCGATGTCCCAGCGGATGTTGCGCACCAGGATCCGCACGCGATCGGCCTCGACCCGCATCCCCTCAAGGATCAGCCCCTCACGAGCCAGGCCTTGCGCAACCTCGTCGCGCAGCGTGTCCCTTGCCCCGGGGGTTGCAGCCCAGCCCAGATCACGGGCCGAGAATTGCGGGCGCACCTCAACCGGCAGGGGCGCCGTGTCGGACCCGCCCGGAACCGGCGATGTCCTGGGGTTGAGCGCGACGCTCACCCGCACGCCCACCTCCGAGCCATACATGTAATAGGCCCCGAGATTGACCGCATCGCTGAGCTGATAACCGACGCCGAAATTCCACGGGCTCTTGCGCCGAAACAGGTTCGACCCCGGGTCCTGCCCGGCGCCGCGCTCTTCGAGATAGGCATCGGTCGAATATTCGGCGGTAAAGCTCAGCTGCTCGCTCGCCTGGTAGCTGAGCCCGGCAAAACCCGACATCGGACCCCGAAACCAGCGGTCGGTATTGGGAATCCCGCCCGATCCGATCAGGCCCGTGGGCCGGGTGCCGTTGCTGCCGAAACTGTCGAAACTACCCAGCCGGCCCCAGCCGACCCCGCCGGTCACACGCAGCCGCGATCCGATTTCCTTGGTGGCGACCACGTATTCGCCGCCATAAAGCCCGGTGCCCATGAAATCGCGCAGCCCGACCGCCACCGCCGGCCGGTAATCGCCCTCAGTCAGGATCTGATAGCGCAGATCGAAACTGCGGTCGTAATAGCTCGAATTGGGATAGGCCCCCGCCCCGCCGCGCCCGGGCCGGTATTCGCGCAGCGAGGCATAGCGAAACGACCCGGTAAGCCGCGGCGTCACCTGGAACGTGAGCGTCGTCTTGGTGGTGCCGCCGAAATGCGACACCGTGGCGGACAATTCGCCATCCTCGGACATCTCGGCGCTGGGCATGTCGATCAGCCCGCCGGGCGTGCCATACATGTTCTTCGATTTGGTGGTCAGGTTGTCGCCATGCACCGCCATCGGCGCCATCGCCACCAGCCCGACCAGAACCACCGGTTTCGAAACCCGCATTATCCCGACACTCCAAATCGTTTCGCCCAGTCTATGCAATAGCGCGCCGGGAAAAAACAGCCCTTTTGACAATCCGGCGCGCATCCGCGCGATCTGTCACAATTCTGCAAGCGCCAATCCGCACCGTCCCGCCATCACGCCCTCAAAAGGACAGGGCCAGCACCGCGCCGCCCGCGCCCAGAACCACGCCACCGCCGAGCCAGAGCGCATGGACCCAGATGGGCGTCCGGCGCCGAGGCTCGGCGGGCGGCAGGCTCTGGCGGATGAGCACGGCCTCGACCATGCCGGGCAGGCGCGGCCCGAACCGGGCCAGCACCCGCGCCGTTTTCGCCACGTCCCGGGCCAGCGCCTTGGGACCAATGGATTGCTGGATGTAGTCACCGACGATGGGCTTGGCCACGTCCCAGATGTTGAGAGTGGGCGACAGTGACCGCGCCACCCCCTCGACCACCACCATCGTGCGCTGCAACAGGATCAGTTCGGTGCGCGTCTCCATCCCGAAACGCTCCGTGACTTCAAAGAGATAGCTCAGAAGCCGCCCCATCGAGATCTGGCTCGCATCCATGCCGAAGATCGGCTCGCCCACCACCCTGAGCGCGCGGGCGAATGCGTCCACGTCCTGATCGGCGGGCACGTATCCGGCCTCGAAATGCACCTCGGCCACGCGCTTGTAATCGCGCTGGATGAAGCCATAGAGGATCTCGGCATAGACCCGGCGGGTATATTCGTCGATATGGCCCATGATCCCGAAATCATAGGCGATGATATCGCCATTCGCCGCGACCTTGAGATTGCCCTGATGCATGTCGGCATGAAAGAACCCGTCGCGCAGCGCATGGCTGAGGAACAGCTGCAACACCCGCTCGCCCAGCGCGTGGCGGTCATGGCCCGCCGCGTCCAGCGCCGCGTTGTCGCCCAGCGCCACGCCCTCGGCCCAGCCCATCACCATCACCCGGCGACCCGAGAACGGCCATTTCACATCCGGCAGGCGAAAGCCCGCGTCCTCGGAGGTGTTGGCCGCGAATTCGCTGGCCGATGCCGCTTCGAGCCGCAGGTCAAGCTCGCCCTTCACCACGCCCTCGAAATGCGCGATCACGTCGCGCGGACGCAGCCGCCGCGAGGCCGGCGACAGGAACTCGATCACATCCGCAGCCAGGTAGAACGCGTCGATATCGCGTTGAAACGCCCGCTCGATGCCGGGCCGCAGCACCTTGACCGCCACGTCCTCGCTCGTGTCCCTGAGCCGGGCACGATGCACCTGCGCGATCGAGGCCGCCGCCACCGGCTCGCTGAAACTCTCGAACATCTCGTCCACCGGAAGGCCCAGCGCGTCCTGCACCGACTCGTGTGCCTTGACCATGGAAAACGGCGGCAACTTGTCCTGCAACACCCGCAGATGCTGGGCCAGCTCGTCGCCCACCACGTCGGGCCGGGTGCTCAGGATCTGCCCGAACTTGATATAGGCCGGGCCCAGCGCGCTCAGCGCGCGGGTCGCGGGCGGCATCAAAGGGTTGCCCCGCTCGCCCAGCCACTGCACCGGCCAGACCAGCGCGCGCAGCACCATCCGCATGAATTTCGGCGCCTCGAACGCATCGAGGATCACGGTCATCGCCCCGGTCCGCTCCAGCGTCGCACCGGTGCGGATCAGCCGGATGATGTTATGCGGACCCTTCATGCCGCGCGCCTCACAGCTTCCAGCCGGAATGCAGACAGGCAATGCCCATCGACAGGTTGCGGTATTTCGCCTGTTCGAACCCGGCCGCTCTCACCATCTCCAGAAAGGTCTCCTGATCGGGAAACTTGCGGATCGATTCGACCAGATACTGATAGGATTCGCGGTCATTCGCGATCGCCTCGCCCAGGCGCGGGATGATGTTGAAGGAATAGAGGTCATAGACCTTCTGCATCAGATCGTTGGGGATCTGGCTGAATTCCAGCACCATCAGCCGCCCGCCGGGTTTCAGCACGCGGAACGCCTCGCCGAGGGCCTCTTGCGGGCGGGTCACGTTGCGGATGCCGAACGAGATCGTGTAGACGTCGAAAACATTGTCGCCAAAGGGCAGCGCCATCGCATCGCCCACCACCCAGTCGAGACTGTGCGCCAGGTCCGCGGCCTCGGCCCGCTTGCGCCCCTCGGTCAGCATCGGCTCGGTCAGGTCGAGCACCGTCGCCTCGCCCTGCCCCGCACGGTTGAGAAAGCGGAACGCGATGTCGCCCGTGCCCCCCGCCACGTCCAGCAGCCGCTGCCCCGGATGCGGCGCGAGCCAGTCCATCATCGCATCCTTCCAGATCCGGTGAATCCCGAGGCTCATCGCGTCGTTCATCACGTCGTATTTCGACGCGACCGACCCGAACACGCCGCGCACGCGCCCGGACTTTTCCGCCTCGGGGATATCCTGAAATCCGAAATGCGTGGTCTTCCCGGTCATTTGGCTTGCCTTGATGCTGTCCGCCCCCTCTTATACGCGGCGTTACGCGCGCACAATGCGCCCCGATGACCGCGAGACACCATGCCCGAACTGCCCGAGGTCGAAACCGTCCGCCGTGGCCTTGCCCCCTCGATGGAGGGGCAGGTGATCGCGCGCGCAGAGGTCAACCGCCCCGATCTGCGCTGGCCCTTTCCGCCCGATTTCGCCGCGCGGCTGACCGGGCGGCGTGTCGAACGGCTGCGCCGACGGTCGAAATACATCCTCGCCGATCTCGCCCCCGATGCGAACGGCGGAGAATCGCTGCTGATTCATCTCGGCATGTCGGGACGGATGACCGTCTCGGGCGACCCGCTGGGACAATTTGTCCACAGCCATCCGGCGCATCAGAAACACGATCACGTCATCCTCGACATGGCGAACGGCGCGCGAATCACCTTCAACGATGCGCGCCGCTTCGGCGCGATGGACCTTCTGCCCACCGATCACGCCGACGCCCATCCGCTGCTGGCGAAACTCGGCCCCGAACCACTGGGCAATGCCTTCAACGAGGATTACCTCATCGCCGCTCTGAAGGGCCGCAACACACCCGTGAAATCCGCCTTGCTCGATCAGCGCATCATCGCGGGTCTGGGCAACATCTATGTCTGCGAGGCGTTGTTTCGCGCCCATATCGCGCCCACGCGCCGCACCAAGCGCATCTCGGCGGCGCGCGTCGCCGCGCTGGTTCCGATCATCCGCAACGTGCTGCAAGAGGCGATCGAGGCGGGTGGCTCGTCGCTGCGCGATTACCGGCAGACCAGTGGCGAGCTGGGCTATTTCCAGCACCGGTTCGACGTCTATGGCCGCGAAGGCGCGCCCTGCCGAACCCCCGGCTGCACGGCCGCGATTCGCCGCATTGTGCAATCGGGCCGATCCTCCTTTCACTGCCCGCAATGCCAAAGATAACTTGATCCGCACCGCCACATGGGTAAGGAATCGCCCCTAGAGCGAAACCAAGCGAAAGCGACATGACCATGGCCTTTGAGACGATCATCGTCGAAGTAGACGACCACGTCTGCCTCATCCGTCTGAACCGCCCCGATGCGCTCAACGCACTGAACGACCAGCTCCTCAGGGAACTGGCGCGGGCGATGACCGAGGCGCAGGCCAACGACAAGGTGCGCTGCATCGTGCTGACCGGCAGTGACAAGGCGTTCGCCGCCGGCGCCGACATCAAGATGATGAGCGAGAAGAGCTTTACCGATGTCTTCACCTCGGACCTCTTTACCAATGAGACCGAGGCCGTGACCCGGGTGCGCAAGCCGGTGATCGCCGCCGTGGGTGGTTACGCGCTGGGCGGGGGCTGCGAGTTGGCGATGATGTGCGATTTCATTATCGCCGCCGACAATGCCAGGTTCGGCCAGCCCGAGATCAACCTCGGCGTCATGGCCGGGATCGGCGGCACCCAGCGCCTGACCCGCGCCGTCGGCAAGGCCAAGGCGATGGACATGAACCTCACCGGGCGCTTCATGGACGCCGAGGAGGCCGAGCGCGCCGGGCTGGTCAGCCGCATCGTGCCCGCCAAGGAGTTGATGAAAGAGGCGATGGGCGCGGCCCAGAAGATCGCCGAGAAAAGCATGATCGCCACCATGGCGGTCAAGGAATCGGTCAACCGCTCGTTCGAGACCACGCTGCGCGAGGGGCTCTTGTTCGAGCGCCGGGTGTTCCACGCGCTGTTCGCGACCGAGGACCAGAAGGAAGGCATGAACGCCTTCATGGAGAAACGCGAGCCGCAATTCCGCGACCGCTGAGGGGCGGCGGCGCCAAGGCGTTTCGGGAACTCCCTGAGGCCGGTCACCCAAGGGTGGCCGGCCTGCCATGCCCGTGGCGTGCAGGAGAGCAGGGTGGGTCATGGCCTGAAGCGGACATTGCCCCAACCCTTGAGCAGCCGCGCAGCGCCCGACCGCGGGTGGGCGCTCCGACTGTTGAGTAGGGCACTTTATGGTGCCAGATATTCCAACGATTGTAAGGGATTGAACGTTGAATAGCGCCCGCCCAGGGGGCGGTCGGGCGCTGCGCGGCGGCGCGTTTCGCGCCTCGATTCCGCGCATTGGTGCTTACCTTCGGCGTCCGCTCAAGGCCATGACCGGCCCCTGCAGATCAGAAATCGAGATTCTCCACCGAGAGCGCGTTTTTCTGGATGAACTCGCGCCGTGGTTCGACCACGTCGCCCATCAACTTGGTAAAGAGGTCGTCGGCCTCGACCATGTCGTCGATCTTGACCTGTAACAGGGTGCGCGCGTCGGGATCGAGCGTGGTTTCCCAGAGCTGGTTGGGATTCATCTCGCCCAACCCCTTGTAGCGTTGCAGGGTAAAGCCCTTTTCGCCCTCGTCGAGGATCGAGGAGAGCAGCGTCAGAGGGCCATGGATCACCTGTTCGCGGTCCTTGCGGACAAGCGTCGAGGGCTGGTCGTAGATCTCCTTCAGGCTGTCGGTAAAGCTCCCCGTGCGGCGCGCCTCGCCGCCGCGCAGGATCGGGCCGTCGAGGGTGCGCACCTCTTCCACGCCGCGCAGGATGCGGGCCAGGCGGATGCCGTGATCCTGGGTGACCCGCCCCTTCCAGCCGCGTTCGTATTCCCGCGCGATCAGGTCGAGCCGCGCCGCCACCCGGTCGGCCACGCCCTGCAGGTCCGATTCGACCGCACCGGGCACGAAGGCCCCGGCGATCGCGGCCTGTTCGAGGATATGGCGCGGGTAATGGGTGGGGAATGCCTCGATCACGCGTTTCAGCTGACGCGCCTCGTCGACCACCCGCACCAGGTCGGCCCCGGCGATCTCCATCCCCGATGCCAGCCGCAGGATCGCGGTCTGGACCCCCTGCTGGATCAGGTAATCGTCCAGCGCCGCCTGATCCTTGAGATAGACCTCGGACTTGCCGCGCCCGACCTTGTAGAGCGGCGGCTGCGCGATATAGAGATACCCGCCCTCGATCAGCTCCGGCATCTGCCGGTAGAAGAAGGTGAGCAGCAGCGTGCGGATATGCGCGCCGTCCACGTCGGCATCGGTCATGATCACGATCTTGTGGTAACGCAGCTTCTTGATGTCGAACTCGTCGCGCCCGATGCCGGTGCCCAGCGCCATCACGAGGTTGCCGATTTCCTGGCTCGACAGCATCTTGTCGAACCGCGCCCGCTCCACGTTCAGGATCTTGCCCTTGAGCGGCAGGATCGCCTGTGTGCCACGGTCGCGACCGGTCTGCGCCGAGCCGCCCGCGCTGTCGCCCTCGACGATGAAAAGCTCGGTCTTGGCGGGGTCTTTCTCGGAACAGTCCTTGAGCTTGCCGGCGAGGAAATTCACATCCATCGCGGTCTTGCGGCGGGTCAGATCGCGCGCCTTGCGCGCCGCCTCGCGGGCCAGCGCCGCCTCGACGATCTTGCCGACGATCATCTTGGCCTGCACCGGGTTCTCCTCGAACCACTCCGACAGTTTCTCGGTCATCAGGTTCTCGACCGCCGGGCGGACCTCGGAACTGACCAGCTTGTCCTTGGTCTGGGAGCTGAATTTCGGGTCGGGCACCTTGACCGAAAGCACACAGGACAGCCCCTCGCGGGCGTCGTCGCCGGTGAAGCTGACCTTCTCCTTCTTGGCGATCCCGCTTTCCAGCGCGTATTTGCCGATGGTCCGGGTCAGCGCGGCGCGAAACCCCGCCATGTGGCTGCCACCGTCGCGCTGGGGGATGTTGTTGGTAAAGGGCAGGACGGTTTCGTGATAGCTGTCGTTCCACCACATCGCCACCTCGACGACGATGTCGTCACGCTCGCCGATCACATAGATCGGCTCGGGGATCATCGGGGTCTTGTGGCGGTCGATATACTTGACGAATTCCTTGACCCCGCCTTCGTAGAAAAGATCGGTCTCAAGCGGCTCGGCCGGGCGTTCGTCGCGCAGGATGATGCGCACGCCGGAATTGAGAAAGGCCAACTCGCGCAGGCGCTTTTCCAGCGTCTCGAAGGAATATTCGAGGTTGGAAAAGGTCGTGGTCGAGGCGAGGAACCGCACCTCGGTCCCCTTGCGACCATTGGCATCGCCCACCACGCGCAGATGTTCGACGGTCTCGCCGCGCTCGAACCGGGCGTAATGCTCTTTCCCGTTGCGCCAGATCCGCAGGTCGAGCCAGTCCGAGAGCGCGTTGACCACCGACACGCCGACCCCGTGCAACCCGCCCGAGACCTTGTAGGAATTGCTGTCGAACTTGCCGCCCGCGTGCAGCTGGGTCATGATGACCTCGGCCGCGCTCACCCCTTCGTCGGTATGGATATCGACCGGGACGCCGCGCCCGTTATCGGACACCGAAACCGATGAATCCGCATGGATCGTGACGGCGACGTGATCGGCATGACCGGCCAGCGCCTCGTCGATGCCGTTATCGACCACCTCATACACCATATGATGCAGCCCCGAGCCGTCATCAGTGTCGCCGATATACATCCCCGGTCGCTTGCGAACCGCATCCAGGCCCTTGAGAACCTTGATGGAATCCGCGCCGTATTCATAGGTCTGCTGCTCGTTATCGGACATGTCCGCGCCTTGGCTGTTTATGCTGTCATCTTATACGGTTTCCGACAGGGAATGTTAAGGGCAGAGGCGTGTTTTCCACCGGGCCGAAGGCGGGCCGGATGGCGGCTCAGACAAAGGGTATGACCAGCCCCACGAGGATCAGGAGACTGCCCGACACCAGGTTGAGCCGACGCAGCGCGTGCGGGCTCTGCAAAAGCCGCCGCGCCCGGTCGAGAAACAGCGCCAGACCGAGATTTCCCAGCATCGGCACCACGGCGGAAACCGCGAGGATCGCGGCGATATCCGGCGCCGTGACGCGGGTCAGGTCGAAGAACCCGGGCAGCACGCCCATGTAAAACAGGATCGCCTTGGGATTGCCGATCACCGCCGCGACACCCACGCCGAACCCGGCCCAGAGACCCGGCCGCGTCAGGCGGCTTTCGCGTTCCGGCCGCTCGGCCGGGCGCCGGATCAGCATCAGGCCCATGACCAGGAACACCCCCGCCGCCACCCAGCGCATGAGCTCCAGCAGATCGCCATATAGCGAGAGCACCCAGGCCAGGCCGAAAATGGCGCAGAGCGGCCAGATCAGATCGCCCAGCGCGACGCCGATCGCCAGCGGCCAGGCACCTTGCATGCCCCCAGACAGCGCGCGCGCGATCAGCGCCACCCAGACCGGGCCTGGAATGACCCAGAGCGCCGCCATGCCCCCCGCATAAAGGACAAGCGCCTCGGCTGTGACCGTCATGTGGGTGATCCGGTCCGGCGCAACCGGCAGGGGCGGAATGCCCTGCTTGCCGCGTTCCGCCGGGCACCCGGGTGCGGGATCACCGGCATGTCGGTCTCAGGGTGCCGCTGCTCGTTTCCGCACATGTTCGCGCCTTGGCCGTTATCTCCGTCGTTCTCTACGCTTTCCGTTGGGGAATGTTAAGGGCAGAGGCGGTTACCCGGGCTTCGCCGGATGGCGAGAATGCGGTGCAAACCCCATGCAAAAGCCACAATCCGGCCCGGCTCTGGCGCAGGGCACGCCGCAGGGTCGAACCCTGTGCACTGTCACCGGAGACCGAGATGAAAACGCCCCCGAACACCCAAGGCCACCCCGCCAAGTCCGGCGGATCGACCCCGCCCGAGCGGATGCTCTGGCATCCCGGCGAGGCGCTGGGCTTCTATGTGCTCATCGTCTTCGGCTTCGGGTTCATCATCGGGGACGGCGATTATGCCTTCGCGATGAAACTCTTTGCCCCGGTGGCGGTCCTCGGGGTCACGGTCGCCGGCCTTCAACTGGTGGTCGGCGCCACCCGGGCGCTGCGCTCCCGACAGGGGCCGCGGGACGGGGCGAGCGACGATCCGCACCGCACGCCCGGTTAACGTCCTCGATCAACCCTTTGGCAAGGTTTCCCCGGCAGCCGGGCGGCAGCCGCGTGGCAGCCGGATGTCACCCCCCCTTTCCCACCGCTTTTGCCCCCGTTAACCCGGCGAAACGTTGCGTCAACCCGATCTTCATGCCTGCCCCCCTTGCAGCCCGCGATCCCGGCGCTACTCTGCGACCAAGAGGACGCGCATTTGCCACCCCACCCAAGGAAATCAACCAGATGAGCGCCCGGCTGGCCTTTGCCCATCCCGGCTTCCGGCGCTATTTCATCGGCGCGGTGGCCGGTGTGAACGGCAACTGGATCTTCCGGGTGCTGCTTGCGTGGCTGGCATGGGACGAAACCGGCTCGGCCAGTTTCGTCGGCCTCGTCGCCGCCGCCTCCCTCGCCCCGGTTGCGGTCACATCGCCGTTTTTCGGCGTGCTGACCGACCGGGTTCCGATCCTGACCATCTATCGCATCGTGTCCGCAGGTCTGCTGGTCTGCCCCACCGCATTGTTTCTCTTGATGCTCGCAAACGGGCTTGCGCCGCTGCCGATCCTTGGCATCGCGCTGCTCTTCGGCATGGTGATCTCGGCCTATCACCCGGTGCGCCAGTCGCTGGGTCCGCGGCTGGTCGATCCGCCATTGATCGGCTCGGTCGTGGCGTTGGCGGCGCTCAATTTCAATGTCGGGCGGATCATCAGCCCGGCCATCGGCGGCGCCATGATCGCGGGGCTTGGCACACTGCCCACGGCGGCGATTTCGGCCGCGCTCTTCTTGCCCCACCTTGTCATCGCCCCCACGCTATCCCCCCGGAATGTCGAGGGAAACGGTCCGCGCAAAAGCTATCTCGCCGATCTGGGCGAAGGCTTGCGGGCGGGCTGGGCGCGCTGGCCGGTGCGCCGCGCGCTGATCCTCACCGTGGTCGCCCTCGGCCCGGTGCGCGCGGTCGGGGAAATCCTCGCGCTGATCGCCGACGGGCGGTTCGAGCAGGGCGCGCAGGGGCTCGGTCTGCTCACCTCGGCGGTCGGGGCCGGCGCACTTCTGGCGGCGGTATTCCAAGTGATCGCGGGCGCGCGGCTGCTGCGTCTGCCCGCCTTGCGCTTTGGCGTGATCGCGATGGGCTTTGCCGCCACGGCGGGCCTGACCCTTGCGCCCGACTTCTGGATCGCGCTGGCGCTGGCCCCGCTGACCGGCTTTGCCGGAACCTATGTCGGCGTCTCGCTTCAGATCGGCATCCAGGCCCGGCTCGAAGACCATCTGCGCGGCCGGATCATGTCGCTCTGGATGGTGGCGGTCACGCTTTCGACCTCGGTGCTGGCCTTCCTGGTCTCGGCGCTCTCCGAGTTCTTCGGCCTCGGGGCCACCACGCTGGCCGTGCTCGGCGTGGCGGCGCTGGCGGTGATCTGGCTGGCCCTTCATCCTCCCGGCGATTGAGCCACCCGATTCGGCGCGCACCGCGGGTTAAGCCCCGCTTTACCCTTTTGCGCGACACTCCATCCCACGGCCCGGGGGCGCACAAACGCCTATTTGCCCGAGAGTTCGGCCAGAATCTCGTCCCGGTGCTCTCCGCGCGCCGGCGCAGCTCTGGGCTGCCACTCCGGCTGCCCGGCAAATCGCGGCGCCGGCGCGGCCTGCAACACCCCGTCCGGCGCGGCCCATGCCCCTCGCGCGGCGTTCATCTCATGCGCGGCCGCCTCGTCCGGGCTCAGCACCGGCGCGACACAGGCGTCGGTTCCCAGGAACAGCACAGCCCAGTCATCCCGGGTCTTGGCGGCAAAGATCGCCGCCAGCCGCTCGGTCGCACGCGGCCAGCGCGCGCGGTCGAACTGCTCCGCGAAATCCGCGTCATCGCCAAGCCCCAGCAAGTCAATGAAAATCTTGTAGAATTTTGGCTCCAAGCATTGCACCGACATCCAGCCGCCATCGCTTGTGCGGTAGCTGCGGCACCAATGCGGCCCGTCCAGTATCCCCTGCCCGCGCGCCTCGGGCATGGCGCCCGCCTGCCGCAGCGCCATCAGCAGGTTCATCATATGGGCCGAGCCGTCATAGATCGCCGCGTCGACCACCGTGCCCTGCCCCGTCGCCCGCGCCTGCATGATCCCCGCCAGCATCCCCACCACGAGGTAAAGCGCCCCGCCGCCGATATCCCCGACCAGCGTCGCCGGCGTCACCGGCGCATCCCCCGGCGCCCCCGCATACCAGAGCGCGCCCGACATCGAGATATAGTTGAGGTCATGCCCCGCCGCATGGCTGAGCGGGCCGTCCTGCCCCCAGCCGGTCATCCGTCCAAAGACCAGCGCGGGGTTGATCGCGTGGCACGCTTCCGGACCGATCCCGAGCTTTTCCATCACGCCGGGGCGAAATCCCTCGATCAGCCCGTCGGCCCCGGCCACCAATCGCCGGAACACCTTGAGATCATTCGCATCCTTGAGATCGAGCGCGATCGAGCGTTTGCCCCGGTCCAGCACCGACCGTTCCGGCACGCCCGGCGCCGGGTTGCCCGCCTTGCGATGCACCACCACCACATCGGCCCCCAGATCGGCCATCGTCATCGCCGCGAACGGCCCGGGGCCGAGCCCCTCGACCTCGATGATCCTGATCCCTTCAAGCATGGGCGCACCCTTCCAGGGAACGGGCAGGCCGGGTTTCCGCCCGGCCCGCCCTGCGTGTCAGAAGTTCAGCGAAACGTCGCGATGCACCGCGCCACAGGACGCCATGTAAAGCGCCTGCTCCCGGGTCAGTCGGTCCTGCGAGCGAATGCCCAGCGTGCCGCGAATCCCGTCGAGATAGGCCTGAAGCCCGGGTTCAAGCGCGGCCGCATCGCCGCGCCATGCCTTCTGGCTTTCATATTCCTCCAACGCTTCCTCGTATTTCTCCAGCGCCTTCTCGCCGTCGAACCGGTTGGGACGCAGCGCACGCCGGGCCGTGCCAAGGGCGGATCGCACGTCTCTTGCCCCTTCCACGTCGCCGAACCTGCTTTCCAGCGCCTCGACCGTTTCCATCGCCGAGGGATCGCCCTCCTCAGCGTTCTCGACCACGTCGCGCAACGCGCGCAACTCGCCCTCGAGCGCATCGAATGCCTCGTTGGCATGAAGAATGCGCAACACCTCGGCCGGTGTCTCCCATGCGCTGTCGGCGTTGCGGCGATACATGTTGCGGGCGTTCTGCTCTGCATCGGTCAGCTCGGCAAAACGGTCATGCACCTCTTCCCATTCTTCGGGGATCTGCGCTTGCAGGGCTTCGGCTTCGGCCAGAAGCTCCTCACGCTCCGCTTCGAGACGTGCCCGCAGAGCGGCCTGCGCCTCGTCCCGCATCCGCCCGGCGCGGATCCGCAGATCCTCGGCCCTCTCGTTGCGCTTGCGGATTTCCTTTTCGATCGCGCGCACTTCGATCTGGAACGGACGATAATCGACCGCGGCTTCCTTCACTGCCGCCTCGCTGGCAAAGGCCTTGTCGAGCTCCTCCAACGCCTGGCTGGCGCTTTCGAAACTGTCGCTCAGATCGCGCTGCATCCGTTGCGGGAGAACCGACAGGTCCAACGCTTCAGCATTGGCGATGACCTGCGCAAGATCGTTGCCGTCGGACAGCTTCTCGAACGTGTATTCCTCGATGCAATATTGCAGCTTGGGATTCTTCGGCGGCGGCGCCGTATCCGACAGGAACGACATCCGGCTGGGCAGGTAATTCACCAGCGGCGGATAGGAACCGACAATGCCCAGCGCGATCAACTGCAAGGTGATGAAGGCGATGACTCCTCGGTACATCTGCACGGTCTTCACCGATTGCGGCGCCACCCCCCTGAGATAGAACAGCGCAAAGCCGAATGGCGGGGTGAGGAATGATGTCTGGATATTCAGACCGATCATCACGCCCAGCCACACCGCAGAGATATTCGCACTCGGATCGGCCAGCAGGATCGGCGCCACGATCGGCACCACCACAACCGCGATTTCGATGAAATCGAGGAAGAAGCCAAGGATGAAGATCACCAGCATCACGATGATGAACTGCGTCCAGAACCCGCCCGGCAATCCGTTGAGGAACTCTCGGACCAGATCCTCACCGCCGAAGGCGCGGAACGCCGCAGTCAGCATCGCCGCGCCCAGCAGAATGATGAAGACAAGGCTTGTGGTCTTGGCGGTTTCGAGCATCACGCCGTGCATGGTGGCTTCGATCTTGAGAACCCGCCAGCCCGACCAGATCAGCGCCACGAGCAGGAAAACCGCGGCAATCGCGCCCAGCGTGATACCCATGGAGTCCGCCGAGCTCTCGATCGCCTTGACGTTCATGTCGAAATTGTCGAGCAGCATCGCCAGAACCCCCAGCGATCCCAACGCCATGAGGGCCGGTGTATAAAGGAACCTCGTGCCCTTTGGCGGCAGGCGATACGCCGCCATGACAAGTGCGCCCGACGCCCCGATCGCCCCGGCCTGGTTCACCGTGGCGACCCCGGTGATGATCGACCCCAGAACCAGGAAAATGAGCGTCAGCGGCGGGATCAGCGTGAGCGCGACCTGACCCCAGAACCTGCGGTCAAAGTTTTCATCGCTGCGCACCGCCGGGGCTGATTTCGGGTTCAGGATCGCCGAAATCAGAATGTAGACCATGTAAAGCAGCACCAGCAGGATACCCGGCACGAAAGCGCCCAGGAACATTTCGCCCGCGCTGGTTGACCCGACGCCAAAGATCGACGGCATTGTCAATTCGCCGGTCGCCTCGTTGTAAAGGGTCTTGCGCAATGTAGCGGCCTGATCGGTGGCGCTGGCCAGCTGGTCGGCCAGGATGATCAGCACGATCGAGGGCGGAATGATCTGTCCCAGCGTGCCGGACGCGGCAATCGTGCCGGTGGCAAGGCTGGGCGAATATTTGTTGCGCAGCATGGCGGGCAGGCTGATCAGCCCCATCGCGACAACTGTCGCGCCGACGATCCCGGTCGTTGCCGCCAGAAGTGCGCCCACGAAGACCACCGAAATGCCCAGGCCTCCCGGCACCGGCCCGAACAGCTTGGCCATGGTGACCAGCAGATCCTCGGCGATCTTCGAGCGTTGCAGCATGATGCCCATGAAGATGAAAAGCGGAATCGCGATCAGCGTATCGCGCTCGACCTCCCAATAGACCCCGCGCAGGTTCGTCACCCCCGCCGAAAGCCATTGCTGTGGCCCGCCGGAATGGAAATAGGCATCGGTCGATCCGGTGAAGAGATAGCCCGTTCCGGCCGCCGCCGCGATCGAGATGATCGCCGCCCCCGGCAGCGCGAAAGCGACCGGATAGCCCGAGCCCAGCGCGAAGGCCATGAGAAAGACCAGAAGAGCGAGAAAGTAGAGTTCCACAGTGTCTGCCTTCCGTTAATGCGCGATCGGCGCGGCTTCGCGGCGCCCGGGTTCATCCCGCCAGTCGGCGACGGACTCGAAGAAATAGCTGATGAACTGGATCAGCATGGTGATCGCGAAGATACCGAGGAACATCGCCATCTGGTATTTGACGAACATTCCGCTGGTCCCGGATTGCGAAACCTCGAAATTCGAAAACGGCGAGTTGATGATCGACGTCGTGCCATTGAAGCCGATGTAAAGGATCACCCAGGCCGTCGACAGCCCCAGGAAGATCGTGCCCCAGGCGTTGAAGAAGCCCCGCCGGGTCTGCGCGAACCCGGCATAGAGCACATCGACGCGCACATGGCCATCCTCGAACAGGGTATAGGCGCTCGCGAACAGGAACAGCGCCGCATACCAATAGCGCACCAGATCGCCCATGAAGGCCTGTTCATAGGAAAACACGAAGCGCGAGACCACGATGCCCAGCTCGGCCACGACGATCATCAGGGTCAGCCATGAAAAACCCAGCGTCCGCGAGAACAGCGCGATCACGAAGCCCGCGACGATCAGGGGATAGTGAACATAGCTTCCGACCCAGGACGGCCTGGTAAAGTTACGCGCGAATTCATCGCCGACAAACACGCCCAGCAGGTTCTCGACCCGCAGGAAGGAAACCGTCAGATCCGCCACACCGACCAGAAGAACGCACCAGAACAGCGCCCGGATCAGGTAGACGTTGAAGCCATGCACGCGCAGCGCCTCCCAGCGCAGGGAATTATTGCGCGTCGACAGGACATAGGCCCAGCTTGCAATGAAAAACACCGAGTAGATCAAGACATTGAGCCATACGCCGTCGCCACCTGCGCCGTTCCACAACACCGCCACGCCGGGATAGTCGAACCAGACCACCAGCAGGTTGTTGACAAGAAACGCCGCCAGCGCCGCCAGCATCGACCATCCGAAAAGCCGCGCCACAAGCGCAGGCCGCCCGACCCGCGGAATCTCGTTTGTCCTAGCCTTGACCATTGATCCCCTCCCCTTGGGATTGGTGCCCGATGTCGGCGCGGCCTGGCCTGCCAACCCATTGAAAAAGAGTGGGGCCAAAGCCCCACTCCAATCTCATATCAGTCGGGTCGGGATCAGCCCAGCCCCAGAACGCGGTTGCGCTGGTTTACGAAGGTGATCTCGAACTGCGCCATCATGTTGCCGATCTCGCGCAGGTTCAACTGGAACGCATCGTCGATCTTTGTCGCCAATGCCGAATGGTCGCGGACTTCCTCGAACACTTCCGCGGCAGCTTCACCAAAGCCGTCCCAGACGTCGTCGTTGAAGTTGCGCACCTGCACACCCTGCTCGTCGACGAGCCTTTGCAGGTATTCACCGTTCAGCGCCTGCGCTTCCTCATAGGAATTGGCATGCTCTTCCAGGCAGGCCGCCTCGATCACGGCTTTCTCCCAGTCGTTCAAGCCATCATACCACGCCCGGTTCATGCCAAAGCCAAGGCCACCGCCCGGCTCGTGCATCCCGCCGGTGTAATAGTACTGGGCCGCCTCGTAGAACTTCATGAAGTAATCGTTGTAGGGTCCGACCCACTCGGTCGCGTCAACGGCACCCGAAACGAGGTTTTCATAGATCTGACCACCCGGGAGCGACACGGTGGAGCCACCCATTTTCGAGATGACCTGACCACCGAGACCCGGAATCCGCATCTTGAGGCCGCGGAAATCGTCGGGGCTTTCGATTTCCTTGTTGAACCAGCCACCGGCCTGCGTGCCGGTCGCGCCGCAGGGCAGCGCCTTGAGGCCGAATTCGCCCGACAGCTCGTCCCAGAGCGCCTGGCCGCCGCGATACTTGATCCACGCGTTCCATTCGACCGTGGTCATGCCGAACGGCACCGAGGTGAAATAGGCAAAGGCCGGGTGCTTGCCGACCCAGTAGTAATCGGCGGCCACATAGGCCTGGCTGTTGCCGCTGGCCACTTCGTCGAACACGTCGAACGCGCCCACGCGCTCGCCCGCCGCGAAATACTCCACGTTGAACGCACCATCCGAAAGCTCGGCAATCCGCGCCGCCAGGCGCTGGGCCGAGGTGCCCAGACCGGGGAAATCCCGCGGCCAGGTCGACACGATGGTCAGTTGCTTGGCGCCCTGCGCCAGGGCCGGTGTGGCCAGCGCGGTTGCTCCGGCACCAAGCGCGGCACCCTTCAAAAACTTACGACGTTCCATATTTCTCCTCCAAGTTGTCGTTTTCTTTATCGTTCGCAGAGCCATGGTAAACCCGGCTCATTCTCCTGCGTCAATTACTAAGCAAGTCGATTACGAAAACAAACAGTTTTTTCCACATCTGGTAATGTTATCTTACCAGAGGTCGCAACTGGATTCAGCACATGCACCTGCCTGCATGGGGCACTCGCCCTTAGGCTGCACTTCCATTGCCGCATTCGCGCATCAGCCCATCGATTCGACCGTGATGCGGCCTCACCCGGTCCGACCATGGCCATTCTGCGCCTCATCCGGCGCGACATCGAACGCCCAGTTCAGTTGCTCATCGGTCTCGATCGCACAATGACGCAATCCGCGCAGACGTTTGAGCGCGGCCTGCCGGTCCTCGCCGCATTCCACCATCAACCGCAGCGCCACCATGCCCGAACGCCCGCACCCCCCCTTGCAATGCACGATCACCCGACCGCCCCCCTTGAGGGCGGCGCGCACGGCCCGGCTCGCCTCGGGCCAGATGGCATCGACCTCGGACCCCGGCATCGCGAAATCGCGCACCGGCAGATGAAACCAGCGGCTCGCCATGGCCTGGATATCCGACCCCAGGTTCGGGGCCCCGACCTCGGCCAGTTCCGCGTTCGTCACCATCGTGAGAACGATCCCCGGCTGCCATTCCCGAAACAGGCCCAGGTCGCCAGCATAATCGCCGCCCAGACCCGGAAGCGACGTCATGGCCAAGGTGCCGCCGCCGACCGGCAAGGCATAGACGACCAGTCCCGGCCGCGATTCGCCGGTCATGTCACCACCACATTGCACGGCCCGCACAGGCAAGCCCGCCATCCATCGCCACTTCCGGTGCGGGCATCGAAAGCGGCAGGCGTGTCTCCTCCAATGCCCACAGTTCCATGCCGCATGACACTCCCCCAAGCTAATGCGCTGACCCCGAGATTGCCCCGATCCGCCCGGCTTTGCCAAGAAAACCCGTGCCGCGCGCGGTCAAATCAGGCGAGTGTTGCGACAAAGACCTGCCCCGGGCCCCCCGGCACGGCCACCGCCCGGCGGGTCGCCCGGTTCCTCCCGCCATTCCGCCATGGACGCGCCGCCCCGCCCGGCCTAGGTTGGGCCGAGCGTAAACAATCACCCGAATCCCGGCACATCCATGACCGAAACCTCCAGCAAGGGCTATCAGGTTCTCGCCCGCAAATACCGCCCCGAGACCTTTGCCGACCTCGTCGGTCAGGATGCGATGGTGCGCACGCTCAAGAACGCGTTTCTGGCCGACCGCATCGCGCAGGCCTTCATCATGACCGGCATCCGCGGCACCGGCAAGACCACCACCGCGCGGATCATCGCCAAGGGCATGAACTGCGTCGGGACGTACGGCACCGGCGGGCCGACGACCGACCCTTGCGGCGTATGCGAGCATTGCACCGCCATCATGGAGGGGCGGCATGTCGACGTGATGGAGATGGACGCAGCCTCGCGCACCGGCGTCGGCGACATCCGCGAGATCATCGAGAGCGTCCACTACCGCGCCGCATCGGCCCGCTACAAGATCTACATCATCGACGAGGTGCACATGCTCAGCACCTCCGCCTTCAACGCGCTTCTCAAGACCCTCGAAGAGCCGCCCGAGCATGTGAAATTCATCTTCGCCACCACCGAGATCCGCAAGGTGCCGGTCACGGTCCTGTCGCGCTGTCAACGGTTCGACCTGCGCCGCATCGAACCCGAAGACATGATCGCCATGCTGCGCCGGATCGCCACCGCCGAAGGTGCCGCGATCGCCGATGACGCGCTGGCCCTCATCACCCGCGCCGCCGAAGGCTCGGCCCGCGATGCCACATCGCTGCTCGATCAGGCGATCAGCCATGGCGCGGGCGAGACCACGGCGACACAGATCCGCGCCATGCTCGGGCTGGCCGATCGGGGCCGGGTGCTCGACCTTTTCGACATGATCATGAAGGGTGACGCCGCCGGCGCGATGGCCGAGCTCTCGGCCGAATATGCCGAAGGCGCCGACCCGCTGGCCGTGCTGCGCGACCTGGCCGAGATCACGCATTGGGTCTCGGTGGTCAAGATCACGCCCGGTGCCGCCGAAGACCCCACCATCTCGCCCGACGAACGCAGCCGCGGCCAGGCGATGGCGCAAACATTGCCACTGAGGGTGCTGGCACGGATGTGGCAGATGCTGCTCAAGGCGCTGGACGAGGTGGCCCAGGCCCCCAACGCGATGATGGCGGCCGAGATGGCGATCATCCGGCTGACTCATGTGGCCGACCTGCCCACGCCCGAGGATCTGGTCAAACGGCTGGGCAATGAAACCCCGCCACCGCCGCCACCCTCGGGCGGCGCTCCCCTGCCGCAGGGCGCCGGCGGTGGCAACGGGCAGGCCAACGCGCCGCTGTCCCAGGGCCGATCAACATCCGGCCAATCGACATCAGGCCGGTCCGGCGGCCCCTCCGCCGCGCTGGCGCAGGATGCGGCGCAGGCGCTGGCCCGATATCCGACCTTCGACCACGTGCTCGAACTCATCCGCGCCAATCGCGATGGCAAGCTGCTGATGGATGTCGAGGCCGATCTGCGCCTGGTCAGCTATCAGCCCGGACGCATCACCTTCCAGCCCACACCCGACGCGCCCGCGGACCTTGCCTCGCGTCTCGGGGCGGCGCTGCAACGATGGACCGGGAACCGCTGGGCCGTGACCGTCACCTCCGAAGGCGGCGCCCCTTCGATCGTCGAGACCCGCAACGCCGAGAAAACATCGCGCGAAAGCGAGGCCCGCGATCACCCGCTTGTCCAGGCCGTATTCGATGCCTTCCCGAACGCAAGGATCCTCGACATCAAGACCCGTCAGGACATCACCGCCGAAGCCCGGGCCGAGGCGCTGCCCGAGGTCGAGGAGGAATGGGACCCGTTCGAGGAGGAATGACCCTGACCCGCTTGCACCACCAACGCGGCCTTGCGCTCGCAGGTCTGCTGCTGGTCCTGCCCGTCACCGCACGGGCCGCCGGGGTCTGTGAAACCGAACGCCCCGAATGGTCGCCCGCCGATGGGCCGATGACCGGGCTGGACGAGCTGTTTCACATCGCCACCACCCTGCCGGGGCTGGGCATCATCGGCGCCTTCACGCTGGCGCTGCTGGGCGGGCGGGTGATCTACTTTGCCGTGGCCGCGCTGTTTTCCGGCATCGTCGCGCTGGGCCTCTGGTACGAAAGCCGGATCGACCCCACCGGGCTGCACGCCGCGGCCCGCGACGCCGGCTGCGTCGGCGATTACGATCCCGCCATCTGGGTTCTAGCCGTGCTCTGCCTCGTCGCTCTGGGCGCTCTGCTCCGGCTGCGGCTGCGCCCACCGCCAACCTGACAGGCCGGCCCCGGCACGCACCGCACCGTGCGCCGGGCACCAAGCCCCCCGGCGCACGGGGGCGGGCGGGTGGGCCGTGTGCCGGGGGGCGGCGCAGGAAAAAGCCCCGCCCGACATCGCCGGACGGGGCCTGATTTTCGACAGGTGGCGGCTCAATGCACCACGGCGTCATCCGGCTTGGGCCGGTTGCTGGCCCCGACACGATCCCCGATGATCAGCCCGTCCGGCCCGGCGCTGACCGGGACCGTATCGCCGTCACGGATATCGCCCGCGAGGATCGCCTCGGCCAGCGGATCCTGAAGCGCGCGCTGGATCACCCGTTTCAGCGGGCGCGCCCCATAGACCGGGTCATAGCCCTCGTCGGCCAGCCATGTCTTGGCCGCCGCGTCCAGATCGAGCGTGATCTTGCGCCCGACCAGACGTTTCATAAGGCGCTTGATCTGAATCTCGACGATGGCGTCCATGTCGTGGCGGCTCAGCCGGTCGAACACGATCATGTCGTCAAGCCGGTTGAGGAACTCGGGCCGGAAATGCGCCCGCACCGCGTCCATCACGTCGCGCTGCGCCTTCACCGCGTCCGCCCCTTCGGGCAGTTGGCTCAGCGCCTGTGACCCGAGGTTCGAGGTCAGCACGATCAGCGTCTGCTTGAAATCCACCGTGCGGCCATGCCCATCGGTCAGAACCCCGTCATCGAGCACCTGCAACAGCACGTTGAAGACTTCGGGATGGGCCTTTTCGACCTCGTCGAACAGCACCACCTGATAAGGCCTGCGCCGCACCGCCTCGGTCAGAACGCCGCCCTCTTCATAGCCGACATAGCCCGGGGGCGCCCCGATCAGCCGCGCGACCGAGTGTTTCTCCATGAATTCCGACATGTCGATGCGCACCATCGCGCTGTCGTCGTCAAACAGGAACTCGGCCACCGCCTTGGTCAACTCGGTCTTGCCCACGCCGGTGGGGCCGAGGAACAGGAACGACCCCAGCGGCCGTCCCTCGTCGTTGAGCCCGGCGCGCGCCCGGCGCACCGCGTTGGCCACGGCCTTGACCGCCGCATTCTGACCGATCACCCGGGCGTGCAGGTTCTCTTCCATGCCCAGCAGTTTCTCGCGCTCGCCTTCGAGCATCTTGCCGGCGGGAATGCCGGTCCAGCGTTCGACGACGCTGGCGATCTGCTCGGGGCGCACGGCCTCTTCCACCATCACGCCCTCGTCTTCGGCCTTCTCGGCCTCGGCAAGCTGCTTTTCGAGCTGCGGAATGACGCCATAGCTGAGCTCACCCGCCTTGGCGAGATCACCCTCGCGCTTGGCGATGTCCAACTCGGCCCGCGCCCGGTCAAGCTGTTCCTTGAGATCGCGCGCCGAGGCCAGCTTGTCCCGCTCGGCCTGCCATTTGGCGGTCATCTCGGCGGATTGATCCTGAAGACCCGCCAGCTCCTTTTCGAGCGTTTCAAGCCGGTCTTTCGAGGCCTGATCATCCTCTTTCTTGAGCGCCTCGGCCTCGATCTGCATCTGCAGGATCTGCCGGTCGATCTGGTCAAGCTCTTCGGGCTTGCTGTCCACCTCCATGCGCAGGCGGCTCGACGCCTCGTCGACAAGGTCGATCGCCTTGTCCGGCAGGAACCGATCGGTGATATAGCGATGCGAAAGCTCCGCCGCCGCGACCAGCGCGCTGTCGGCGATGCGCACACCGTGGTGCAACTCGTATTTCTCCTTGATGCCGCGCAGGATCGAGATCGTGTCCTCGACGGTGGGTTCCTCGATCATCAGCGGCTGGAACCGGCGGGCCAGAGCCGCATCCTTCTCGACATATTTGCGGTATTCATCCAGCGTCGTGGCACCGATACAGTGCAACTCGCCCCGCGCCAGCGCCGGCTTGATCAGGTTGGCCGCGTCCATCGCGCCATCCGTCTTGCCCGCACCGACCAGCGTGTGCATCTCGTCGATGAACAGGACGATCTCGCCCGCCGCGGCGGTGATCTCGTTCAGCACCGCCTTGAGCCGCTCCTCGAATTCGCCGCGATACTTGGCCCCGGCGATGAGCGCGCCCATGTCGAGCGCCATGAGCTTCTTGTTGCGCAAGCTTTCGGGCACGTCGCCGTCGATGATGCGCAGCGCCATGCCCTCGGCGATCGCGGTCTTGCCCACGCCCGGCTCACCGATGAGCACCGGGTTGTTCTTGGTCCGGCGCGACAGCACCTGCATCGCGCGGCGGATTTCCTCGTCACGCCCGATGATCGGGTCGATCTTGCCCTCCTTGGCCGCTTCGGTCAGGTCGCGCGCGTATTTCTTGAGCGCGTCATAGCCCTCTTCGGCGCTGGCGGAATCGGCGGTGCGCCCCTTGCGAATATCCTCGATCGCCGCGTTCAGCGCCTGTGCATTGACCGCACCGGCCTCAAGCGCCTCGCGGGCCTTCGATTTCACCATGTTGAGCGCCATCAGCATGCGCTCGACCGCGACGAAACTGTCGCCCGCCTTCTGCGCCAGCTTCTCGGCCTCGCCCAGAACCTTGGCGAACTGGCCGTCCATGTAGATTTGCCCGGCATCGCCCGACACCTTGGGCTGTTTGCCCACGGCCAGATCGACCGCTTGGCGCACACGCTCGGGTTCGCCACCCGCCCGCTTGATCAGATTGGCCGCCAGCCCCTGATCGTCGTCCATCAATGCCTTGAGAAGATGTTCGGGAACGAGCCGCTGATGGTCTTCACGCATCGCGATCGTCTGTGCCGATTGAATGAAACCGCGCGACCGCTCGGTGAACTTATCCAAGTTCATGTTGTTTCTCCTTTTCCAAGCCTTCCCATCTTGCCCACCCTCGACCGAGGCGTGGGGCTGTCGGGAACCTCAGAAAGTAGATGGGTTGGGCCGCGCAGGGCTTCAAGGCGCAATGTGCGGATTATCGCACAGGCCTACACCTTTCTGTGAATCCCCCTAACAAATGTCGTGTTTGATGCCCAAATTATCCACAGGACGTGCACGAGCGCTCAAGAGCGTCGATGCACATCGCTCAAAGGAGGGCTCATCATGGGCAGAATGACATTCGACGGTCAACACGCAGAGAAACTCCGCATCGCGGATATCCGCTACAACCCCGAACGCGTGGGCTTCGAGGCTCTGGTCACGATCCATGACCGCGGTCAGACCTTTCGCTATCCCGCCTTCCTCTCCGCGCCGCTTCACGCCGAATTCACACTGGTCGCGCGCGGGTTGACGGAAAAGGCCCTGAAATCGCACGGTTCCAACCGCCCCGGGCTGCGCCTGCGGCGCGCTTTCGCCGCACCGGTGCGCGCCGCCGCATCGCTGGCCGCCTGACCCCGGCTCAGATCCGGCCACTGGCCGAGAGCATGATGGCGACGGGTCGCGTGGCCTGCATCTCGTTGAGCATGATCACCGCGCTCGCCGTCAGGGGCACCGCGAGGATCGCCCCCGCCAGGCCCCAAAGCGCACTCCAGAAGGCCAGCGCCAGCAGAACCACGAACGGGCTCAGGTTGAAGGCCCGCCCCATCATTCGCGGTTCGAGAAACCCGGCCACGAAAACCTGCGCCGCGGTCAGGGTCACCAGAACCACGCTGGCCATCCAGATCGTGCCGAATTGCGCCAGGCTCAGCAGCACCGGAAAGATCACCCCGATCAGCGACCCGATATAGGGAATATAGTTGAGAAAGGCGATCAGCACCGCCCAGAACAGGGCGAACTCGATCCCCAGAACCAGCATGATCACAAAGCACATCGCCCCGAGAATGGCGTTCACCACCGTCTTGACGAACAGATACCCACCGATCCGCTCGTTGATCCGGTCGAGTATCTCAAGCGCCTTCTGACCCTGGATTTCTCCGCCCATGGCCAGAAACAGCTTCTGCGCCATGACACCGCGCTCTGCCATGAAGAACGCGGCGTAAAGGACCACCAGGAACAGCGTCACCCCGAAGGACCGCAGCGACAACAGCGCCGGGGTGATCCATCCGCGCAGATCGATCTCGTCCAGCGTCACCCGTCGCAGATTGGCCCATGTCGGCTCGTCCACGATGCCCAGCAGGTCCGCCGCCCGGGTCGCCAGCGCATCGAGGTTCTCCTCGTATCGGGTCATGGCCGATACCACTTGGGCAAGGTTGTTGATCACCAGAACGAACAGCAACGACACGCCAAGCGCAAAGGCGATCAGCACGATTCCCCGCCGCGTCCAGGCCGGGAACCGGCCCACCAGCGGCACACGCTGCATCGCGCGGGCGGCGGCCGACAGGACATAAACCGAGATCAACGCGGCGATCACCGGCAACAGCACCGGCTGACCAACCCACAATAACCAGCCCAGCATGATCGCCAATGCGGTTGCGTATGTGATGCTCCTGACCTGCACGATCCTCGCTTCGAGCTTCCCTTGCTCCTTTGCCAGCCCGGCGCCATCCGGTGCCGAACCCCGAGACATCAAACCCGCTCGCACCCGGCAATGCAATCCCGGTCGCCCGGATCGAGGCCGCTTTGGCCCCCACCATGCCGCCTTGCCGAATATCCCGGCAGGAATCGGGCATCGCGGCAGCGCCGGTCCCGGGTCATCTGCGCGGCGTCAAGAGCCGCTCGGGCCGCATCCCTTCGGCCGCCTTGAACAGCGAGAAGGTCTGGTTGACATAGTTCACGACGCCGGAAATCTTGGCCATATAGGCTTCGAGTTCGGGCGTCCGTTCGGCCTCGACCAACTGGATCGGCCGCTCGGGTCCGACCCCCTCGAAATGGCAATAGAACAGCGGCTCGCCCCGGCGCAGGATGATATCCTTCGTGGTGTCGTGCCACTCGAACGCCCACATCAGCGGGCGCGGCCAGACATTGACCGGAAACCGCCCGCCAAAGATCGTCCCTGGAAGCGGATCGGGGCGGTAATGCGCAAACGGCCCGATCTGGGTCAGATACAGGGTTTCATCGGCGATGAAGCAATAGGGGAGTCCCACCTGCACAGTGGGCCGATCCGGATAGCGCCATTCGCTCTCGTTGACCAGCGTGATGATCTGACCCTGCTTGCTGCGCCTGACACTGCCCGCTCCCCCAGACCGATCGACCAGAACGGCTCGCCCGTCCTTGTCGCGGGCAAACCCGATCTGGAGGTCATAAGGCGCCTTGATCACGAAATACCGGCTTTCCATCTGGATCACCGCCGGACAGCGCGACGCCGACTTGGAATGCCCCGTATTGGTCTGGCGCGAGGTCAACCGCTCGGGCGGGTCGAACAGCACCCCACGATCATCCGATGTCAGGAACCAGCCGACCTGGATCGGGCCGGTCGCCTTGTCCATCGGCTGGGGTTCGAGCGAAATGTTGATCTGCATGAATATCTCCCTGATCGAAACGACCTTTGCAACAACGCCCCACAGGGTCAAGCCGGCTTGCCCCGATGCCCCCGACCCCGTATGAGACCCCGAACCGGAAACGAGAGGCCGCCATGCCCGCCACCCCGACCGACCCCGCCGCCGATGACCGCCTGATCGTCGCGCTCGACCTGCCCAACGCGCTCGAAGGGCTGCAACTGGCCGAGGCGCTAGGTGACTCGGTCTCGTTCTACAAGATCGGGCTGGGCATGCTCACGACCGGCGGGCTGGCGCTCGCCAACGAGCTCAAGCAGGAACATGGCAAGCGAATCTTCCTCGACATGAAGCTTTTCGACATCGGTGCCACGGTCGAGAACGCGGTGCGCGGACTGGCGCAGTTCGATCTCGACTTTCTCACAGTGCATGGCGATCCGCATGTGGTGCGCGCGGCATGCGAAGGGGCGGCAGGCAAGGATCTGCGGATTCTCGCGGTCACGATCCTCACCTCGCTCGACCGGGCCGATCTCGATGCCGGGCTGATGAAACCCGGCGACATCCGCGACCTGGTGGCCGAACGCGCCGCCCGCGCCTTCGAGGCCGGCGCCGACGGCGTGATCGCTTCGCCGCAGGAGGCCGCCCTGATCCGCGCCCTGCCCGAGGCCCGGGGCCGGCTCGTCGTCACCCCCGGCGTGCGCCCGGCCGGCGCGGCGCCGGGCGATCAGAAACGCATCGCCACCCCCGCACAGGCGATCGCCGACGGGGCCGACCACATCGTCGTCGGCCGTCCCGTCTGGCAGGCCCCTTCCCCCGCCGACGCCGCCCGCGCCGTGCTGGCCGAACTGCCCTGACCTGACGCAGCACGGCTTCGGGGAGCCCCGGAACCCCACATTCGCGCGTGTTCGCCACCTGACAAAGGTGCCGTGCGCCAGATGCCGTTGGGACGAAGGTCAGCAATGCGGGTGTGAGTTCAACGGGTGGTCACATATTCTTGCCGCCGCATTTCCTCAAAAGCAACGTAGCGGTCCAGCCCGAACTCGGTGGCCGAAAGAGTTCGATATGGCAGGAGCGTCAATCGCTGATCTCTATCCTGAAGTGTCGTGGATCCTTTCTCGGACCACTTGTCGTTTTTCTTGTATTCACTGATGGGTCCATCCTCTCCGCGGGCTTGGCGGTGCTCGCGTCGCGCGCGTGGTAGTAAATGGAAGCGGAATTAACACTGGTGCGTTCGGACCTTATTGATGATATGAGCGGCGGGTGATGTCGTTCTGGCATCCCGGCTCAGGATTTCCAACCATGGAAAGGGATTTGTTGAGACCTGCTTGTAACAAACCAAGGGATCAACAATGAATATTCCAGAATCAACCAAACCCGCAATCTGGGGCGCCATAGCCGGCGCCGTCGTCGCGATGATCATCGGCTTTGCCTGGGGCGGCTGGATGACCGGCAGCACGGCGACCAGAATGCAGGAAGCCAGCGCCGAGACAGCCATCGTCCAGGCCTTCACGCCGCTCTGCGTGGTCAAGGCGGAAAAGGAACCGGAGAAGATCGCCCTGCTCAAGGAAGAGAGCCGTTACAAGCGCGACAATTTCGTGGTCGACGCGGGCTGGGTCGATAATGTCAGCGAAAAGTATCGCTCCGAGGTTGCGGATTCGTGCGCCGACACGATCGTCGAGGGTATGGAATAAATCACCTTACTTCGCGAATCACGCAAGTCCCATGACGCTGAACATGCATTCGGGCGTCTGCTTCTATAGCATGTCGCACCGGAACGGATTCAAGCCTGCCCGCCCCGGCTCAAGGCCGGGGCGGGTGTTTCCATTCAAGCGCGACACGCCCTGGATACCGGAGCGGGCGGAGAGTGTCCGTTCTTTTGTGTATGAGTGATCCGGTTCATGCTTCACCAAAAGGAAGCATGAATGACCATCTCGAAAGAAATCCTGGACGAACTGCTGAAGGGCGTGGAGCGCCCTGAAGACCTGCTTGGCGATGCCGGGCTGATGAAAGAGCTGAAGATCAAGCTGATGGAGCGGATGCTGGGGGCCGAACTGACCGCGCATCTTGGCTATGAAGAGGGCGAGAGCGCGCCGTCGAGCCAATCCAACCGCCGCAACGGGACATCGGCCAAGGTGCTGAAAGGGCAGGACGGGGAATTGCCGGTGGCGTTCCCCCGGGACCGCGACAGCAGCTTCGAGCCGGAGCTGGTGAAGAAGGGCCAGACCCGGATCGACGGGATGGACGACAAGATCGTCGGCCTCTACGCCGCCGGTCTGACGGTGCGGGACATCCAGGCGCATCTACTCG
>JAABTV010000008.1 GCA_011389685.1 Paracoccaceae bacterium
GGTTCGATGCCGAAATCAGGACCTGCATCGCGCGCAACCCGGAGCTGTCGGAAACGGCCCGGCTGATCACCTCGGTTCCCGGCGTCGGACCGGTCGTGGCGGCCGGGCTCATGGCATGGATGCCCGAGCTCGGAACGCTTGACCGACGCGCCGTCGCGTCGCTCGGAGGGCTGGCCCCGAAGGCGCGCGAAAGCGGCATGTACAAAGGACACAGGCGCATCGGACAGGGGCGGCGCCACATCCGCAGACTGCTCTACATGGCGGCGCTGTCACTGTGGCGAAACCCCGGTGCCGTCGGCGACATGGTTCCGCGCATGCGCCAACGCGGCAAACCCAACAAGGTCATCCTCATCGCCCTCGCCCGCAAAATCCTCACCTTCACCAATGCCGTCATGCGCGACCGAAAACCCTTCCAGAGCAACGCTTGAAAACACAGTTGCCGGGGCGGGGCGGGCGCTGCCCGGACTGCAAGCAGCCCGGGCAGGGTGAATTCGATTGAGTGTAACATGCCCTAAGGGGGCGCAACCATGGGCGGCAGGCCGCGTGGTGGGTGGGAAAATGAGTATTTGGGGCAAGATGAAGGGGGGGCGGTGCGCGCGGATCGGGCTGGGCGGATCGGGCCGGGCTGATCGGGCTGGGCGGCGGGTCCGGTTTCAGGCGCGATGATAGGGGGTTCCGGCGAGGATCGCGGCGGAGCGGTAGAGCTGTTCGGTGAGCATCACCCGGGCCAGCATATGTGGCCAGACCATGCGGCCCAGCGACAGGGCGAGGTCGGCGCGGGCGCGCAGGGCGGGCGCGATCCCGTCGGCGCCGCCGATGACGAAGGCGAGATCCGACGTGCCGTCATCGCGAAACCGGGCCAGCGTGGCGGCGAGGTCGGGGGAGTCCATGGTCTTGCCGCGCTCGTCGAGCGCGATGAGCCGGGCGCGCTCGGGCAGGGCGCGGGCCAGCAGCGCGGCCTCGGCCTCGATGCCACCGCCCTTGCGGTCCTCGATCTCGGTGATGGTGAGGGGCCCCAGCCCAAGCGCGCGCCCGGTGCGGTCGAACCGGGTCGCGTAATCGTCGACCAGGGATTTTTCCGGTCCGGCGCGCAACCGCCCGACGGCGCAAAGATGCACCCGCATTCAGGCCGGACCCGACACTCAGCCGGGCTGTTGCGCCGATGTTGCTGCCGTCGTGGGCTGCCACATCTTTTCAAGCTGGTAGAACTCGCGCACCTCGGGGCGGAAGACATGGACGATGATATCGCCGGTGTCGATCAGCACCCAGTCGCCGGCCTCCTTGCCCTCGATCCTGGAGGGTCGTCCAAGATCGGTCTTGAGCGTATCGACCAGATGCTCGGCGATCGAGGCCACCTGCCGGGACGAGCGCCCGGAGCAGATCACCATGAAATCGCCGATCGAGGATTTGCCGCGCAGGTCGATCTGCACGATGTCCTCGGCCTTGTTCTTGTCGAGAGATGCGAGAATGTCGGCGAGCAATTGCTCGCTCGTCAGGTTCTGGGGAAGGGCGTGGGCCGAGTTCCCCGATTTCGTGGCCGTAGCCGCATCAACATGCGTTGACAGGACCTCGTCCTCCTTTGCTGCGCACCGCAAAAGCGCCCCGGTGCCGGACGTGGTGCAAGCTTAGCATCTTGGATGAGCATCCTCAATGGCCGGATCAAGGGGTTTGATCACCCTGCGGCGGTCGGTCCGGATCGGGGGGCGAGTCGGGGGGCGAGTCGGGCGCCGGATCGGCGAGCAGGCGGACCTCGCGCTGGGGGAAGGGGATCGCGACGCCGTTCGCATGGAACGCGTCCCAGAGCGCGAGATAGACATTGCCGCGGATGTTGGTCAGCCCGGTGGCGGGGTCGGAAATCCAGAAGCGCAGGATGTAGTCGATGCTCGAGTCGCCGAACCCCACGATGTGACAGACCGGCGGTTTGAAGCTTATCACCCTGTCGACGCTTTGGGCGGCGTCGATCGCCAGTTTGCGCACCTTGTGCGGGTTGTCGCCGTAGGAGGTGCCGAAATGGATGTCGAGGCGGACATAGTCGTTGGTATGCGACCAGTTGACCACCTGGCCGGTGATCAGATCCTCGTTGGGGATGAGGTATTCCTTGCCGTCGCGCGTGACCACCGAGGTATAGCGCGCGCCCAGCGTGTCGATCCAGCCGAACGTGTCGCCGAGCGAGATCACGTCGCCCGGCTTGATCGACTTGTCGAGCAGGATGATCACCCCCGAGACGAGGTTCGAGACCACCTTTTGCAGGCCGAACCCGAGGCCGACGCCGATCGCGCCCGACAGGACCGCGAGGCCGGTGAGGTCGAGGCCGATCGCCTTGAGTCCGATATAGCCTGCGAGACCGTAGAGCAGCACCTGCACGAACTTGACGGTGAGCACCTGCATCGAGGGGCTGATGTCCTTGTTGCGGCGGATTCCCGCCGAGGTCGAGCGTGACAGGAAGCGCGCCAACGCGAACAGAAGCGCGAGCGTGACCATGGCCTGAAACGCCAGCCACAGCGAGACGCGTATCTCGCCGATGTCGAGGGCGGCGCTGTCGAGAAGCGCTTTTGCGTCGTCGGCGAGACCCAGGATCGAGAGCGTCACCCAGACCCAGCCGACATAGCGCACGAGAATGCGCAGGAAGCGGTTCCTGATCAGCCGCGTGGCCAGCGCGATGGCCAGCCAGGCCAGCGCCAGTTGCGCGATGATCCCGAGGAGATAGGAGCGCGAGGGCCATGTCAGCTCGCGCATGACCGCGACGGTGATCCAGATCAGCGCCACGAACAGGATCAGCGTCAGTCGGCGGTGCAGCAGCAGCAGGATGCGAAGCCGCCATTTCGGCCAGCTCTCGCGGTTGCGCAGCCATTCGCGAAACCGTGGCGCGATCAGCCGACCCAGAAGGACGGCGAGGACGAGAAGGGCAAGGGCGATACCGACCTGGTAGGCCATCCACGGGCGCATGAGGCTGGTCAGGAGGCCCTCTGCCCGGTCGGCCAGCGACAGGGCGATGTCCTGAGCACCGCGCAGGATCTCCTCGGGGTCGGCGGCGTCCGGGGTCGGTTGTGACTCGGGCCCGGTTTCCGCCGTCGTTCCCGTTTCCGCTGTTTCTGTCGTTTCCGGTTCCATACCTGCCTGCCGCCGATTTCTCCCGGGATGATGCAATGCGCCACCACGGGGCGGCAAGCCCTGTTGATCGCTGGCCCTTGCGAGACTCGGGGCGAGACTGTATCTCGTCTGCATGACACGGATTTTCGACATGGATGACCGCGTGCGGCTGAGGGAGCGGTTCTTCGGCGCGGCCCGGTCGGTGCTTGCACGGCGCGCCTGAGCGTTTCGTTACACCGTTGCAATCCAATCCAAGACAGCTGAACGGAGAGGACCGATGTCCCCCAAGACACTCTATGACAAGATCTGGGATGCCCACCTGGCCCATGAGGCCGAGGATGGCACCTGCCTGATCTATATCGACCGCCACCTCGTGCACGAGGTGACCAGCCCGCAAGCCTTTGAAGGGCTGCGCATGGCGGGCCGCACGGTGCGCGCGCCCGACAAGACGATCGCGGTGCCGGATCACAACGTGCCCACCACCGAGGGCCGCGAAAACCCCGAGGCGATGACCGAGGACAGCCGCATCCAGGTTGCGGCGCTCGACAAGAATGCCAGGGATTTCGGCGTCCACTATTACCCGGTGAGCGATGTGCGCCAGGGGATCGTGCATATCGTGGGCCCCGAGCAGGGCTGGACCCTGCCGGGGATGACCGTGGTGTGCGGTGACAGCCACACGGCGACGCATGGTGCGTTCGGCGCGCTGGCCCACGGGATCGGGACCAGCGAGGTCGAGCATGTGCTGGCGACCCAGACGCTGATCCAGCGCAAGGGCAAGAACATGAAGGTCGAGATCACCGGCAAGCTGCGCCCCGGTGTGACCGCCAAGGACATCACCCTGTCGGTGATCGGCGAGACCGGCACCGCCGGGGGCACGGGTTACGTGATCGAGTACTGCGGCGAGGCCATTCGCGACCTCTCCATGGAAGGCCGCATGACGGTCTGCAACATGGCGATCGAGGGCGGCGCGCGAGCCGGGCTGATCGCACCGGACGAGACGACGTTTGAATATATCAAGGGCCGCCCGCACACGCCCAAGGCCGGGCAATGGGAACAGGCGATGGAGTGGTGGAAGACGCTCCATTCCGACGATGACGCCGATTGGGACAAGGTGGTGACGATCCGGGGCGAGGATATAGCGCCGGTGGTCACATGGGGCACCAGCCCCGAGGATGTGTTGCCGATCAACGAATCCGTGCCCGCGCCCGAGAGCTTTTCGGGCGGCAAGGTCGAGGCGGCGCGTCGCGCGCTCGACTATATGGGGCTGACCCCGGGGCAGAAGCTGACCGATATCGAGATCGACACGGTGTTCATCGGCTCCTGCACCAACGGGCGGATCGAGGATCTGCGCGCCGCGGCCGAAATGGTCAAGGGCAAGAAGATCGCGGTCAAGCGCGCCATGGTCGTGCCCGGTTCGGGCCTCGTTCGGGCGCAGGCCGAGGAAGAGGGGCTGGCCGATATCTTCAAGGCGGCCGGGTTCGAGTGGCGGCTGGCGGGCTGTTCCATGTGCCTTGCGATGAACCCCGACCAACTGGCCCCCGGGGAACGCTGTGCCTCGACCTCGAACCGCAATTTCGAGGGGCGGCAGGGCTACAAGGGGCGCACCCATTTGATGAGCCCGGCAATGGCCGCGGCGGCGGCGGTGACGGGTCACCTGACCGATATTCGCGATTTGGCATAAGGACGCGGGCGATGGAAAAATTCGACAAACTGAGCGGGATCGCGGCGCCCTTGCCGTTGGTCAATATCGACACCGACATGATCATCCCCAAGCAGTTCCTCAAGACGATCAAGCGCTCGGGGCTGGGGGTGAACCTGTTCGACGAGATGCGCTATGACCGCGACGGCAACGAGATGCCTGATTTCGTGCTCAACAAGCCGGCCTATCGCGAGGCGCAGGTTCTTGTGACAGGGGAGAATTTCGGTTGTGGCTCGTCGCGCGAGCATGCGCCCTGGGCGTTGGCGGATTTCGGGATCAAGGCGATCATCTCGACCAGTTTCGCCGACATCTTCTACAACAACTGCTTCAAGAACGGCATTCTGCCGATCGTGCTGCCGCAGGAACAGGTCGATGTCCTGATGTCGGATGCCGAGAAGGGGGCGAATGCGCGGATGGAAATCGACCTCGAAGCGCAGACGGTCACCACCTCGGATGGCGAGGTGTTCGGTTTCGAGGTCGATCCGCACCGCAAGCACTGCCTGATCAACGGGCTGGACGATATCGGCCTGACCCTGGAGAAGGCCGCCGCGATCGACAGTTTCGAGGCGCGCGCCGCCGCCGAGCGGCCCTGGGTCTGATCGCCCGGAAGTAGAATCGCGAAAGGCCGCCTGCCAGTTGGGCGGTCTGTCGTTTCCATTTTGGAAACAGTCGTGACGCGTCTTGGCGTCAGTGCCGCAGCTCTCTTGCGGCTTGATCCATCACATCAGCTACATCTTGTAGGGCGCTGACTCTTCGTCACTTTTTTGCGCCGAAAATGATGCAATCCCGCACCACTTGCACCTTCAAATCGCCGAATTGATGAAGTGTTCTTAACCATGTCTTGAGCCGCAACGCGAAAGTAGGCAAAATTTGGGCAAGAATGAGGCAAACCGCGACACGACGCGGGATCAAGTTGGAACAAGGACCCGGCATCGAACCGGATCCGGCCAGTTTGAAGGGAATGGGGCAGTGGTATCCCGACTGACAGGCGCGTTCTTGCGCGCGGCGCTGATGGCTTCGATGATCTCGATGCCGTCCTTCATCCTGCCGGATGTCGGTTCGGACACGACCCAGGTGGTCCTGTTGGTGGCGATCCTCGCGTTCGTGCTGACCTTTATGGAATATTTCAGCGAATATCCCAGCATGATCGAGTTTCGCTTCGCGCCCCCTTTCAACCGGTTGCGCTTCGGGGTGCTGTTTCTCACGATCCTGGTGATATCGCTGATCTGTGCAAGCAAGACGACCGCGACGGAAATCGGGGCGGTGATGGCGCGGCTGGGCGCCCATCTGGGTAATGTGATGGACTTTCCCTATTCGCCCGTGCGGATGGCCGTGTTGATGCTGCCGCCCGACGCCGGGGCATCGGTGGTGGCTTCGGTCAGGACGGCGGCGGGTGTGTCCTATGCGATGTCGCTCGTCATGCTGTTTGTCTTTGTGAGCCTGGTGCGCCTGTTCGGCTGGCCGACCCGTCGGGGCGCGTTCAATGTCTGGATCAACCTGCCGCTTTTCGACCCGACCGCGGGCGGAGACGTGTTGCGAAGGCTCAGACGCGATGCCGGTCTTAACATTATGTTAGGGGTTTTGCTGCCATTCCTGGTCCCGGCGATCATCAAGGCGGCGCCCGGGGTGATTGATCGCTTCACGATGGAGAACCCGCAAACCCTGATCTGGACGATGAGCGCATGGGCCTTTCTTCCTGCAAGCATGATCATGCGCGGCATCGCGATGAGCCGTGTGGCCGAACTGATCGAGGAAAAGCGCGCCCGCGCCTATGCCAGGGCGAAGGCGCAGGAAGACGGCGAGGAAAAGCGGCTGCGCACCGCGTGATCGGCTGGATCATCGCGGCTTGTCTGATCGCCGGCGGCGCCGTGGCCGATCCGATCCGGGTTGCGACCTACCATGCCGACCTGGCGCGCAAGGGGCCGGGGCTCTTGCTGCGCGACATCCTGAAAGGCAACGAACAGGTCGAGGCGGTGGCGCAGGTCATCGCGCATGTGCGCCCGGACATTCTGCTTCTTCTGAATACGGATCATGATTTCGAGGCGCGCACCCTTCGTGCGCTGAATGCGCGGATCGCGGCGGCCGGGCACCGCTTCGATTACCTGTTCGCCAAGCGTCCGAACAGCGGCATGGCCAGCGATCTCGACCTTGACGGGGATGGGCGCCGGGGGGGGCCGGGTGATGCGCAGGGGTTCGGCCGTTTCGCGGGCGAAGGCGGGATGGCGGTGCTGTCGCGCTGGCCCATCGGCGAGGTCGAGGACCTGAGCGGGCTGATCTGGGGGGATTTGCCCTGGGCGCTTTATCCCGAGGTGGCGGGGCGGCCGTTCCCGTCGCAAGAGGCAAGGGCCGTGCAGCGCCTGTCGTCGGTCGCGCATTGGGTGGTGCCGGTCGACACCCCGGGGGGGCGGGTGACCCTGGCGGCGTTTCACGCGGCGCCGCCGGTTTTCGATGGGCCCGAGGATCGCAACGGCAAGCGCAATCACGACGAGATCATGCTGTGGCGGCACTGGATGGACGGCGCCTTTGGCGCGGCGCCGGAGGGGCGGTTCGTGATACTGGGCGATGCCAATCTCGACCCGGTGGATGGCGACGGGATCAAGGCGGCGATAAGGGGGCTACTGGGCGATGCGCGGGTGCAGGACCCGATGCCCGCGAGCCGGGGTGCCGTTGCTGTGGCCGACCCGGAGCAGAGCGGCGATCCGGCGCTCGATACGGTGGACTGGCCGGGGCCCGACCCGGGCAATCTTCGCGTCGATTACGTGCTGCCCTCGGCGGATTTCCGGTTGCGCGGGACAGGGGTATTCTGGCCTGCGCCGGGCGAGGAGGGGCATGACCTGGCCGTGCGGGCCAGCCGTCACCGGCTAGTCTGGGTCGATCTCGATTTCTGAAAAGGCCGCCTCGGGCGGGGTGGCGGTGAAATCCGGCAGGAGTGCGGCGAACCTCGTGCCATCGAGGCTGTGCGGGGTGTCCCAGAGATAGCGCATCTCGAAGAGGTGCTTGACGACCGGCATGAAGGGCTGAGCGAGGCGCAGCGGCCACCATTGCATCGGTTTCACACGGATCTGGCGCCCACGAATGCGGGTGAGGATCGCGGCCATCTCCTGACCGGTGAGGGTGTATCCGGGGAAGGGGATATCCTCGAACCGGGCGAGGGTGTCGCGGCGTTCGGCCAGCGCCACGGCGGCGCGGGTGAGGTCGGGGAGAAAGGCCCAGGCGTGGGGGATGTCGGGGCGCCCGGGATAGGTGAGCGCGCCCTTGGGCACCGAGGGCAGCATCATCCGGTCGAGCCAGTTGCCCGAGGCCGTGGTGTCGATGAAATCGCCCGCCCGCAGAAGGATGGTGCGCACACCGTCACGGCGATAGGCGTCTTCCATGTCGCGGCGAATGCGGCCCAGCGTGTTTTCGGCGCGGTGCGGCGTGTCCGGGCCCCAGGGGGCGGGGGTGTCGGGGCCGAAGACATAGACATTGCCGGGCAGGATCACCGTGGCGTCATTGTCCAGCGCGGCCTTGCGGATGCGGGCATGCAGGGAGGGCACCGTATCGGCCCAATGTTCGTAGCTGGGGTTCCAGGCGGCGACGATGATTTCGGCCCCGCGGGCCGCGTGGTCGAGGTCGTCGGTCTTGCGGTCGAATTGCCGGGTGGTCCAGCCTGCGTCCTGAAAGGCGCGGGTGGCGTGGCGTCCGAAGCGGCCCGAGCCGCCGAGGATGAGAACTGTTCCGGGCATTGTGCGTCTCCTTTTAATGCGTGGTCCCGGGAAATTGACTCATCCCTTGGTGAATGGGAATTGCCAAAAAATGCCTGTGTGATATTCATTAATGAATGGAAACATCCGTTCGGGATATCGACTGGTCGCTGATGCAAGCCTTTCTGGCGGTGGCCGAAGCGGGCTCGCTCAGCGGGGCTGCGCGGGTGCTGGGTGTGAGCCAGCCGACGCTTGGCCGACAGATCAGGGCGGTGGAGGAGCGAACCGGTCTGATCCTGTTCAGCCGCCAGCCGCGCGGGCTCGACCTCACCCGGGACGGGGCGGCGCTTTTGCCCCATGCACGGGCGATGCGGGCGGCGATGCGCGACGTGACGCTTTACGCGGCGGGGCATGATGCGGGCATGTCGGGGGTGGTGCGCATTACCGCGTCCGAGATGGTGGCGCATCACATCCTGCCGGGGATCATGGCGGGGATTCGCGCCGAGCGGCCCGAGATCGAGATCGAGCTTGCGCCATCGGATCGGGCGGAGAACCTGTTGTTTCGCGAGGCGGACATCGCGGTGCGGATGTATCGGCCCGAGCAGCTTGACGTGGTGGCGCGCAAGCTGGGCGAGCTGGAAATCGGGATATTCGCGGCGCGGGACTACCTCGATCGGCGCGGCTGGCCGGCCACCCCCGAAGAAATGCTGCGCCATGATCTTGTCGGATATGATCGCAGCGACCTGATCCTGCGGGGGATGCGCGCGGCCGGGTTCGACGCGACCCGCGACATGTTTGCCACGCGCTGTGACAACCAGGTGACCTATTGGGAATTGCTGCGCGCCGGCTGTGGCATCGGGTTCGGCCAGCGCCATGTGGGTCGCGCCGATCCGGGGGTCGAGGAGATCGACATCGGGATTGCCGTTCCGGGCCTGCCCGTCTGGCTGGCCGCGCATCGCCAATTGCGTCAGGTGCCGCGCCTGCGCCATGTCTGGGATCGGCTGGCCGAGGGGTTGTCACCGCTGCTTTCTTGACCATCCGGGCGCATCGCTTTAGGCGGGGTGGGACGGATTATTCCAAAGGACGGACCCCATGAGCAACCTCTCGCTTCTCATTCTGCCCGGTGACGGGATCGGCCCGGAAGTCATGGCCGAGGTTTCCAGGATCATCGACTGGTTCGGCGCGCATCGCGGCCTTAAATTCGATGTGAGCGAGGATCTGGTCGGCGGCTGCGCCTATGACAAGCACGGCGCGCCGCTGCATGACGACACAATGGCCAGGGCGCAGGAGGTGGACGCGGTTCTGCTGGGCGCCGTGGGGGGGCCGAAATACGACGATTTGGATTTCAGCGTGAAGCCTGAGCGCGGGCTCTTGCGGTTGCGCAAGGAGATGGACCTGTTCGCCAACCTGCGCCCGGCGCAGTGTTTCGATGCGCTGGCCGATTTCTCGTCGCTGAAAAAGGACGTGGTGGCGGGCCTTGATATCATGATCGTGCGGGAACTCACCAGCGGGGTCTATTTCGGTGAGCCGCGGGGCATTTTCGAGGAAGGCAACGAGCGGGTCGGGATCAACACCCAGCGCTATACCGAGAGCGAGATCGACCGGGTGGCGCGCGCGGCCTTCGACCTAGCAATGAAGCGGGGTCGCAAGCTTTGCTCGATGGAGAAGGCCAACGTGATGGAATCCGGCATCCTGTGGCGCGAGGTCGTGACCAGGGTGGGCGCGGATTACCCCGAGGTCGAGCTGTCGCATATGTATGCCGATGCGGGGGCGATGCAGCTCACCCGCTGGCCCAAGCAGTTCGATGTGATCGTGACGGATAACCTGTTCGGCGATCTTCTGAGCGATCTGGCGGCGATGCTGACCGGGTCGCTGGGTATGTTGCCCTCGGCCAGCCTTGGCGCGCCGATGGCCAATGGCCGACCCAAGGCGCTTTACGAGCCGGTGCATGGCAGCGCGCCCGATATCGCCGGTCAGGGCAAGGCCAATCCGATTGCCTGTATCCTGAGCTTTGCCATGGCGCTGCGCTATTCCTTCGATGCGGCTGGCGAGGCGGAACGGTTGGAACAGGCGGTGAATGCGGTTCTGGCCGATGGGCTGCGCACGGCCGACCTTCTGGGCGAGGAGGGCGTGCAGCCGGTCACGACCAGCGAGATGGGCGATGCGATCCTTGCCAGGCTGGACGCGTCGGACTGATCCGGACGGGCCGAATTCTTTCGAAGAATTCGGCTTTCTCAACCGCCGACAAGCCGGTTGAGAAGGACCACCTCGCTGTCTTCCTCGATCGGGGTCGCCCAGGTGTCGTTGTAGATCTTGCCGTCAATCGACACGGAAACGCCGCGTTCGAGCTGGGGTTTGAGAGCGGGGTAATCACGCGCCAGGCCGTCGAGAAGCTGCCGCAGGTTGGCGGCCTTGATCTCGACGGTTTGCTGGCCGTCCGCAAGCTCGGCCAGCGAGCCCCAGAGCCGGACGGCCACCATCTTACTGTGCCTTGAGCGCCGCCAGAACTCTGGGCGGCGACATCGGCAGCGAGGTGAGGCGCACGCCCGCCGCGCGGCTGACCGAGTTGGCGATCGCCGCAAGTGGCGGGACGATCGAGGTCTCGCCCACGCCGCGCACACCGTAGGGGTGGCCGGGGTTCGGGATTTCGAGAATGACGGGTTCGATCATCGGCAGGTCCGAGGCCACGGGAATGCGGTAATCGAGGAAGCCCGCATTCTGGAGCCGCCCGTCATCGCCATAGATATATTCCTCGTTGATCGCCCAGCCGATGCCCTGCGCGGCACCACCCTGGAACTGGCCCTCGACATAGTCGGGATGCACTGCCTTGCCCGCATCCTGGAACACGGTATAGCGAAGCACCTTGACGGCGCCGGTCTCGGGATCGACTTCGGTGTCGACCATGTGGGTGGCAAAGCTGACGCCCGCGCCCTCGGCATTGACCTCGTGGTGGCCGGCGATCGGCCCGCCGGTATTCGAGGCGATGGCGGCGATCTCCTTGATCGTCATCGGCGGAAATTTTCCTGCATTGGGGCCTGCGGGGTGGGCGGCGCCGTCGCGCCAATCGACCGCCTCGGGGTCGATGCCCCATGTCATCGCGGCGCGTTCCTTCATGATCTCGATTGCGTGGCGCGCGGCCTTGATCGTGGCGAGGCCCACGGCGAAGGTCACCCGGCTGCCGTCCGTCACCTCGTTCTGGCCAAGGCTGGCGGTGTCGGCGATGATGGTGCGGACCTGATCGAGCGGCACGCCGAGTTCTTCGGCGGCCATCATCGTCATCGACGCGCGCGAGCCGCCGATATCGGGGTTGCCCTCGGAGAGCGACACGGTGCCGTCTGGGTTCACCATCAGCGAAACGCAGGTATCTCCGCCGAAGTTGAACCAGAAGCCGCAAGCCACGCCGCGTCCCTGGTTTTCGCCAAGTGGCGCGGACCAGTGCGGGTGCGATTTCGCGGCTTCGAGCGTGGCTTCGAGGCCGATGGCCGGATAGGTCGGGCCATAGGACGATCTGGTGCCCTCGCGGGCGGCGTTTTTCAGCCGGGTTTCGAGCGGGTCGAGATCGAGTTTCTGGCACAACTCGTCGATCACCGACTCGACCGGATAGGCCCCCATGGGCGCGCCGGGGGCGCGATAGGCGGCGGCCTTGGGCCGGTTGGTCATCACCTCGAAGCCTTCGGTGCGGACGTTTTCGAGGTCGTAGGGCGCAAAACCGCACATCGCCGACAGGAAGGCGATGCCGCCGGGATAGGCCCCCGCCTGAAGGCGGTAGGTCGCGGTGGCCCCGGTGATCTTGCCCTCGCTGGTCATGCCGATCTTGACATCGACCGAGGAGGACGCGGTGGGGCCGGTGGCGCGGAACACTTCGTCGCGGCTCAGCACCAGCTTGACCGGCTTGCCCGACTTGCGCGCAAGCATCAGCGCGGTGGGTTCCATCCAGACATGCGTCTTGCCACCGAAGCCGCCGCCGATCTCGGACGCGGTCACGCGCAATTGCCCGGCGTCGAGGCCAAGAACCCCGGCGCAGACATTGCGCACCATGTAATGGCCCTGGGTGCAGACCCAGAGGTCGCCTTGACCGTCGCTGTCGAGCGTGGCGAGGCAGGCATGCGGTTCGATATAGCCCTGATGTGTTGCCGCGGTCTTAAAACTGCGCTCGACGATCAGGTCGGCCTGCTCGAAGCCTGATTCGGGGTCGCCATGGCCATATTGCGAGCGTCCGGTCACGTTCTCGCAATAGCCTTCCGGCACGCTTTCCTGCTGGCGGCCGGGTTCGACCACCGGGGCGCCGGTCTTCATGGCTTCGTCCACGTCGGTGACATGGGGCAACACCTCGTAATCCACCTCGATCGCGGCGAGGGCCGCGCGGGCGATGGATTTCGACGTGGCCGCCACGGCGGCGACGGCGTGGCCGTCATAGCGCGCCTTGTCGCCGGCCATGCAATTGTCGAGGATGTCGGCCATGCCCGAATCCTCGGGCTGATGGGTGAAATCGGCGCGGGTGATCACCGCCTTGACACCCTTCATGGCGCGGGCCTTCGAGGTGTCGATGCCCTTGATCCGGGCATGGGCGTGAGGGCTGCGCAGGATCGCGCCCCAGAGCATGCCGGGGGCCGAAATGTCGGCGCCATAGCGGGCCTTGCCGGTCACCTTTTCGATGCCGTCGGGGCGGATCGGGCGGGTTCCGACGACCTTGAAATCGCGGGATGTGTATTCGTCCTTCGGCATCAGGCGGCCCCCCTCAGGTCGGCGGCGGTGTCCATCACCGCGCGGATGATCTTGTCATAGCCCGTGCAGCGGCAGAGATTGCCGGCGAGCCAGTAGCGCACCTCTTCTTCGGACGGGTTCGGGTTGCGTTCCAGAAGGTTCTTTGCAGCGACGAGGATGCCCGGGGTGCAGATCCCGCATTGCAGCGCCGCATGTTCGAGGAATTTCTGTTGCAGCGGGTGCAGTTGGTTGCCCTGGGCCATGCCTTCGATGGTGTCGACGGCGCGGCCTTCGGCTTCGGCTGCGAGCATCAGGCAGGAACAGACGAGGCGGCCATCGACCACGACGCTGCAGGCGCCGCAATCGCCGGTGCCGCAGCCTTCCTTGCTGCCGGTCATGTCGAGATGATCGCGCAGCACGTCGAGCAGGGTTTCACCGGCCTCGCAGAGATACTCGGTCTCGTCGCCGTTGATGGTTGTGGTGACATGAATGCGGGACATCAGGTTTCTCCCCCGGTTTTTCCACCAGCGCGGGTGATGGCGATTTTCGCGGCGCGTTTGGCGAGGACGCCGACCACGTCCTTGCGGAAGGCGATGGTGCCGCGCTTGTCGTCGATGGGTTTGGCCTCGGCCGAGGCGGCCGCGGCGAGCGCATCGAGCGCGGCGTCATCCCCGGCGGTGCCGATCAGCGTATCGGCGCAGGATTGCGACAGGATCACGGTCGGCGCGACCGCCCCGAGCGCCACGCGGGCGTCGGAAATTTTCCCCTGATCGTCGAGGGTTAGCGATATGCCACAGCCGACCACGGCGATGTCCATCTCGGTGCGCGGGATGAAGCGCAGATAGGCGTCGCCGGAGTGGGCGGGCTTGGCGGGCAGGAAAATGGAGGTCACCAGCTCGCCCTTTTCCAGCGAGGTCTTGCCGACGCCGGTGGGGATGCCCTCGACCGCGACGTCGCGGGTGCCGTCGGGCCCGGCGATGCGCGCCGTTGCGCGGGCGGCCATCATGGCGGGCACGCTGTCGGCGGCGGGCGAGGCGTTGCAGAGGTTGCCCGCCAGCGTGGCGCGGCCCTGGATCTGGGTCGAGCCGATGAGGTCGGCGGATTCGACCACCCCGGGCCAGTCGGCCTTGAGCGCGGCGTGTTCGTTCATCTCGGCCGAGGGCACGGCCGCGCCGATGCGCCAGCCGCCATCCTCTTGGGAAATAACGGTCATTTCCCTGATGCGCTTGATGTCGATAATGGCGCTGGGCGCGATCTGACCGGCGCGCAGGCGCACCAGAAGATCGGTGCCGCCTGCCAGCACCCGGGCCTCGGGGTCGGCGGCGAGAAGCGCCACGGCCTGGTCTACGGATGTCGGGGTTTCGAATCTCATTCTTTTCAGCTCTCTGCTTGGCCGCGTCCGGCTTGGCGTCACGGGGCGGAATATCGGGCATTCCGCCCGGCACAAGAGTGTTGCGACTCGGCGCGATTGGCAACCCCTCGCAGCCGGTTGGATGCGCAAAGGGGTCAACAATTCCCTGACCGCACGTCCCGGCAGGTTAACGCCCGATGATTCGGCGAAACCGGGGGGTGACTCGCGGCTGCTGCCCGGCTGCCGGACGTGCACCGCCGCAGTGCAGCGAGAGCGGCGGCTGACCGGTTAACGCGGCGCGCGGGGGGCGATCCGCGCGGCGCCGCGAGACGGAGAGTGACATGCGCCGCGGGGTCCGGGCGCAGCCGCGATCAGCGTTTGCGGTCGCGCCGGCTCGACATCGGTTGAAAGGCGACGCCGACATGGGCCTCGCAATAGGGTTTGCCGGCCTTCACCGGCAGCCCGCAGAACCAGAAATCCTCGGTCGCCGGATCACCCACGGGCCATTTGCAGGTCCGTTCGGTCAACTCCATCAGGGTCAGCCGGCGCGCCTTCTTCTCGATCTCGCTGACCTTGGCGAGGGCCTCGGGGCTGATCTCGTTGGCCGAGGGCTGTGGCGGCAGCGGCTGTCCGGCGGGGATGATCTGCTTGCGCGCCGGCATGGAGGGTTTCGGTTCGGCCTCGACCTCGGCCTCGGTTTCGGCGGCCTCGGCGGGTTTTTCGGGCGCCTCACGGGCCGGTTTCGCCGGCTTGGCGCGGGCGGCGCGCGGTTTCGCCTCGGATCTGTCCTCGGGTTTCTCGGTGGTCTCGGGCGCGGGGGGGGCCGAGCTGCGGTTCGACAGGCCAAGACGGTGGACCTTGCCGATCACGGCATTGCGGGTGACACCGCCGAGTTCCTTGGCGATCTGGCTGGCGGACTGGCCGTCGCCCCACATCTTCTTGAGAAGTTCCACGCGTTCGTCGGTCCAGGACATCGGGTTTTCCTATTTGAAAAGGGCGGCCACGTCGGTCGGGCCGCCCTGCTGTTCCGGTCAGGGCCTTATTCTAAACATCGTGTGGCGCGGTGCAAGCTGCGATTCGGGCCTGTCTCATTCGGGCCTGTCTCAGCGTGGAACCGTCGCGGGCTGCCGTTTCCTGAGCCGGGCCTCGCGCCAGGCCAGGACCGCGGCCCCGACGATGATGATCGCCGCCCCGAGCCCCGAGACGGCATCGGGTCGGGTGCGGAACACGATCGCGTCGAACAGCGCGGCAAAGATCAGCGTGGCATAGGCGAAGGGCACGACAAAGCTGGCCTCGGCGCGGGCCATGGCGTTGACATAGGCGGCCTGGGCGCAGGCCATGAACGCGCCAACCCCGGCAAGAGCCGCCCATTGCGTGGGCGTGGGCATCACCCAGAAGGGCAGCACCGCGATTGTGGCGACGATCAACCCGAGGCTGTTGTTGATGAACAGGATCTGAAGCGGCCCCTCGCGGCCCGAGAGCAGCTTGATCAGGGTGATCTCGACCCCCATGGCCAGCGCCGCCCCCAATGCGAGAAGGGCGGCGGGCTGAAAGCTGGCCGGGGTGGGGCGCAACAGGATCAGCGCGCCCAGCAGGGCAATTGCGGCGGCGGACCAGCGGATCGGTCCGACCTTCTCGCCCAGCAGCGGGATCGCCAGCAGCATCGCGAAGACCGGGTTGAGAAAGGAGATCGCGGTGGCGTCGGCCATCGGGATATAGGCGACGGCGGCGAACATCAGGCTGACCCCGGCCCAGCCGCCCAGCGTGCGCAGGGCGTGCAGCCGCAGGTTCGGCCGCTCCAGGCGCAGCCGCATCGCGGCGGCGGTCGTGGCGATCAGGATCCAGGCAAAGAGAAACCGCCCATGGCTGACCTGCAACGGGTGCAGCGGATCGCCCAGCCGCCCGGTGCCGGCGAGTTTCGCCAGCAGCGTCGAGGCGGCGATCAGGGCGCAGGCGGTCAGCATGAAGGCGACGGCAAGGCCGGGATTTTGCGCGCGCGGTATGAACATGGGCGACTGTCTGCGCCGCGGATCGCGCCGAGTAAAGTGTGAAACGGGTCCGGGAGGATTCAGTCGGGGAAGATTCAGTCTGGGAGGATTCAGCCGGGGAGGATTCATTTGACAGGTCCGCGCCCGGGCGCTAAGTCCGCGGCCATGACACGGGACCGCCATATCACGATGATCCGACGTCGACGCCACCGCGCCTGACGCATCCGCTTCCGTGTCGCGGGGCCGTGCCGCATCGGCCTGCCCCCTTGAACTTGCCGCAAAATCGTTGACGAATGGCCCCGCACCGGGCAAACCCGGGGCTTTCTCGAGGGAAAGGATATCCAGATGATCCCGTCTGTTCTGCCAACCTATAACCGCGCACCGCTGGAATTCGTCAAGGGCGAAGGCAGCTGGCTGGTCGAGCGCGACGGGCGACGCTTTCTCGATCTGGGCTCGGGCATCGCGGTCAACGTGCTGGGCCACGCGCATCCCGATCTCGTGGCCACGCTGGGCGAACAGGCGCAGAAGCTCTGGCATGTCTCGAACCTCTACCGGATTCCCGAACAGGAACGGCTGGCCGATCTGCTGGTCGAACACACCTTTGCCGATACGGTCTTCTTCACCAATTCCGGCACCGAAGCCTGTGAACTGGCGGTCAAGATGGCGCGCAAATACTGGTATGAGGCGGGTGATCCCGAGCGGGTCGAGATCATCGCCTCCGAGGGCGCGTTCCATGGCCGCTCCACCGCCGCCATCGCCGCCGCCGGGTCGGAAAAGATGGTCAAGGGATTCGGACCGGTTCTGGGCGGGTTCACCCATCTGCCCTGGGGCGATATCGCGGCGCTGCGGGACGCGGCCAGCGACCGGACCGCCGCGATCCTGATCGAGCCGATCCAGGGCGAGGGCGGCATCCGGGCGATGCCCGACGAAGACCTGCGCGCCATTCGTGCGATCTGCGATGCGACCGGCGCGCTCCTGATCCTGGACGAGGTGCAATGCGGCATGGGCCGCACCGGGCGGCTCTTCGCGCATGAATGGGCCGGGATCACCCCCGATATCATGATGGTCGCCAAGGGCATCGGCGGCGGCTTTCCGCTGGGCGCGGTGCTGGCCAGCGAAGGCGCGGCCTCGGGCATGACGGCAGGCACCCATGGCAGCACCTATGGCGGCAATCCGCTGGGCTGTGCGGTGGGTGCGAAAGTGGTCGAGATCGTTGCCGCCCCCGATTTCCTCGCGCAGGTCAATGCGCGGGCGGGGGCGCTGCGCCAGAAGCTCGAAGCCCTGGTCGCCGCCCACCCCGAGGTCTTCGAGGGCGTGCGCGGGGCCGGGCTGATGCTCGGCCTGGTCTGCAAGGCGCCCAACACGGATGTGGTGAGGGCCGGCTTTGACGCGCAGGTGATCACCGTGCCGGCCGCCGACAACGTGATCCGCCTGCTGCCGCCGCTCAACATCACCGAAGACGAGATCGCCACGGCCGTCGAGCGGCTCGACGCTGCCGCCACGCAGATCGAATCCGCCCTTTCATCTTGCTGACAATACTCCGGGGGTCCGGGGGCTGGCCCCCGGTCCTGCCGGTGACATGAGGACCGCCACATGAATCACTTTCTCGACCTCCACAAGACCGACCCCGCCGCCCTCAGGGGCATCATCGACCATGCAATCGCAATGAAAAATGCGCGCGCGGGGCGCACACGGGGCGCGGCCGATGACGAACATCCGCTGGCCGGGTGCATGGTCGCGCTGATCTTCGAGAAACCCTCGACCCGGACACGGGTTTCCTTCGATGTGGGAGTGCGCCAGATGGGCGGGCAGACCATGGTGCTTTCGGGCAGCGACATGCAACTCGGCCATGGCGAGACCATCGCCGACACCGCCCGCGTCCTGTCGCGCTATGTCGACCTGATCATGATCCGCACCTTCGACGAAAGCGTTCTGACCGAGATGGCGGAATATGCCGATGTGCCGGTGATCAACGGGCTCACCGACCGCACCCACCCCTGCCAGATCATGGCCGACGTGATGACCTATGAGGAGCATCGCGGCCCGATCGCCGGCAGGAAGGTGGTGTGGTGTGGCGATGGCAACAATGTCTGCGCCTCGTTCCTGCATGCCAGCGCGCAATTCGGGTTCGACATAACCTTTGCCGGGCCGGTCCAGCTTGAACCCGAGCCGGAATTCGTCGGCCTTGCCCGCAAGGCGGGGCGCCAGGTGACGATCGAGCGCGATGCGAAACGGGCGGTCGAGGGCGCCGACCTGGTCGTGACCGACACCTGGGTGAGCATGCATGACAGCCAGTCGAGCCGCGAGCGGCGCCACAACATGCTGCGCCCCTACCAGGTGAATGCGGAACTGATGAAACACGCCAATCCCGATGCGCTTTTCATGCATTGCCTGCCCGCCCATCGCGGCGAAGAGGCGACATCTGAGGTGATGGACGGGCCCCATTCGGTGGTGTTCGACGAGGCCGAGAACCGCCTGCACGCTCAAAAGGCGATCATGCGCTGGTGCCTCGGGGTCTGAGCCGGTCAGGGCGGGCGCTTCGCACCCACCCCGGGTCGGGCGCTGCCCTTTCGTTGGGCGTCGGCGGAATCCCATTCGACGCAACATGCCATAGAGCCGATCGGGTCGTTTGAAGAGGGGCTTGACCATCGCGGTCCAAGCCTTGCCGCGGAGAGACGGTTTCGGATCGGACATGGCTTCACCCGGCATCGTGCCTGTGTCGATCAACCGGTCGGGTGTGAAGCATGCAGGTTTCCCGGTCGTCGCCGTCAAGCTGTCAAGACGCGCCTGGGTGCGCCGTCGAGCCAGGCTTCGATATTCTCCAGCGCCTCGGAAAACGAAACGCGGTAGTTCTCTTCCGTCACATAGCCCAGATGTGGCGAGAGCAAAGTATTGGGAGCGGATCTGAGCGGATGATCCCCGGGCAGCGGCTCCATCTCGTAGACATCGAGGGCCGCGCCGCCGATCATGCCCTTGTTCAAAGCCGCGACCAGCGCGAGCTCGTCGATCACGGCCGCACGCGAAGTGTTTACGAACAATGCGGATTTCTTCATCCTTGCGAATTGCGCCGCGCCGATCATCCCGCGGCTTTCGGCGTTGACGCCCAGGTGCACCGAAACGACATCCGATTGTTCGAGCAGGGGATCGACGTCGGTTTTCCGAACGCCGTCCGCGCTCGCCGCCTCCTGGGTCAGCGAGCGCGACAGGGCCAGCACATGCATACCGAAGGCCAGCCCGATTTTCGCAACGTCCTTGCCGATGCGTCCATAACCGACGATGCCGAGCGTCTTGCCGCGCAGACCGTGCCCAAGCCCGACCTGCCATCCGCCGGCTTTCAGGCTGGCGACTTCGGATGGCAGGTTGCGAAAGAACGCCAGTATCAACCCCCAGGTCAGCTCGACCGTCGGGTAACCGAGCGTGGCTGTGCCGCAGACCGTGACGCCGCGCGCATTGGCGGCGGCGACGTCGATGGAATTGTTGCGCATTCCCGAGGTCACGATCAGTTCGAGGTCGGGCAGGGCGGCGATCAGATCGCCGTCGATTTTCGTCCGCTCGCGGTTGCATACCAGCACATGGACCCCGGCAAGTTCTTGTTTCAACTCGTCTCGGTCGCCGATATAGCGGTTCGATGTCCTGACCGAGGCGCGTCCATCCAGTCGTGTCCAGTCGGCCATTGCGAGTGCCACGTTCTGGTAGTCGTCCAGAATGACCACGTTTTTCATGCCTGTCGTGCCTCCCGGAAGGATTGCCGCAAGTGGCGCCACATTGCCCCGGCCCCACGCCATGATGCGCGCAGGTCCGGTGCAGAATAATGCGTTCCATACCTGAAACGGTTATGTCTGCCCGTCGGTCCTGTGCGAATTGTATAGGCGCCTGTCATGGGAAATGCAAAATCCCCTGTTTGCGGAGAATTCAGCGCGGCTTGGCCCGCAGGGTCGGGTCGGCGCGGGTCGGGTCTTCGGGCCAGGGGTGCCTCGGATAGCGCCCGCGCATGTCCTTGCGCACGTCGGAATAGGACGAGGCCCAGAAGCCGGGAATGTCGAGCGTGGTCTGCACCGGGCGCCCGGCGGGTGAAAGCAGGGTCACGCGCAGCGGCTGGCCCGCGACGGTGGGGTGCGTGGTCTGGCCGAACATCTCTTGCAGGCGCAGGCGGATTTCGGGGTGGTCGCCGGAATAGTCGATCGGCACGCGACGGCCCAGCGGCGTGGTGAAGGCGGGCGGGGCGATCCGGTCGAGGGTTTGGGTCTGCTCCCAAGTGAGCATGGCACCGAGCGCGCCCAGCATGTCGAAGGATTTCCAGTCCTGCGCGGTCCTGACCCCGGTGAGATAGGGCAAAAGCCAGTCTTCGAGCGTGGCCAGAAGCGTCGCGTCGTCCATCGCGGGCAGGTCTTCGCCCGCCGTGCGGGCAAGCGCCACGCGGGCGCGGAAACGCTCGGTGGCGGGGGACGGGAACAGCCCGAGATCGCGGATGCCGTCGCACATGGCGCGGGCCATGGCCTCGTCGGGCGCGTCCTTCCAGATCCGGTCATCGAGTACGAGCACGCCGAAGCGTTCCTGACGGCGGGCGGTGACACGGCGGTCGCGTTTCGACCATGTGCAGATGTCGTGCCATGCGATCTGATCGGCGAACAGGGCACGGATCTGCGCCTGGGTGATCGGCAAGGCCTGGCGGATGCGGGCCTCGCGCGGGTTGCCATCGGTGTCGGTGACGACGAGGAACGGGCTTTGAGCCAACGGATCGTCGTCGGGCAGGACCGCGCCCTTGCCGCCCGACAGGACATGGCGGGGTGCATCGCCCTTGCGCCGCTGGCCGATGCGGTCGGGATAGGCGAGGGCGGCCATTTCGGCGGGGGTGAAGCCGGAGGCCGAAGTCTTGGCCTGGCGCGCAAGACGCCGCGCTTCGGCGCTTATGCGGTCGAGTGCGGCGCGGTTGGCATGCCACGGGCGTTCCCGGGTGAAACGCTTGAAATCATTGAGGGCTTCGAGCCGGAGGGTGAGATCGACCGGTGCGCCCCGGGCCAGCGGGTCGCGGTCGGCCAGAAGCGCGGCGAGCGGGGCCGCGCCGGGGCCGGCCAGCGCCAGCATATGCGCCAGCCGCGGGTGCAGCGGAAGCGCCGCCAGCGCGCGCCCGTGATCGGTGATCCGGTTGTCGCGGTCGAGCCCGCCCAGCATCCGCAACAGCGCCTGCGCCTCACCATAGGCGCCCGGGTTGGGTTGGGTGAGGAAGGGCAGATCGGTGGGTGCGGCCCCCCAGAGCGCCAGTTCGAGCGCGAGGCCGGCAAGGTCGGCGCTGGCGATCTCGGGCGGGGGGAAGGCGGCGAGCGCGCCTTCTTCGCCGCGGGTCCAGAGGCGATAGGCCACGCCCTGCGCGACCCTTCCGGCGCGGCCCGCGCGCTGTTCGGCCTCGGCTTTCGTGACCCGTTCGGTCACCAGTCGCGACATGCCCGAGGCCGGGTCAAAACGGGCACGGCGGGCGCGCCCCGCGTCGATCACCACGCGGATATCCTCGATCGTGAGAGAGGTTTCGGCGATGGCGGTGGCCAGCACGATCTTGCGCCCGTTTTCAAGCGGTTCGATAGCAGCGCGCTGGTCCTTGAAGGGCATGGCGCCGAACAGCGGCCTGAGGGTGCAGCCAGGGGGCAGATTTGGCCGCAACAGCGCCTCGGTGCGGCGGATCTCGCCTTCGCCGGGCAGAAAGACGAGGATCCCGCCCTCGGTGTCGTGCAGGGCCTCCAGCGTGAGGTCGGCGGTGGCCTCTTCGAGCCGCTGGCGCTTGGGCAGGGGGGTGTCGCGCCAGCGGGTCTCGACCGGGAAGCTGCGGCCTTGTGAGGTGACCAGCGGGGCCTGCATGAGATCGGCCACCGGGCCCGCGTCGAGCGTGGCGGACATGGCGATGAGCATCAGGTCATCGCGCAGCGCATCGGCAATTTCGAGGCAGAGGGCGAGGCCGAGATCGGCATTGAGGGAGCGTTCGTGAAACTCGTCGAAGATCACCGCGCCGACGCCGGAAAGCCCCGCGTCGGACTGGATCATCCGGGTCAGGATGCCCTCGGTCACCACCTCGATTCTGGTGTGTTTTCCGCATCTTGCCTCGCCCCTTATGCGATAGCCGACGGTTTCGCCCGGAGCCTCGCCCAGGGTCTGGGCCATCCGTTCGGCGGCGGCACGGGCGGCGAGGCGGCGCGGTTCGAGCATGAGGATGCGGCCCTTTGCCAGCCCTGACTCGCGCAGGGCAAGGGGCACGCGGGTGGTCTTGCCGGCGCCGGGCGGGGCCTGAAGCACGGCGCGGCCATGGTCGCGCAGGGCGGCGAGGAATGCGGGCAGGGCGTCGTCGATGGGCAGGTCGGATCGCATGGGGGCTTTATGCGGCAGGGTTGGGGCGGCGTCCATGGGGCTCTGGACTTGGGCGGGCGCTTTGGGCATCAAGGCGGGCGAAACGCCGAAGGGGGGCCAATGGATATCGAGGCAATTGCAGCGCGAATCGCCGACGGGGACCGCCGGGCGCTGGCCCGGGCGATCACCCTGGTCGAAAGCGGCCGCGAGGATCACCGCGCCCAGGCGAGCGCATTGCTTGAAACGCTCAAGGGACTGAAAAGACAGGCCATCCGCATCGGTCTTTCGGGCACGCCGGGGGTTGGAAAGTCGACCTTCATCGAGGCGTTCGGCTGTGCTCTGATCGGGCGCGGCCTCAGGGTTGCGGTGCTGGCGGTCGATCCCTCCTCGGCGCGCTCGGGCGGGTCGATCCTGGGCGACAAGACACGGATGGAGCGGCTGTCGCGCGAGCCCGGCGCCTTTATCCGCCCCTCGCCGGCGCAAAGCCAGTTGGGCGGGGTCGCGCGGCGCACCCGCGAGGCGGTCGCGCTGTGCGAGGCGGCGGGGTTCGACGTGGTGCTGATCGAGACGGTGGGGGTCGGGCAATCCGAGACGGTTGTCGCGGAAATGTCTGATTTGTTTGTGCTTTTGCTGGCTCCGGCGGGGGGTGACGAGTTGCAGGGCGTCAAGCGCGGGATCATGGAAATGGCCGATCTGATCCTTGTCAACAAGGCCGATGGCGATCTCAAACCCGCCGCCACGCGCACCTGTGCCGATTACTCCGGCGCGCTGAAACTGTTGCGCAAACGGCCTCAGGACCCGGAGGGCTTTCCCAAGGCGATGATGGTTTCGGCGCTGGAGGAGGCGGGGCTGGAAAAGGCCTGGGAGGAGATGCAGGCGCTGATCAAGTGGCGCAAGGAGAACGGGTTTTACGATGCGACCCGCGCCGGGCAGGCGCGTTTCTGGTTCAACGAGGAGGTCCGCCAGGGGCTCCTGCGCCAGCTTGAGACCGGGGCGGCGAAACAGGTGATGGAGCGGCTGGGCGCCGAGGTGGCGCGGGGCGAGATCACCCCGTCACAGGCCGCCCGCACGGCGCTGGCCCGAATCGCCGAAAGGTGAAGATTTCCCGAAGGCGGCGTGCCGCCGGGTTAACGCGTCGAAGGGGCGGACATTCCGGGGGGTGACATCCGGCTGCGCCCCGGCTGCCATCCGTGCACCGCCGCGTCGCGGTGAAACCGTTGCGTCGCAAGGTTAACGCGGCGCGCGGTGGCGTGCCCTGTGCGCGCCGGATTGAAGGCGGGGCGAAACGGTGCGACGCTGATGGCACGGGTGAGGCGGGCCGAGCGAAGCGCGGCCCCGCCCCACCCCGGGCGCCGGCGCAGCCGGTGCGCACGCTGACCGCGGGCGAGGAGAGACCGGCATGAGCGAGGCGCATGATTTCGAGGCAAGGATCGTCTGGACCGGCAACCGGGGAACCGGCACGTCGGATTACCGGGCCTTCACGCGCGACTGGGAGGTTCGCACCCCGGGCAAGCCGGCGATCGCCTGTTCCAACGATCCCCGGCTGGGCGGCGATCCGGGGTTGCACAATCCCGAGGACATGCTGATCGCGGCGCTCTCGGCCTGTCACATGTTGTGGTATCTGCATCTGGCGAGCGAGGCCGGCGTGGTGGTTCTGGCCTATGAAGATGCGCCGCTGGGCCATGGTGAAAGCGCGCCATCGGGGGCGGGGCGGTTCACCGGGGCCACGCTGCGCCCGCGGATCACGGTGGCGCCGGGCACCGACCTCGAACGGGCCGATGCGATCCATCACGAGATCGGCAAGGTCTGTTTCATCGCCCGCTCGGTGGCGTTTCCGGTGACGCATGAGGCGCGTTACGAGATCGGGGGCTGAGCAGCCGGGGCTTGCCCATCGGCGGGCTTGGCCCTAGGGGTAGCGCCATGAAACTGCTTTTTCTGGGTGATGTGATGGGCCGGGCCGGGCGGGCCGCCATCAGCGAGCGGCTGCCACGGCTGCGCGAGGACTGGGGCCTCGATTTCGTGGTGGTCAATGGCGAGAACGCGACCAATGGCGCGGGTCTTTCGGGCGAACATGCGAAGCTGTTGCTGGAGGCCGGGGCGGATTGCGTGACGCTGGGCGATCATGCCTTCGATCAGAAGGACATGCTGCAATTCGTGGAATCCGAGCCACGCATCATCCGGCCGGTCAATTTCGCCAAGGCCGCGCCGGGCAAGGGCGCGCGGGTCTTCGAGGCGACGCGCGGGCGCAAGGTTCTGGTGGCGCAGGTGCTGGGGCAGGTGTTCATGAAGCGTGCCTTTGACGATCCGTTTTCGCAGATCGAGACCGTGCTCAAGGCGCATCCGCTGGGCGGCGCGGTGCAGGCGGTGATCGTCGATGTGCATTGCGAGGCCACCTCCGAGAAGATGGCGATGGGCCATTGGTGCGACGGGCGGGCGAGCCTCGTGGTGGGCACGCATACCCATGTGCCGACTGCCGATGCGCAGATCCTGCCAAAGGGCACGGCCTATCAGTCGGATGCGGGGATGTGTGGCGATTACCTAAGCGTGATCGGCATGGACCCGGCCGAACCGATGCGCCGTTTCGTCACCGGCATGGGCAAGACCCGGTTCACCCCCGCCCTGGGCGAGGCGACCCTGTCGGGGGTCTATGTCGAAACCGACGATCGCACCGGGCGGGCCACGCGCGTCGAGATGGTGCGCCTGGGCGGGCGGCTGGCCCCGGCGGGGCCTTGACGCCGTCTTCGACAATCGGGCGGGCCGGCCTCGCGGGGCTTTGCGCCTGATGCGGCGCGGGATTGTTCCCGCTCGGGGCGGGCGCTATTGAGGCATGATACCCGCCCCCTTGTCCGCAGGGCGGCAGATCAGGCGAGGCAGTGGCCATGATGCAGGTTTTCGCGTTTTCCCAGACCGGTGAGGCGGTTGTCACGCTGGCCGTGGTGGTGGCGATGTTCGCGCTGTTCCTGCGCGAAAGCTATCCCACCGAGGTGGTGGCGATCGGCGGGGTCGCGGTTCTGCTGGTGCTGGGGGTGCTGCCCTATGAGGGCGCGATCGAGGTCCTGTCGAACCCGGCGCCCTGGACCATCGCGGCGATGTTCATCGTGATGGGGGCATTGGTGCGCACCGGGGCGCTCGATGCGTTCACAAGCCTTGCCGACCGCAAGGCGCGGACCAGCCCGCGACTGGCCATCGGGTTGCTGATGGGGTTCGTCGTGCTGGCCAGCGCGGTGGTGTCGAACACGCCGGTGGTGGTGGTGATGATCCCGGTTTTCGTGCAACTGTCGCGCTCGCTGGGGATTTCCGCCTCGAAACTGCTCATCCCGCTGAGCTATGCGGCGATCCTTGGCGGCACGCTGACATTGATCGGCACGTCCACCAACCTGCTTGTGGACGGGGTGGCGCGGGCGCAGGGGATGGCGCCGTTCACGATCTTCGAGGTGACGCCGCTGGCCGCGATCCTGGTGGCCTGGGGGATGATCTATCTGCGCTTCATCGGCCCGCTGCTGTTGCCCGAGCGCGACAGCATGGCGACGCTGCTCTCGGACCGGTCGCGGATGAAGTTCTTTACCGAGGCGGTGATCCCGCCCGAAAGCAACCTCATCGGCCGCGAGGTGAGCGGGGTGCAGCTTTTCAAGCGCGAGGGGGTGCGGCTCATCGACGTGATCCGCGGCGATGCCTCGCTGCGCCGCAACCTCGAAGGGGTCACGTTGCAGGTCGGCGACCGGGTGGTTCTGCGCACGCGCATGGCCGAGCTTCTGAGCCTGCAGCGCAACAAGGAGCTCAAGCGGGTGGACCAGGTGAGCGCGGTCGAGACCACCACGGTCGAGGTTCTGATCACGCCGGGCTGCAAGATGGTGGGGCGCAGCCTTGGCAAGCTCAGGCTGCGCCGGCGTTACGGGGTCTATCCGCTGGCGGTGCATCGCAAGAACCAGAATATCGGGCGTCAGCTTGACGATCTGGTGGTGCGGGTGGGCGACACGCTGCTGCTGGAAGGCGCGCCCGAGGATATTCACCGGCTGGCCGCTGACATGGAGCTTGTCGATGTCTCGCACCCTTCGGTGCGGGCGTTCCGGCGCGGTCACGCGCCGGTGGCGGTGCTGGCGCTTCTGTCCATCGTGGGGCTGGCGGCGCTGGGCGTGGCACCGATCTTCCTGCTGGCGGTGCTGGCGGTGGCGGTGGTGCTTCTGAGCCGCTGCATCGACGCGGACGAGGCGTTTTCCTTCATCGACGGGCGGCTTCTGGCGCTGATCTTCTCGATGCTGGCGATCGGGGTGGCGCTGGAAAGCTCGGGCGCGGTGCAGATGATCGTGAACGCGGTGGCGCCGATGCTGTCGCTGTTGCCCGCGGCGCTGATGATCTGGGCGATCTACCTGTTGACCAGCCTGCTGACCGAGATGGTCAGCAACAACGCGGTGGCGGTGGTCATCACGCCGATCGCCATCGGCCTGGCCGAGGCGATGGGGGTCGATGCGCGGCCCTTTGTGGTGGCGGTGATGGTGGCGGCGAGCGCGGCCTTTGCCACGCCGATCGGATACCAGACCAACACGCTGGTCTACGGACCCGGCGGATACAAGTTCACCGATTTCCTGAAGGTGGGCGTTCCACTCAACCTGTCGGTGGGGCTTCTGGCAAGCGCGGTCATTCCGTTCATCTGGCCGTTGTGAGGCCGGAACAGGCCGCCTTGATCGCGGTGCGGGTTTTGATGTCCGGTCCGTTCCGGGCTACGGGGCAGCAAGTCGGAACATGGAGCGATGCCATGATCACCGAGATCGAGGACTATTTTGCGAAAGGGTGCGGACGTTGCGCGCGGTTTGCAACGCCGGATTGCTCGACCCGGAAATGGGCCGATGGCCTTGACGATCTGCGCCGGATTTGCCTTGAAGCCGGGCTTGTCGAGACCGTGAAATGGGGGCATCCATGCTATATGCATGCGGGCCGGAACATCGCGATCATCGGTGCATTCCGGGGCGATTTCCGCATCAGTTTCTTCAACGCGGCACTGATGAAAGACCCCGAGGGCGTGCTTGAGAAGCAGGGGCCGAATGCCCGGCATCCCGGCATGATCCGTTTTGGGGGCAATTCGCAGGTGACACGGAACGCGCCGGTCATCCTGTCCTATTTGCAGGAAGCGATGGGCTATGCCGAGGCGGGGATGAAGCCGCCGAAGGAGGAAACCAAGATCGAACTGCCGGTCGAATTGGTGGATGCCCTTGATGCCGACCCCGAACTGGCCGAGGCTTTTCACAACCTGACCCCGGGGCGGCAGAAAAGCTATGTGATCAATCTCAACGCGGCAAAGAAGTCCGCGACGCGGATGTCTCGCATCGCCAGGTTTCGCGGCAGGATCCTGGCGGGAAAGGGCGCAAACGAGCGGTGAACCGATTTCATGCCGGTGGGCGTTCCGCTCAACCTGTCGGTGGGGATGCTGGCGAGTGCGGTCATCCCGTTGATCTGGCCGTTGTGAGGCCGGAACAGGCATCCGGAATGAGAGATTTTGTTGACATCGGCCATGTTTGCCGAAAGCCTCTTTCCATGGATAGTCATAGCCTTTTGTATTTTGGCAATTCTGATCAACAACGCCTTCAGATGCGTGCCCATGATCTCTGGAAATTGCTCAGGCACATGCCCGAATACGCATGCCACGGTCGTGTGGTCGGGTTGGCGCATTACACGGAGCAGAACCTCGAACAACACATTGCGCTCGCTCGTCTGCAAGGTGTTGGGCCAGTGGACGGGATGCCGCGAGAACACCTTGCGGCGCGCCTTGCTGCCCTGGAGGGTGCTGGCTTGATTGCCGATGTCTACGACCACTGGGAGGGGTCCAGGGCCACGTTCGAAGCCGCCGACAGAATGCTTGCCACACGCGCCCTGCCTGTTGATCTCGCTCTTCGTGAGGTGGGTCCGGACACTTCGACCGAAGACCTGAACAGTCTCGACAGTCTCACTCAGAGCTGTGATGTGTTGCTTCCGATGGGGACTTTCCTGCGCGGTTTCGAGCGGCCGAGCGTCTTCCTTTACGCGAAAGACCCGGAAGGGCAGGTTGTCGGGGCTGCGGCCGCCGTCGCGCAGTTCCACGATGCCCACCCGAAAAAGGGGATGGTCTGGTGGGGCATGCTTTCGACGCATGCCAGTCGGCGCGGAGAGGGCATCGCCCTCACGTTGGGCGCAATGGTATTGCGCGAGGTGCGGCAACGGCTGGGATATTCGGAGTGTTTCACCGGAATTCGAGCCGGCAATTCGCCTTCGGAGGCGCTTTGTTCGAAGCTGGCATTATCTCGAACCGACACCGTGGACTTGCTCGCGATCAATCCGGACTGTTTTGGCGGCGGCCAAATGACGAAGTGATCGGGTTGCGTCGGCCTCTTGCGCTGCCTGGCCTTTGAGCGGCAGTTCACGATGGTCCGCAAGGTCCGCAAGACAGCCATTCGGCAAGGTTATTCTGCCGGGAACAGAGGCTTGGACGCCCGCTTTGGACGCCCGCGCGGTCACGCCGGGCCCCGGTTGTGGCACGTCGGGCGGGCGCAGCCCGCCGGTTGGTTGTTGACCGATTCTCATTTGATGCAACACGCACAAGGAAGGATTTGGACACAGGCCCGAACGTACCTTGAATTCCGCTGTCCAGACGTTCCTGAATTGCGTGCAAATTCAAAACAATCCCGGCAAATTCCGACAATTGAACATAGCCCCGCCTCACGTTGGTCACATTTTGAGATCACCTCTGAAGAACTTTGCAGCGAAGGGTGTTTACATGGAGATGAACTGGTTTGCCGGGGTCTTTTCCGAAGTCTTCAATGTTCTTGCCGGTCCGCTGACGCGGCTTTGGCCGATCTACCTGATGTTCACGCTTGTGATCTGTTTCGCGATCTTTCGCGCGCGGAGAATCGAGGGGTCGTTTCTGGGCTGGCTGATGCCGAGATCCATATATCTGCACTCCTCGCATATCGTTGATCTCAAGGTTTTCCTCGTAAACCGGTCCATCGCCGCATTGGGACTGATAAACCTTATCTTTTTCAATGCACTGGTGGCGCAATGGATCGGGGGATCCTTTGCCGGCGGACTGGGTCTTGCGCCGCTGCACCCGGTCCTCATTTCGGCCTTGCTTCTCGTGGTCAGCGATTTCGGCACTTACTGGGTGCACCGGGTGCATCACGAAAGCCCGATTTTCTGGCCGTTTCATTCGCTGCACCATTCCGCCGAGGTGATGACGCCCGTCACGGTCTATCGCAAGCACCCGGTGTATGATGTCGTCTCGAGCCTGGTCCGCGGCCTTTTTATCGGGATATTGCAAGGTGTTTTCATCGGCCTGTTTGCCGATGATGTGTCGTTGTATACACTGATCGGAGTGAACGCGGGTTATGTCCTGTTCAATATGGCCGGGTCGAACCTGCGCCATACCCACGTCTGGTTGGGCTATGGCCGCGTGGTCGAGCATATCCTGATCTCGCCGGCGCAGCATCAGATTCACCATTCGCTCGCGCCCGAGCATCACAACAAGAATTATGGCGAGGTGCTTGCCCTGTGGGACTGGATGTTCGGCACGCTCTACGTTCCGCGAAAACGGATCGAGCTACAATTCGGGCTGGCTGACGCTAAGGGAAACCGGGTGCGCCAACGCCATGACAGCCTGACTGCGGCGATGGTCGTGCCAATGCAGGACAGTTGGAAACAGATCAAGCGGCGCCTGCGGCGCCGGGCATCCAAATCCGACGTGACACCAGCAGAATGACACGCGGCTTCTCGATTTACCTGGACCTGCTCCGCTTTGGTGCTGCTTTCGTGGTTCTGTTGTCGCATTTCGCCTATCCGCGCTATTCCGAGGGGCGGTGGCTGTGGGTACGTGACCTCAATCTGGGGAGCGATGCAGTCATTGTGTTCTTCGTGCTGTCGGGGCTTGTGATCGCGCTCGTGGCGGAGCGCAAGCGGACCGGGCTGCGCGGGTTCGCCTTTGACAGGATCACCCGGCTGGTGTCGGTTGCCTTCCCTGCACTGGTGATCGGCTTTTTGCTGGACCGGGCCGGAACCTGGGTGGCGCGGGACGCCTATTCAGGCTGGTTCCATAACCCTTTGCCATTCTGGGAACATATGCTGCGTGGTCTGACCTTCTCCAACGAATGGGGGGGAATGGCCACACGACTGGGCACGAACGGGCCGTATTGGTCACTGAGCTACGAAGCCGCATTCTACGGCCTGTTCGCGGTAGGCTTTTACATGCGCGGTGCGCGGCGGTTGGCGTTGCTGGCTCTCGGTGCATGGGTTTTTGGTCTCAACATCCTGCTGCTCATGCCCGCTTGGTTGATGGGTGTCTGGCTCTATGGGCGGATCGCAAGCGCCCGGCTGCCAGAGGGCAAGGCTGCGCTGGTTCTGGCGGTGCTGCCAGTGCTGGCCTATGGCTGTGCATTGGGGTTGGACCTGCCGGACCGCATGCAGGCACTCACCGGCCCGCTGGACAGGGCATGGAATCTGCGATTCTCGGATGAGCCGATCTGGAACGTGCTGCTGAGTCTCATGGTGGTGACGCATCTAACCGGCATGGCCGGATTGTTGAGCGAACGCAGTCTGGCGCGGTCCGCCCCGGTTGCAGCGCGGCTGGCGGGAGGCAGCTTCTCGCTCTATCTCCTCCATTACCCGGTCTTGCAGTTCTTGAGCAGCGTCTTGCCCGGGATGGAGTATCCGGTGTTGGAAGATCTGATAATGCTTGGCGCGGTTCTGGCGCTCTGCGCGTTGTTTGCGCAGGCGTTTGAGCGGCCTTTGGCACTGTGGCGCGCGCTGGCACAGCACATTTGGGGCAAGCTTGAAAAGGCCATGCTGCGCCAAGCCATCGCGAGCGACTGAACCACTGCCCGCTTCCATGGTTGCCCCGCCGCGACTGGTCGAGAAGTCCGGGCCGCAACGCCGGGGGTGGGTTTGCGGCGTGTCGGGTGGGTGTTGTGCGCCTTTCGAGTTGGCCCGGACAGGACCGCCTGGCGCGATCCTGTCCGCGAACGCCCCGTCCGCCGGGGCGCGGGTGTCATGCGGCGAGTTTCTTGCCCGGTTGCCCGGATGCTTCCACGAAAGCCCCGTGCAACAGCGCGATCGCCTTGTCGCAATCGTCTTTGGCGACGACGAACTGCACATCGACGCTGCCCGGCACGTGCTGCACCGCGCGCACCCCGACTTCGCCCTCGCGCAGCGCGGCCAGACCGCGTTCGACGCTGTGCAACCCGTCGAGGCTGCGCCCGATCACGGCGACCAGCGCCAGCCGGGTGAGCCGCAGCTCGGCATTGGGGAAATGCGCGCCAAGGTCGCGTTCGACCCGGCGCAGGGCCTTGCGCGAGGCATCGAGGTAGTGGGTGATGGTGTTGGCATTGGTGGCCTTGGACACGATCCGCACCTTGTGACGTGCCAGAACCTCCAGCACCTTGGCGTCATAGCCCTTGACCCCCACCATGTCCTGTTCGAAGATCTCGAACGCCGTCACCGGCAAGCCGGTCACGATCTCGACCACCGCGCTCTGGCTCGGTTCCTCGTCGATCAGGGTGCCCGGATCGTCGGGATCGAACGCATTGGCCACGCGCAGCGGAATCCCCGCCCTGCGCAGGATCTTGGCGGCGTTGGGGTGGATCGCCTCCATCCCCAGATTTGAAAGCTGATCGGCCACGTCGTAATTGGTGTGCCCCAGCTTGCGCACCGCGTCCTCGCCGACCAGCTTGGGGTCGGTCGAACTGAGGTGGAACTCCTTGTGGATGATCGCCTCGGCGGCCTGCGTCTGCGCGGCGATGTTCGAGAAGGTGACCTCGGAATAGCCACGGTCATATTCGCGCATCAATCCTTCGCTGCACTGGGCATAGCCGGTCACGATCGGCAATTCGCTGGCGATATCGACATCCGCGAAGCCGGACGCGATCCGCTCTTCGAGGGTGTATTCGTTCTCGTCGCGCCAGCCCGACAGGTCGACGAAGCGCGCATTCACGCCGGCGCGCTGCAACAGCATCGCCGCCACGAAGGCCGAATGCGCTTCGCCCAGACCGGCCAGCAATTCGCGCGTGACCGCCATGTGATCGGACAGGCGGAAATGGCCATAGGAGCACAGGCGCTGGAGGTCGATCAGGCAGGAGCGCGCGCCCTCGATCCGCTCGCGCACGAACTCGCCCGCCTGGGTGCGATCGCCCGGCTGGTCGAGCACCGCCTCATGCGCGACGACCATGGCCTCGCTCACCCGGGTCAGCGCGTCGTGCCAGCCATGGGCGCTTTCGTCATTGGCGAACATCTCGTAAACGCCGGCCTCGCCGGTCTTCTTGTGCTCCAGCAGCAGGTCGGTGATCCCGCCAAAGGCCGACACCACGAAGACCCGGTTGTAAAGCGCGTCCCCCGTGCGGTTGCCGATCAGGAGCGTGTCGCGCAGTTCATCGAGCCGCGACATCGACGTGCCGCCGATCTTCTCGACGGTGTGTTTCCGGAGTGTCATTCCATTCGGCCCGGAGGTCTCGCCCCAGGCCCCTCTTTCAGCTGGTTTCAAGCGCGTAGGAGCCGTCTTCCTGGTGCACTTCGTTGCCGGTGACCGGCGGGTTGAAGCAGCACGCCATCACAAGCTCTTCCTCGGCCCGCAGGATATGGCGGTCATGCTTGTCGAGCGCATAGACCACGCCGGGGTGAATATCGTGCGTCTCGCCGGTGGCGATGTCGGTGATCGTGCCCTTGCCCTTCATGCAATAGACGCTCTCGAAATGGTTCTTGTATTCGAACTCGTGTTCCGACCCCTCTTCGAGAAAGGTGATGTGGAACGAGAACCCCATCCCGTCATCGGCCAGCAGCATCCGCACGCTGGTCCATTGCGCGTCGGCCACGACGCGGTCGCGTTCGTTTTCGACGATCTTGTTGAAATCTCTCACGATCATTGGGTCACTCCGCTGCCATCTTGTGGGTGTCCAGAACCTCGCGCGCGGACTCGAGCAGGATGCCCAACCCCTTGCGCAGCGTCTCTTCGGACGTTGTCAGTGGCGCGAGGATCTTGACCACCTCATCATCGGGGCCCGATGTCTCGATCACAAGGCCCTTCTTGAAGGCGCGCGCGCAAATCTCGCCGGCCAGGTCGCCCGACCCGACATCGACGCCGCGCATCAGCCCCCGGCCCTTCATCTTGGCACCGTCCACCATCAGGGCAAGGCTGGCCAGCCCCTCGGCGATCAGGTCGGCCTTCACGGCCAGATCCTTCTCGAAGGTGTCATCCTTCCAGAATTTCTCGATCGCGACCTTCGCGGTGAGAAAGGCGTGGGTGTTGCCGCGGAAGGTGCCGTTATGCTCGGCCGGGCCGAACACGTCATGTTCGGGGCGCACCAGCACGAGGGCCATCGGCAGGCCGAAGCCCGAAACCGATTTCGCCATGGTCACGATATCCGGCTCGATCCCCATCTTCTCGAAGGAAAAGAACGTGCCGGTCCGGCCACAGCCGGCCTGGATGTCATCGACGATCAACAGCGCGCCGTGTTCACGGGCCAGTTCGGCCACCCGCTTGACCCATTCGGGCCGCGCGGCGTTGAGTCCGCCCTCGCCCTGCACGGTTTCCAGCATGATCGCGGCGGGCGCGTCCATGCCCGAGGAGCCGTCGGTCAGCATCTTTTCCAGAAGCTCGACCGTGTCGAAATCCGGGCCCATGTAGCCATCGAACGGCATCCGCGTGACACCGTCGAGCGTGATGCCAGCGCCACCCCGGTGATAGCCGTTGCCGGTCGCGGCCAGCGCGCCCAGCGTCACGCCGTGAAACCCGTTGGTGAAGGCTATGATATTGGTGCGCCCGGTCACCTTGCGGGCCAGCTTCATCGCCGCCTCGACGGCGTTGGCGCCGGTCGGGCCGGTGAACATCACGCGATGATCCATCTCGCGGGGCTGAAGGATATGCTTTTCGAAGCTTTCGAGGAAATCCGCCTTGACGTTGGTATGAAGGTCCAGCGCATGGGCCAGCCCGTCACCCGTGAGATGCTCCATCAGGGCGTTCTTCATGTCCGGGTCGTTGTGGCCGTAATTGAGCGAGGAACACCCCGCCAGGAAGTCGATATAGCTGCGCCCCTCGGCATCGGTCATTTCCGAGCCTTGCGCGCTTGTGAACACCGTGTCGAAGCCACGGCAATAGGAGCGCACTTCGGATTCGCGTCGCTCGAAGACAGAAATGTTGGATGACTGGTCAGTCATTGGGTATCCTTTTGGGATTGCTTGATTTCGGTGTTGGTCGCGGGATCCGCCGGGCCGTCTTTCAGGCCGCCTTGCGCATCGTCTCGCGTTCCAGCGTGATCGTGACCAAGTGTTCGGTCTCGTGGCGCCCGCGGAAATGCAGCGACTGGGTGAAATGGGCCTGGGCGTCGATCTCACCATCGCGCAGATCCGAGAACTTGCGGAACAGCGCCCAGCTTGCCGAGTTATCGGCGGTGATCGTGGTCTGAAGCCGGTTCACCCCGTCGCATTCGTCGCGTCGGATCAGGTGATCGAGCATCAAGGTGCCAAGCCCCATGCCGCGCGCCTTGGACGACACGGCGACCTGCCAGACAAAGAACGTCTCGGTGTCATAGGGCAGCACATAGCCCGAGACCCAGCCCATGATCTCGCCGTCGATCTCGGCCACCACGCAGGTGTCGCGGAAATGATCGGCTTGAAGCAGGTTGCAATACATCGAGTTCTCGTCGAGCGGCTTGCAGCTGCGCACAAGTTCCCAGATCGCCGCGCCATCGGCGGCCTCGGGCTTGCGCAGAACCGGCTGTGCCTTCTTCCTGAGCTGCTCAATTGCATGGGTCATCTGAATGGGCCTCCTGATTGCTTTGGAAGGCTAAGTAACAACTTTCGGATTTTATTTCAAGTATCAAAGCAGTTTTCCGGGCAGCTTTGCCGATTTCAGCCCTTTTAGGGCGATTTCCTTTGTAAATCCTGCATAAATTGCTTAGGCTTTCCTTTGCATAATTGTGATAGGAGGTAATTGATCTTGAACATTCCATCTGCCAACATTCTCGCGTTTCAGCGCAAGGGGAAGACCATGGACCGCATCGACTCGAGCCTCGTCGCGCTGCGCCGCATCCTGCGCGCGACCGATCTCTACGGGCGTGACCTGGCACAATCCGCCGGCCTCACCGCGGCCCAGTTCCGGGTGCTGCAACTGGTCGCGGAAAAGGGCGATGCCACCGCCACCGCGATCGCCCAGCGCATGCGGGTGTCGCAGGCGACCGTGACCTCGCTTGTCGACAAGCTCGTGGCCAAGGGCCTGGTGGTGCGCGAGAAATCGCAGACCGACCGCCGCCAGATCAATATCTGCATCACCGAAAGGGGGCGCGACACCATCGCCGACGCGCCGGACGCGCTGCAACAGCGCTATGTGCGCAAGTTCCAGTCGCTGGAGGACTGGGAACAGGCGATGATCGTCTCCGCGCTCGAACGGGTGGCGACGATGCTAGACGCCGAGGATATGGATGCCTCGCCCGTGCTTGACTCGCGCGACATCCGCTCGGGCACCTGATCCGGGGGTCAGAACCGGGGCAGATCGCCCTCGGGGATGACCAGCCCGGCCCCCGTCGCCCCAACCACATCCGCCACGTTCAGCCCCTCGGCAATCTCGCGCAGGTGAAAGCGCCCCTGCGCCACATCGACCACCGCCATGTCGGTGAACACCCGGTTCACGCAGGCGGCCGCGGTCAGCGGCAGGCTGCACTGCTCCAGCAGCTTCGGGTTGCCCTTGCGGTCCAGATGCGTGGTCAGGACCACCACCCGGCGCGCCTTTTGCGCCAGTTCGATGCCGCCGCCCGCCCCGGGCGAGAATTTGCCCGGGATCTTCCAGTTCGCCAGGTCGCCGTTCTGTGCCACCTCGAAGGCGCCCAGCATCGTGAGATCCAGCCGCCCGCTGCGGACCAGCGCGAAACTCACCGCGCTGTCAAAGAACGCGCTGCCCGGGATGGTCGAGACATAGGCCCCGCCCGCGTCGATCAGGTTGCGGTCGGCCTGTTCAAAGGGCAGGGTCGGCCCGATCCCGGAAAGCCCGTTCTCGGTATGCAGGCAGACCGGGAAATCCGCCGCCAGGTGGTCGATCACCCGCGTCGGCAGGCCGATGCCGAGATTGACCACCATGCCCGGCGCGATCTCGCGCGCGGCGCGCGCCACCATCCTGTCACGCACGTCTGACAACGCCATACTCCTCGCCCAGCGTGCCGAGCGGCACGACGTGATCCACGAACGGCCCCGGCGTGTGCACCTCTTCGGGCGGGATGCCGCCCGGTTTCACCATCTCTTCGACCTCGGCAATCACCCGGTCGGCGGCCATCGCCATCAGCGGGCTGAAATTCCGCGCCGCCGCCGCATAGCACAGGTTGCCGAACGTGTCGGCCCGCGCCGCGTGGACCAACGCCACGTCGGCGCGCAGGGCGGTTTCCAGAACCCCCGCGCGCCCGCCCATGTCGAGGCGCGGCTTGCCCGTCGCCAGTTCGGTCCCGACACCGATATCGGTGACGAAGCCCATCAGCCCGGCCCCGCCCGCGCGCACCCGCTCGGCCAGCATGCCCTGGGCGCAGAATTCGACCTCGATCTCGCCTGCGTTCATCATCGCCATCGCCCGCGCATTGAGCCCGATATGCGTCACGATCAGCTTTTCCACCATCCCCGCCGCCAGCAGGTGATCGACGCCCATGCCCTTTTCGTTGGCGTCGTTCTTGATAATGGTGAGACCCGTCGGCCCCTGCCGCACCAGTTCACGGATCAGCGCGAAGGGCGTGCCCGGCACGCCGAACCCGCCCAGCATCACCGTGGCACCCGCGCCGATCCGCGACACCGCGTCTTCGATCGCGCAGCTCTTGTCGGCCAGCTTCATGTCACCCCCTCGCGCGCCAGCCGGGCAAAGCGTTCGCCGGCCAGCCCCATCGGCAGATCGTTGGCGAAGCTTTCGAACCCCAGCCGGTCATAGAAGCGCACCGCGCTGCCATTGTGCCGATTGGCCGTCAGCATGAGATAGGCGGCCCCCCAGCGATCCGCCGCCATTCGCGCCACGGCGGCCAGCAACCGGCGGCCCAGCCCGCTGCCGCGCTGGTCCGGTGCGATCCAGAGATCCTGCACATAGACCCCCGGTTCGCCCCGCAGGGTCGAGAAATGGCGGAAATAGAGGCTCATCCCGCAGGCATCCGCCCCGGATTCGGCGATCAGGGCCTCGAAGAACCCGGTGCCCCAGGGGCCGTGGCGGCGCAGCGCGCCCACATTGCCGGTATGAAGATCATGATCGCCCAGATGCTTCGACAGGGCCCGCAACATCGTGTCCATCGCATCGACATCCCCTTGGGTCGCCGGACGTATCCGCGCCTCGCTCACGCCGCGCGTCCCGTTTCGAGCCCCGCCTCGCCCGCGAAATCCTCAAGCGCGGCGCCCAGCCCCTCGATGATCTCGTCGATCCCGTCCTCGCCCACGATCATCGGCGGGCAGACCAGGAAGTGATCGCCCTCGAGCCCGCCGCGCGTGCGCCGCGAATAGATGATCAACCCCCGGTCATAGGCCAGATCGACCAGCCGGGAATGTGCGTTCAGGTCCTTGGGCAGCGGTGCCATGCTGTCGCGGTCGCTGACCAGTTCGAAGGCCAGCAACAGCCCCTTGCCGCGCACATCGCCGATGAAGGGAAACCGCTGCATCAGGGCCTCGAGCCGGGATTTGAGACGCGCGCCCATACGGTCGGCGTTGCCGATCATGTCGTGGCGCGCGACCTCGTCGAGAACCGCCAACCCGGCGGCACAGGCCAGCGGGTTGCCGGCATAGGTATGGCCATGCACGAACCCGCCCTTGTCGAGCACCGCCTCGACGATATCCTCGCGCGCGATCATCGCGCCCAGCGGCACGTATCCGCCGCCGAACCCCTTGGAAATGCAGATGATATCGGGCACCGTCTGCCAATGCTCGGCGCCCCAGAACTTGCCCGTGCGCCCACCGCCCGACATCACCTCGTCATGGATCAGGAGCACGCCGTAGCGGTCGCAGATCTCGCGGATGCGCTGCATGTAGCCCGCCGGCGGCACCAAGGCCCCGGTCGAGGCGCCGCCGACCGGTTCGACGATGAAGGCCAGCACCGTTTCCGGCCCCTCGTCGCGGATCTTCTGCTCCAGCATGTCGGCATAATGATGGCCCGTCGCCACATCGTCGATGTCGAGCCCGTCGAGATAGGCGCGCGGCGCGGGGATTTTCGGCATCCGCATCAGCATCGGGTCGAACGGCGCGCTCATCGGGGCATAGCCGGTCACCGCCAGCGCGCCCAGCGTCGCGCCGTGATAGGACGGCATCCGCGAAATCACCTTGAACCTTTGCGCCTCGCCGGTCGCGATCGCGTATTGGCGGGCCAGCTTGATCGTGCTTTCCACCGCCTCGGAGCCGCCAGAGACGAAGAACACCTTGTCGAGGCCGGGTGGCGACAGCTCGGCCGTGCGGGCCGCCAGCGTCTCGGAGGCTTCGGTCTGGAAATGCAGCCGGTAGCCGAAGGTCGATTTCTCCATCTGGGCGCGCATCGCGGCCAGAACGGCGGGGTTGGAATGGCCGATATTGCTGACCATCGCGCCGCTCGATCCGTCAAGGTAACGCTTGCCGGTCTTGTCCCACATGTAGATGCCTTCGGCCCGGTCGAGTTCCGGCCGTGCCAGCCGGCTTTGATAAAAAAGATGGCTCATCTGTTACGCCTCGTTGGCCAATACGCTGCAATCATCGGGGTTGAGCACCACCGACACCTCGGCCCCTTCGGCGAAGGGCACGCCGTCGATCATGTTCATCGCCTGGAACCGGGTCTCACCGATCCGCACGAAGTAGCGTGCCAGCTGGCCCTGATAGTCGACCGCCTCGACCACGCCGCGCGTCGATACCGTGCCCTCGGGCGAAGCCCCGTCGGCAAGGTGCAGTTTCTCTGCCCGCATCACCAGCTTGCCCCTGGTCGCATCGCCCAGGTTGGTGGCCCGGTCGGCATGCAGCGTGATCGCCCCGAAATGCGGCACGTCGAGCGTCACCGTGTCCGCGCCGCGCCCCTTGACATCGACATCCACGATGTTCGACGCGCCCAGGAAATTGGCCACGAACACGCTGGCCGGGTTGTTGTAGACCTCAGCGGGTGCGCCGACCTGTTCGACGCGCCCATCGCTCATCACGATGATCTTGTCGGACATGGCCAGGGCTTCGGACTGGTCATGGGTGACGAAGATCGTCGTCACCCCGATGCGGTGCTGGATCGACTTCAACTCGACCCGCATCTCCTCGCGCAGATTGGCATCGAGCGCCGACAGCGGCTCGTCGAGCAGCAGGACATCGGGTTCGATCACAATGGCGCGGGCCATGGCGATGCGCTGTTGCTGACCGCCCGACAACTGGCTGGGATAGCGGTCCTCGACCCCCGGCAGCCGCACGATATCGAGCGCCTCGGTCACCTTCTGTGCCGCGTCGGCCTTGTTCACGCCCCGGTACTTGAGGCCGAAGGCGATGTTCTCGGCGATGGTGCGATGTGGGAACAGCGCGTAGTTCTGGAACACCAGCCCCAGGTTGCGCTTGTGGATCGGCACATCGTTGATCCGCTTGCCACCGATCAGGATGTCGCCGCCCGTGGGCCTCTCCAGCCCCGAGACCATCCGCAGGATCGTCGTCTTGCCACAGCCAGACGGGCCGAGAAGCGTGGTGAACGATCCCTCTTCGAACACCACGTCGGATTCATGCACCGCCTTGAGAATGCCGAAGGACTTGGTGATCTGCTTGAGTTCGACGCGTGCCATCGCGTGCCATCCCCGTTTTCGGTCGGTTTCTGTTGGGGCCGGGCCGCGCATCCGTCGCGCGGCCCGGCCCGGTGGTGTCATGCGTGGATCAGCCGCCCTTCTTGACGCGGTTCCACATCGCGCCCTGCTTCTTCTCCTGCGGGTTCCAGGTTTGCGGGTCGCGGAACACGAGCGCTTCGAGCTTGCCGGTGGGGTCGAAGGCGGGCAGGTTCGTCACCTCTTCGGGCATGTCGACCTTGGTCGGGTCGAGCGAGGAGGGGTATTTCTGCCCCGCCGCCACCGCGATCGCCGTCTCGGGTTCGAGCATGAAGTTCAGGAGTTCCTCGGCCTCGGCCAGCGGCGAGCCCTTGAGCACGAACATCGATTCCATCCATGCCAGCCCGTTCGGCGGGTCCATGTAGGCGATCGGATGCCCCTGCGCCTGAAGTGCCGCAACCCGGCCCGACCAGGCTTCGGTCACCCAGATCTCTTCCTTGGCGAGAAGGTCCATCAGTTCCGCGCCCGAGCCCCAGTATTTCAGCACCAGTTCGCGATGCTCGCGCGCCTTCTCCCAGACCGCATCCCAGTCCTCGATATTGTTCGGATCCTGCCCCGATTGCAGCGCGCCATACCATGCCCGGTTGGCCCAGTCGCCGCCCCAGCCGCCGATCTTGCCCTTGAGCTCCTTGTCGAGCAGCAGGTCGGCGCCCAGCTCCATCGCCTTTTCCTTGCTGACATGCTTGGTGTTGTAGGCGATGCCGGTGGTGCCGTAATCGTAGGGCACCGCCGAAAGGCCCTCGGGCGTGATCGCGCGGAACGGCTCGATCATCGTGGTCATCACGTTCTTGAGGTTGGGGATGTTGTCCTCGTTCAGGACCACGTGATAGCCATTGTCGACCCAGCGCTTGTACCAGCTTACCCCAGAGCTATGCAGGATGTTGTGACCCGACGTGCTGCCCGCCGCCTTGATCTTGGTCAGAACCTCGTTCTCACCGCCGAAGGTGGCATCGATCACGGTGTTGCCGGTGGCGGCTTCGTAAGGGTCGAACGCATGCTTGCGCAGCGCCTCGGAGACGACGCCGCCCCAGCCCTCGAAATGCAGCTCGACACCGGCGGCGCGCGCCTGCCCGGCCATCGCCGTCATGATCCCGCCCGAAAGCCCGGCGGTGATCCCCGCCGATCCGAGCAGGCCAAAGAAGGTGCGGCGATCCACATCGCCATTGCCCACCGCCTCGCGCAGCTTTTCATAGCGTTTCGTGCTGTCCATTTTCCTGGTCATCATTCTCTCCTTGTTGGTGGTTTATCGTTGGTCGTTCGTTGTCGGTCGGGTCATACTTTCCTGCGTGAGAAATAGCGCGCCAGCCCACCCGCCAGGAGCGGCACGCCCACCGTGATGCAGATCATCACGAATCCCAGCGCGTTGATTTCGGGGCTGACCGAATGGCGCAGCATCCCGAAAATCTGAGTCGGCACCGTCTCCATTCCGGACGGGCGCCAGAAGATCGTCGCGGTGATGTTATCGAACGAGATGGTAAAGGCAAACAGCGCCCCGGCAAAGATCGCCGGCAACAACAGCGGGAATGTCACCGAAAAGAAGGTTTGCACCGGGCTGGCCCCCAGTGATCGCGCTGCTTCCTCGTATTCGCGGCGGATTCCCACCAGACGGGCCTGCACCACCAGCACCACGAAGGGCAGCGCGATGATCGAATGGCCCAGCAGCAACAGGGTGAAACTGCGCGGCATGTGCAGCCAGCGCAGGAAGATCAGCAGCCCCACCGCCAGCACCGTTTCGGGCACCAGCACCGGCGAGATCAGGAAGGTCGTGACCCAGTCCTTGCCGCGAAACTGGTAACGCACCAGCGCCAGCGCGGCCAGGATCCCGACCGTCGTGGCCACCGCCGCGGTCATCAGCCCGAGGATAAACGAGGTGCGAAACGCCCGCATGATCGCCTCGTTCTCGAAAAGCTCGGCGAACCAGCGCAGGCTCAGCCCGTCGATCGGGAAGCCGCCGAATTGCGAATTGTTGAAGGCCAGCAGCAGCACCACCGCGATCGGTGCGAACATGAAGGTGTAGACGAGGATCGTGTAGAACCGGATGAAGGCCCATGCGCTCATGTCCGTTTCCCCCTCACCCGAATGCCTTGGACAACTGGTTGAGCCCCATGAACCGGCTGTAGAGGATCACCACGGACCCCAGCAGCACCAGGAGCGTGAAGGAAAGCGTCGCCCCCATCGGCCAGTTGAGCTCTGTCACCACCGCATCGTAGATCAGGTTGCCGAAGAGGAAATCGCTCGGCCCGCCCAGGATCAGCGGGGTCACATACGATCCCCCGGTCAGCACGAAGACCAGCAGGCTCCCCGCGGCCAGCCCGGGCAGCGACAGCGGCAGGGTCACCTCGCGAAACGCCTGCCACGGCGTCGCCCCGAGCGTGCGCGCCGCCGGTTCCAGGTTCCGGTCGATGCCTTCGAGGCTCACATAGATATTGAGGATCATGTAGGGCAGGAACACGTGGATCAGCCCCACCATGACCGAGAATTCGCTGAACATCATCTGCAGCGGCTCATCGGTCAGTCCCAGCCACAGGAACAACCCGTTGAGCGCGCCCTGGTTGCCGAGGATGTGGATCCAGCTCAGCGTGCGGATGATGAAGCTGACCCAGAATGGCAGGATCAGCAGCAGCAGGAGCAGCCATTTGTGCCGGAACGTGGTCATCGCGATGAAATAGGCCGGCAGATAGCCCAGGACCGCCGCCAGAACCGTCACCACGACCGAGATGCGCAGCGTTTTCCAGATCGCGCTGTGATAGTAATTGTCGCTGAAAAGCGCCTGCCAGTTGCCGAACTGGAAGGCGACGCGGTCAACGGCGAGGTCGACATTCTCGTAAAAGGAATAGACGAGGATGAACGACATCGGGATCACGACAAGCGCCGTGATCGCGATGAACGCCGGGGTCAGCAGCACCAGCGGCCGCTTGTCGATCGGGGTGGCGGTGTCGGGCATTACGTCCGTTTGCGTTTGGATTCTCTGTTAGAAAACGGTTGCATGCTGTCGAAAATTGCCCAAATTGATAATCCTTATGGAACACATCAATTCAATCAATACTGAACAACAGCCCGACCGTTTCACCGCCAATCTGGACTGGAACCTGTTGCGCACCTTCATCGTGATTGTCGAAGAAGGCTCGATCACCCGCGCCGCCCATCGCCTGTTGCGCGGCCAGCCCGCGATCAGCCTCGCGCTGCAACGGCTGGAGCAGGAATTCGGCACGAGGCTGATCGATCGCGGGCGCGGCCATTTCGCGCTCACCGCCGCCGGGCGGGCGCTCTATCGCGAATGTCTCGACATCCATGCCGGGATCGCCAAGCTGCGCGAGGCCACCTCGCTGGCCCAGTCCGAGATTTCCGGCCATGTCACCATTGCGCTGGCCAGCCATGTCATCACGCCGCTGCTCGACGATCTGCTGGGGCGCACCTACCGCGCCCATCCGCGCGTGACCTACCGGATTCACTCGGCCACCTCGGCCAACGTGGCCGCCGCCGTGCAGGACCGCACCGCCAGTTTCGGGATCTGCCTGGTGAACCGGCGCTTTCCCGATCTCGATTACGGGCGGCTCTACCGCGAATTCTTCGGCTTCTATTGCGGCCCGTCGCACCCGCTTTTCGGGCGTGACGGACTCGGCATCGAGGCGCTCAAGGGGCTGGATGCGGTGTCGTTCGAAACCGACGATCTCAACGATGCGCTGCGCCCGGTGGCGCTTCTGCGGCGGCAATACGAGCTTGATCAGCGCATCGTCGGGCGCTCCTCGCATCTCGAGGAAGTGCGCCGCATGATCCAGTGCGGCCTCGGCATCGGTGCGCTGCCGGTTCATGTCGTGCAGCCCGATGTCGAACAGGGCCGGCTGTGGCGCCTGCCGCCCTATGACGACCCGCCCGCGGTCGATATCTTCCTGCTGACCAACCCGCGCAAGCGGCTCAACCGCGCCGAAAAGCTGATGATCGACGCGCTGCAGGACGCGATCTCGTCCCGCCCGCTGGCCGAACGCACCTATCCGTCGGCCTGACCCCGTGCGCCTGTCCCCGTGCGCCTCACTCGGCCGCGTCGCGGCGCGGCAAGACCCAGCCGGGGCGCGGGAAGTGGCAGGTATACCCGCCCGGATAGCGCGCGAGGTAGTCCTGGTGCTCGGGCTCGGCCTCCCAGAAATCGCCGACCGGTTTCAATTCGGTCACCACCGGCCCGGGCCACAGCCCGCTGGCCTCGACATCGGCGATGGTGTCCTCGGCCACCCGCCTCTGGTCGTCATCCACGTAATAGATGCCCGAGCGGTAACTCATCCCGATATCGTTGCCCTGCCGGTTCGGCGTGGTCGGGTCGTGGATCTGGAAAAACACCTCCAGCACCTGCCGGAAACTCAACACCTCGGGGTCAAAGATCACCTCGATCCCTTCGGCATGGGTGCCGTGATTGCGATAGGTCGCATTGGGCACATCGCCGCCGGTATAGCCCACCCGCGTGCGCAACACCCCGGGCAGCTTGCGGATCAGATCCTGCATGCCCCAGAAACAGCCACCCGCCAGAACCGCGCGTTCCTCGCTCATCGTTCAGCCCTCCACCTGATCAAGATATTCGCCATAGCCTTCCGCCACCATCCGCTCCTTGGGAACGAACTGCAAGGCGGCCGAGTTGATGCAATAGCGCAAGCCCCCCAACTCGGGCGGTCCATCCGGGAACACGTGCCCGAGATGCGAGTCGCCATGTTTCGAACGCACCTCGGTGCGCACCATCCCGAGCGACGCGTCGCGCAGCTCGACGATATGGCCCGCCTCGACCGGCTTGGCGAAGGCCGGCCAGCCACAGCCCGAATCGTATTTCATGGAACTGGCGAAAAGCGGCTCGCCCGACACCACGTCGACATAGAGCCCCGGCGCGAAATGCCGGTCATATTCGCCGGTATGGGGCCGCTCGGTCCCGCTCTCCTGTGTGACCCGGTATTGCTCGGGCGTCAGCCGCGCCAGCGCCGCGTCGCTCTTTTCATATGCCATCTCTTCCCCTCGCGCTTGTTCAACTCAAAGATGGGGCACCGGGATGGCGCATTTCAAGAACCCGGTGACGGATTGTCATCACAAGTGTGCCTGCCCCCGCATTCATCTTGCCAGAAATACTCAAGATTACACCCGCGCCATCTGCGCCCCGTCCGAAGTGCCCGCCAACCTCACGGCACGCGGCGGAACCCGCCCTTGTCGGCGCTTTCGGCAAAGGCGGCATAGACCCGCAGCGCGGCCCCGATCACCCGTGACCTTGGCGCGGCGGGGGCCCAGCGGGCGCCCTCGGGCCGTGCCTCCATCTCGGCACGCCGCGCGGCCAGGTCCGCCGCGTCGATCAACAGCGACAGCCTGCGCCCCGGGATGTCCACCGCGATCCGGTCGCCGTCGCGCACAAGGCCGATCGCGCCGCCCGCCGCCGCCTCGGGCGAGACATGACCGATCGAAAGCCCCGCCGTCGCGCCGGAAAACCGCCCGTCGGTGATGAGCGCGCATGTGTCGTCCACCTTCTGCGCCTTGAGGCTCATCGTCGGCTTCAGCATCTCCTGCATGCCCGGCCCGCCGCGCGGCCCCTCGTAGCGGATCACCACCGCCGTGCCGGGCGCGATCTCGCCGCCGTCGATGGCCGTCAGCGCCGCCTCCTGGTCGTCGAACACCCGCGCCACGCCTTCCCAGCGCAGCATCTGCGCCGGCACCGCGCCGGTCTTGACCACGCAGCCATCCGCCGCGATGTTGCCCTGCAGCACGGCCAGCCCGCCCTCTTGCGAATAGGCATGCTCCAGCGACCGGATGCAGCCCCTTTCGCGGTCGAGATCCATCTCCTGCCAGCGCATCTCCTGCCCATAGGGCGTGATCGTGCGCCGCCCGCCCGGCGCCGCGCGGTAGTAAAGGCTCACCTCTTCATCGCCGCTCTGAACCACGTCCCATTTCGCCAGTTGTTCACGCAGGCTCACACCCGAAACCGTGCCGACGCCGTCATCGAGAAGCCCGGCGCGCTGCAACTCGCCCATGATCGCCATGATGCCGCCGGCGCGATGCACATCCTCCATGTAATAGTCGAATGTCGCGGGCGAGACCTTGCAGAGATATGGCACCTCGCGCGAAAGCCGGTCGATGTCGGCCATTGTGAAATCCACCCCCGCCTCGGCCGCCATGGCCAGCATGTGCAGGATCGTGTTGGTCGATCCGCCCATCGCGATATCGACCTTCATCGCGTTCTCGAAGGCCGATTTGGTGGCGATGCTGCGTGGCAGCACGCTTGCGTCCTCGCCCTCGTAGAAGTCCCGCGCCAGATCGACCACCCGCCGCGCCGCGCGGGCGAACAGCCCCTTGCGGTCGGCATGTGTCGCCAGCAGCGAGCCATTGCCCGGCAGCGCCAGGCCGATCGCCTCGGCCAGGCAATTCATCGAATTGGCGGTGAACATTCCCGAACACGACCCGCAGGTCGGACAGGCATTTTCCTCGATCGCCTGTGCCGCCTCGCCCTGCTCGGGATCGAAGGCCGCCACATAGGCCATGATCGGATCGAGCCGCCTGACCTCGCCCTGACCGGGCAGGCGCCCCGCCTCCATCGGTCCGCCCGAGACATAGATCACCGGGATGTTGAGCCGCAGACCCGCCATCAGCATCCCCGGCGTGATCTTGTCACAGTTGGAGATGCAGATCAGCGCATCGGCGCGGTGCGCCTCGGTCATGTATTCGATGCTGTCCGCGATCAACTCGCGCGAGGGCAGGGAGTAGAGCATCCCGTCATGGCCCATCGCGATCCCGTCATCGACCGCGATGGTGTTGAATTCGCGCGGGATGCCGCCCGCGGCCCAGATTTCCTTGCAGACCAGCCGGCCCACCTCGGCCAGATGGACATGGCCGGGCACGAACTCGGTAAAGGAATTGGCCACCGCGATCACCGGCTTGCCGAAATCCGTCGCCTCCACCCCGCCCGCCATCCAGAGCGAGCGCGCCGCCGCCGCGGTCTTGCCCTCGGTCACCAGCGCCGATCTGAGTTTCGCCATGATGTGCCCCCCGTCCTTTTCGCGGCCATGAAGCCATGCCCCATGCGCCAAGACAAGCCCCCGGGCCCCGGACGTGGGGTCGGTTCGCGACGCGGGCGGTTCCTGATGGTTTGCGGGTTCGGGTGATCCGGCAGGGTGCGTGCAACGTAAGCAGACGGCGAACACCAGTTCGTGAGCGGCGCGGAGGGAGTTGTGCTCTGCCGTCTTTGCGCCTTAAGCTTTGGCAACGTGCGCGTCGGCAACCTCAAAAGGAATTGGAAAACCCGGCATGGCCTTGTGGAAACAGCTGGTGGTTCTGTGCCTTCTGGGGGCGTTTGGCTATGGCGGATATGAAGGCTATCGGCAATACCTTGCGCCCGGAAAGGCCGCGCCGGTGCAGTCGGGCGGCGGGCCGCGCGTGGCGGCGATCGAGACCGCCCGAGCCGAGTTGCGGGTGTTGCGCGACACGGTCGAGGCGGTCGGCACGACGCGGGCGCGGCAATCGGTCGAGATCGTCCCCGAGGCCACCGGCCGGATCGAGGCGCTGAATTTCACCCCGGGCCAGAGCGTTGAGGCGGGCACGGTTCTCGCGCGGCTCGACGATACGATCGAGCGCGCCAACCTAGCCGAGATCAAGGCGCGTCTGCGCGAGCGTGAGCAGGCGGTCGAGCGGCTGACCCAGCTCAGGCGGACCAATGCGGTGGCCGAGGCCACGCTGGAAGAGGCGGTAGCGCGGCTGGCCGAGACAAGGGCGCAGATCGACCGCGCGACCCAGCGGCTTGACGATCGCACGATCCGGGCGCCCTTTGCCGGGATCGTCGGGCTGGCCGAGGTCGATGAGGGCGCGCGCGTGGCCGCGGGCCTGTCGATCACCCGGCTTGATGACCTTTCGGAGGTGGAGGTCGAGTTTTCGCTGCCCGAGACGCTGTTCGCGCGCATTCGTCAGGGCCAGACCATCAAGGCCACGAGCGCCGCGTTCGAGAACCGCCAGTTCGAGGGCCGGATCGAGGCGGTGGACAGCCGGATCGACCCGGTGAGCCGGGCCTTTCGGGTGCGCGCAGTCATCCCGAACCCCGAGGGCGTGCTGCCGGCGGGGATGTTCATGTCGCTGGAACTGACGCTGGGGCAGGCCGAGCATGTGGTGGTGCCGGAAGAGGCGATCATCTTTCAGGCCGCCGAAACCTATGTTTTCCGGGTCGAGGACGGGGTCGCCCGGCGGGTCACGGTGCAGACCGGGCAGCGGCGCGAGGGACGGGTTGCGATCCTGTCGGGCCTCGATGCGGGCGAAGCGGTGGTGGTGCGCGGCTTGCACCGGGTGCGCGACGGCGTCGCGGTCGAGGTCATCGGCGGCGGCGGCGAAGCGGCTGCCACGGGCGAGGTGAAATCGTGACCCTTTCGGACATCTCGGTGCGCCGGCCGGTTCTGGCGGCGGTGGCGAGCCTCTTGCTGATCGTGTTTGGGCTGAGCGCGTTGCGCGACATCCCGATCCGCGAGCTGCCGGATGTGGACAATGCGGTGGTCACGATCACCACCACCTATCGCGGTGCGGCGCCGGAGGTGATCGACACCGATGTGACCGAGACCATCGAGGGAGCGGTTGCCTCGATCTCGGGGATACGCTCGATCAGTTCGGAAAGTCGGCAGGGTCGGTCACGGGTCACGATCGAGTTCGAGACCGGGCGCGATATCGACGTGGCCGCCAATGACGTGCGCGACGCGGTGGGACGGGTGCGCGCGCAACTGCCGCAGGAGGCCGACCCGCCCGACGTGAAGAAGAGCGACGCCGATGCCGACCCGGTGATGCGGCTGGCGGTGACCTCGGACGGGATGACCACCGCCGAGATCACCGATTACGTGGATCGCTTCGTGGTCGATCGGCTGGCCACGCTGGATGGCGTTGCCAATATTGTCATTTACGGCGAGCGGTCCTTTGCGGTGCGCATCTGGCTGGATCGGCGGGCGCTGGCCGCGCGCAAGTTGACCGTGGCGGACGTGGAGCGCGCCCTTGTGCGCAACAATATCGAGCTGCCCGCGGGCAAGGTGACGTCGCGCGACCGCGAGTTGACCGTGCGCTTGAACAGCCGGTTGCAGAGCATCGACGATTTCCGCGACGTGGTTCTCGACCGGGTGGCGGGATACCCGGTTCGGCTTGGCGATGTGGCGCGGGTCGAGGCGGGGGTGGCCGACGATTCGACCATCGCGCGCAGCGACGGGCGCGATGCGGTGGGCCTCGCGGTGCAGCGCCAGAGCCAGTCGAACACGCTTCAGATCTCCAACGCCGTGCGCGCCGAGATCGCCACGCTGCGCCCGACCCTGCCCGAGGGTATGGAGATCATGGTGGGCTCGGATGACGCGCTTTTCGTCGGGGCGTCGATCCGCGAGGTGGTGTTGGCGCTGATGATCTCGCTCGGGCTGGTGGTGCTGGTGATCCTGTTCTTCCTGCGCAGTCTGCGCGCCACGCTGATCCCGGCGATCACCATTCCGGTGTCGCTTCTGGGGTCGTTCATCCTGATCGGGGCCTGGGGGTTCTCGCTCAACACGCTGACGCTTCTGGCGCTGCTTCTGGCGATCGGGCTGGTGGTCGATGACGCGATCGTGGTGCTGGAGAACATCCAGCGCCGGATCGAGGAGGGCGAAACCCCGCTTGTGGCCAGTCTCAAGGGCGCGCGGCAGGTGACATTCGCGGTGCTGGCGACCTCGGTCACGCTGATTGCGGTGTTCGTGCCGCTGTCGTTCATGCCCGGACAGGTGGGGCGGCTGTTCATCGAGTTCGGCTGGGTGATGGCGGGCACGGTGGCGATTTCGACCTTCGTGGCGCTGACCGCCTGTCCGGCGCTGGCGTCGAAAGTGCTGAGCAAGGGCGCCGGTGCGGCGGCGCCGGCCGACGAGAGCGGGCTGCGCGGGCCGGTGCAGAAGTTTTACGCCGGGGTCTTGCGCCGGGCGGTGCGGATGCCGCTGGTGGTGATCGTGCTGGGCGGTGCGGTGACCGGCGGAGCGGTGCTGTTCTATGATGCGCTGCCGCGCGAGCTGGCCCCGCGGGAGGATCGCGGCGTCGGGTTCATCCCGCTGACCGCGCCCCAGGGCAGCACGCTTGAATATACCGACCGCGCCGCGCAGCAGGTCGAGGAGATTCTGCGCCCGATGCGCGACGAGGGCGTGATCGAAACGGTGTTCACCTTTACCGGCTGGGGCAACCGGGCGTGGCGATCCTTTGTCGTCTTTCGCCTTGCGCCATGGGACGAGCGCGAGCAGTCGGCGTCGGACGTGGTGCGGCGGATCGCGCCGAAAATGGGCCAGTTGACGGCGGCGCGCGGCTTTCCGGTCACGCCGGCGGGGCTTGGCCTGCGCGGCAGTTCGACCCCGATCCGGGTGGTGGTGAGCGGGCCGGATTTCGACAGCGTCAAGGATTGGGCCAACGCGTTGCAGGAACGGGCCCGAGAGATCGAGGGGCTGGCCAATCCCGAGATCAATTTCGAGCAGAACCTGCCGCAGCTCGACGTGCGGATCGACCGCGAACGGGCCGACGATCTGGGCATCAGCGTGGAGGTCATCGCCAACACGATGCAGACCATGCTGGCCTCGCGGCAGGCGACGCGGTTCATGACGCGGGGTCGGGAATACCCGGTCATCGTTCAGGCCGAGGAGCGTGACCGGCGCTCGCCCTCGGATATCGACAACATCTTCATCCGCTCGGGCGACGGGCAATCGCTGGTCCCGCTGGGCGCGCTGGTCACGGTGCAGGAGAATGCCGCGGCGCCGTCGCTGCGTCGGTTCGACCGGCTGCCCTCGATCCAGTTGTCGGGGGCGCTGGCGCCGGGCGCGGATCTGGGCAGTGTCCTCGCCCGGGTCGAGGCGGCGGCGGCCGAGATCATCCCGCCCAGTGGCAAGCTGGGCTATGAGGGCCAGTCGCGCACTTTCAAGGACACCTCCGCCGGGGCGGGGGTGGTGTTCGCGCTGTCGCTGCTCATCGTCTTCCTGGTGCTGTCGGCGCAGTTCGAGAGTTTCGTGCATCCGGTCACGATCCTGCTGACGGTGCCCACGGGGGTGGCGGGCGCGATCTATGCGATGGCGCTGGGGGGGTTGTCGCTCAATGTCTACAGCCAGATCGGGATCATCCTGCTGATCGGGCTGGTGGCCAAGAACGGCATCCTGATCGTCGAGTTTGCCAATCAGCTGCGCGATCAGGGCAAGAGCGTGCGCGAGGCGGTGATCGTTGCGGCGGCGCTGCGGCTCAGGCCGATCATGATGACCGTGCTGTCGACCGTTCTGGGCGCGCTGCCGCTGGTTCTGGCCACCGGGGCCGGGGCCGAGAGTCGCAACGCCATCGGCACGGTGATCATCGCGGGTCTGGCGCTGTCGGCGCTGTTGATGCTGGTGGTGACGCCGGTGATCTATGATCTGCTGGCCCGGTTCACCCGCCCGCGCGGCCATATCGAGCGCGCGCTGGAGCGGGAGCTTGCGGCGCAGGGCGGGCACCCGGAAACGGCGCCGGCGCATGGCGTCGCGCTTTCGGTCCGGGACGGCCCGGATGCGAAAGGCCGCCCCTCTTAGGGTATCCTGCGCGAGGGTTGCGGGCGGCGTCGGGGCCTCACCGAGGCGAGGGGCAGCGGGGTTTTGCGGGGCGAGCGGCTCAGCCCACTTTTTCTTCACTGTCGATCTGGGGAATTTCGGTGCGTTCTTCCTCGGGCGCGCCGCAGAGCAGGTCGGCCGCGCGATCGGCGGCATCCTGGAAGGGTTCGAGAACCAGGTCGGCGCCCGAGGCGAACAGTTCTTCGGTGTCCCTGGGATGATGCGAGGCGACGGCGACCCGCCCACGGAAGCCGGTGGCGCGGGTCAACTGGATCAGCGTGGTGCGCGTGTCCTCGTGGGTGAGGCCGGTCGGGTGGATCGGAACGGTCGAGACGACCCATTGCGCATGGGAAAGCGGCAGTTCGGCGACGAATTCAGGGTCGGTCGCATCGCCGAATTCGGTCTCCAGCCCCATTTCGCGCCAGCGCCGCACGGCCAGCGGGTTGAAATCGACCCCCAGCACCCGGATGCCGCGTTTCTGCAGGCGAATGCCGATCGCGGTGCCGAAGCGGCCCAGCCCGAAGATGATGACCTTGTAGCTGTCGTGTTGATGCGCCCCAGCCTCGGACGGCTCGCGCGGGGTGCCCTTGCGTTCGAAAAGGCCGAGCAGAGATTCGAACAGCGCGTAAAGCCGGTGCGAATAGGTGATCATGTATGTCGAGGCCGCGATGGTCACGAGGCCGACCATGGTCACGAGGCCGAGCGCGTCTTCCTGCACATGGCCGAGCGACACGCCCATGGCGACGAAGATCAGGGAAAACTCGCTGATCTGCGCCACGGTGAGACCGGCGAGAAAGCCGGTGCGCTTGCGGTAGCCCAGCGCGCCCATGATCGCCAGAACGATGAGCGGGTTGCCGATCAGCACGAAGAGCGAGAAGATGATGGCGCCGGTCACATGCGCGCCCAGAAGCGACAGGTCGAGCGCCGAGCCGAGCGCGATGAAGAAGAACAGCAGCAGGAAGTCGCGCAGGGGCGCGAGGCGCGCGGCGATGGTTTCGCGATAGGGTGTCGAGGCGAGCGCGATGCCCGCCAGCAGGCCGCCCACCTCCTTGCCGAGGCCCACGATATCGCCGATCGCCGCGAACATGGCGGCCATGGCGATGGCGAAGATCACCAGAAGTTCAGGCGCGCGCGCCAGGCGGTCTGTCAGAGGGTTGGCGACGTAACGCACGAAGAGGATGACAAGCCCCACCATCGCGACGCCCGACACAAGCACCGAAAGCACCGATCCACCGCCATGGCCATCGGCCCCGGCACCGATCCCGATGGCCGAGAGCACGATCATCGCCAGCACCACGACAAGATCCTGCACGATCAGGAAGCCCAGCGCGATCTGCCCGTGCAGGCTGTCGATTTCGCGTTTGTCCGACAGCAGTTTCACGATGATGATCGTCGAGGAAAAGGTCAGCGCGACGGCGACATAGAGGCTGGTGACGTGGCCCAGCCCGAGCCCCAGCCCGATCAGGTAGCCGAAGATCGAGGTGAATGCGACCTGTCCGAGCCCAGTCAGCAGCGCGACCGACCCAAGCGAGCGGATCAACTTCACGTCGAGCTTGATCCCGACGAGGAACAGAAGCACCGCGATGCCAAGCTGTGAAAGCAGGCTGATCTGCTCGTCCGAATGCACGACATCAAGCGCCGAAGGCCCGGCGATCAGGCCGACCGCGATGAAGCTTACGATGAGGGGTTGCCTGAGGATGATCCCGAGAAAGCCGATCACGGCGGCCATCACCAGCAACGCGGCGATTTCCGCGAAGGGGGATTGGACGATCAGTTCCATCGGTCGATGCGCTCCTGCATTTGCCCTGCGTCACGCGCCAAGTTGTGGCGCGGTCCAGATATCAACCGACCCCGCCCGCGGCAAACCGAAAAGGCGGGGTATCGCCGGGTTGGTTCAGCCTTTGAACACGCGGTAGATCGCGGGGATCACCAGCACCGTGAGCAAGGTCGAGCTGAGCAGCCCGAACAGGAGCGAGATCGCGAGGCCCTGGAAGATCGGGTCGGGCAGGATCACCCCGGCGCCGATCATCGCGGCGATGGCGGTGAGCAGGATCGGCTTGAACCGGATCGCACCTGCGGCGAGCAGCGTGTCGATGAGCGGCGTGTCGGGGCCGCCCTCGTGACGGATGAAATCGACAAGCAGGATCGAGTTGCGCACGATGATGCCCGCCAGCGCGATGAACCCGATCATCGAGGTGGCCGAAAACGGCGCCGCGAAGAGCCAGTGCCCGACCATGATCCCGAGGAAGGTGAGCGGGATCGGCGTGAGGATCACCAGCGGCAGGCGGAAGCTGCCGAATTGCGCCACGACGAGGATGTAGATGCCCAGAAGCGCCACGGCAAAGGCCGCGCCCATGTCGCGGAAGGTGATCCATGTCACCTCCCATTCACCATCCCAGAGCAGTGTCACGGCGCGGTCGTCCTCGGGCTGGCCATTGAGGCGGATCGTGGGCTTGGTGCCTTCATCCCATTCCATCGCGTCCAGCGCGTCGGACACGGCGAGCATGCCATAGAGCGGCGCCTCGAAATCGCCGGCGAGTTCGGCCATGACCATTTCGGCATAGCGGCCATTATGGCGGAAGATCGGGTGCGAGGCGTGTTCCTCGCGGATCTCGATCACGTCGCCCAGTTCGACCACGCCGCGCGCGCCGGGAAGGACGTTGGCCGGGATCGGGGTGGAGAGGAACCGTTCGTCAAGCACCCGGTCGGATTTGTCACGCTCGACCTGGATCGGGATCGGGCGGCGGCCGTCCTCGCGGTGGGAATAGCCCACGGTCATGCCACCGTTGAGAATGGCGAGCGTGTCGAACACGTCCTGTTCTTGGACCTGGTGGAATTCGAGCTGGTCGGTCGAGATGGTCGCGCGCATCCGGCGCGGCTGCACCCCGAAACTGTCATCGACGTCGACGATGAAGGGAACCGATTCGAATGCCTCGCGGACCTTGCCCGCCACCTCGCGCCTTGTGTCGGCGTCGGGGCCGTAGATCTCGGCGAGAAGCGTGGCGATGACCGGCGGGCCGGGCGGCGGCTCCACCGTCTTGAGCGTGGTGCCCTCGGGGATGTCGAGCGCAAGGATACGCTCGCGGATTTCCAGCGCGATGTCGTGGCTGGAACGGTCGCGGTGGTGCTTGGCGGCGAGGTTGATCTGCACGTCGCCCATCTGGGGCTGGTTGCGCAGGTAGTAGTGCCGCACCAGCCCGTTGAAATTGAACGGCGCCGCGGAACCTGCGTGGGTCTGGGTCGAGATCACCTCGGGGAGGTGCAGCACCTCGGCGGCGACGGCCTGTGCCACGGCGTCGGTGGCCTCGACGCTGGCACCTTCGGGCAGGTCGATCACGACCGAGAGCTCGGACTTGTTGTCGAAGGGCAGCAGCTTGACCGTGACATCCTTGGTATAAAGCAGGCCGAGCGAGCCGAAGGAGGCGGCGGCGGTCACCAGCAGGAAGGTGAGTGCGCGCGCCCGGGTCTTGAGGAGGGGCTTGGCGACGATCGTGTAGATACGGCCAAGAATGCCGCCATGGTGGCCCTCGGTGTCGTCTTCGGCATGGGCGGACATGTCGGCGGAGCCTGCGAATTGCACCATCAGCCAGGGGGTGATTATCACCGCGACGAAGAAGGAAAAGATCATCGCGGCGGAGGCATTCGCGGGGATGGGTGACATGTAGGGGCCCATCAGCCCGGAAACGAACAGCATCGGCAGCAGGGCCGCAACCACGGTGAGCGTGGCGACGATGGTGGGGTTGCCGACCTCGGCCACGGCGCGGATCGCCTTTTCGACGCGGGTCGCCTTGTCCTTCATGGCCCAGTGGCGGGCGATGTTCTCGATCACCACGATGGCATCATCGACCAGGATCCCGATCGAGAAGATCAGCGCGAAGAGCGACACGCGGTTGAGCGTATAGCCCATGATCCAGGCCGAAAAGAGGGTGAGCAGGATGGTGACGGGGATCACCACCGCGACGACGAGGCTCTCGCGCCAGCCGATGGCGAGCAGCACGAGGAAGACGATGGAAACGGTGGCGAGGCCAAGGTGAAACAGAAGCTCGTTGGCTTTCTCATTGGCGGTTTCGCCGTAATTGCGGGTGATTTCGAGCGCGATGGTCGAGGGGATCAGGTCGGCTTTGAGCATCTCGACGCGATCGAGGATGTTCTGGGCCACGTCGACCGCGTTGGCGCCCGCGCGCTTGGCGATGGCCAGCGTCACGGCGGGGGTGCGATGAATGGTGCCGTCGCCGTCCCTGATGACATTCGCCACCAGCTTGTCCGAGGTGTCGGGCACATAGGAGATGTCGGCCACGTCGCGGACATAGACCGGGCGGTTGTCGCGCGAGGTGAGCAGCAGGTTGCCGATCTCGGCGGGCGCGCTCAGGGTCTGGCCCGCGACCAGGGCGATCTGTTCGCCCTGATCGCGGATAAATCCGGTCGAGAACGCCTTGTTCGCCATCTGCACCTTGCCGGCGAGCTGTTGCAGCGTGACGCCATAGAGCGCGAGGCGTTCGGGGTCGGGGGCGATGCGGATCGCCTCGGGGCTGTCGCCGACAAGGTAGGTCAGGCCGACATTGTCGGTCTTGGACAGTTCGACCTGCAATTCGCGGGCGATGCGGGTGATGTCATTGGCATTGACCCCGGTTTCGCCGGGTTTCGCCGAAAGGGTGAGCGCGACGATGGCCACGTCGTCGATGCCGCGCCCGACGATCAGCGGTTCCTCTATGCCCACGGGGATGCGGTCCATGTTGGCGCGGATCTTGTCATGCACGCGCAGGATCGCCGCATCGGACGAGGTGCCGACGAGAAAGCGCGCCGTGACCATGGCGTAATCGTCCATCGACTGGGAATAGACATGTTCGACGCTGTTGATGCCCTGTACGATGGTTTCCATCGGTTCGGTCACGAGTTTCACCGCGTCCTCCGCACGCAGGCCTGGGGCCTGGATGTGGATATCGACCAGCGGCACGGAGATCTGCGGCTCTTCCTCGCGCGGCAGCGAGACCAGCGCGACCAGCCCCACGGCCAGCGCGGCGAGGATCATCAGCGGGGTGAGCGGCGAGCGGATGAAGGCGCGGGTCAGCCCCCCGGCGATGCCGAGGGGTTTGCTTTCGGGGTGATCGCTCATCTCAATGGCCCTCGCTCGGGGTGTAGGTCACGGGCGCGGAAGGGGTAATGATTTCTCCGGCTTGAAGCCCCGAGAGCACCTCGACCATGTCGACGCCGTCGATCCGGTGATGCTGGCCGGGGACGATGGTGCGCAGCGCCCTGTGGTCGCCCTGTTGCACGGTGACGAAATCGAGCCCCATGCGGGTGGTCACGAGGTCCGCGGGAATCAGCAGGGCACGGGTTTCACCCACCGGAAGGCGCACCAGCACGCGCGCATCGACATAGCGGGCATCCATGCCCTCGACCTCGACATCGGCGATGACGCGGCCATTCTCGATCTGGGGATAGACCTTGGCGAGACGCCCGGTGCGGGCGGCTTCATCGTTGCCGATCTGGATGTCGGCGCCTTCTTCGAGGAAGGCGGCGTGGCGTTCGGGCACGGCAAGCCGCAGGAAGAAACCACCGCCGCCGATTCTCGCCACCGCCTCGCCGGGCATGACGACCGACCCTTGCGTCAGGGGGACGTCGAGCACCCGGCCCGAGATCGGGGCGAGCACGGCGCCCTCGGCCGCTTGCTGGGCGATTACGCGTTTCTCGGCCTCTGTCGCCTCGATCCGGTTGGTCAGCACATCGACCTGGGTGCGCAGCGCGTCGAGCCGTTGGGCGGTGGTGACGCCGCGGGCGAGCAGGTCTTCGCCGCGGGTGAGTTCGGTCTGGGCGTTTTCAAGCTGCGAGCGCAGCACGTCGATCTGGGCCTCGACCGAGTCGAGTTGCAGCCCGAGCTTGGCGTCGTCGATGGTGCCGATCTGCTGGCCCTCGGTCACGTCTGTGCCCTCGGTGACGGTGATCTCGACCAGGGTGCCGCCGATCCGCGCCCGCGCCGGAACGTTGTCGCGCGCCTCGACCTTGCCGAAGACGGCCTTCCATTCGGTCACGGTGGTCAATCGGGCCGCGTGTTCGGTCTCGGCCGTGGCCAAGGCGGGCAGTATGAGCGCCAGAATGGAGGCTAAAAGGGTCATGCGCATGTGGTTGGTCCCTGAATTTGAGCGTGCCGGAAAACATATGCGAATTTTATTATATATTGCAACCCCGCCCCTGAATTGCTTGACCGGCCGGTCGGTTTTTGGCTATCTACAACGAAGCTGCGCCGATGAAGGAAGCATCCGTGTCGGAAATGGTGCAAACGTGACTACTGCTTAGCGTTTACAAGCGGTAATGACAACATTATGTATGCTTACTAAATCTTGCGCGGGAGAGGAGCCATGTGCAGGATGCCAGTCGTGGCGCATACCGGGGGAGAGCGGGCAACATGCTGACATTTCACGGATACTTCCGAAGCTCATCATCCTATCGGTGCCGGATCGCGTTCAATCTCAAGGGAATCGACTATGAATTTCGGCCCGTGCACCTGAAAAGCGGTGCGCAGACAGGCGAGGATTTTCGCAGGCTCAACCCGCAAATGCTGGTTCCGGCGCTGGAAACCGGAGAGGGCGAAGCTCTGATCCAGTCGCTGGCGATCATCGAATGGCTGGACGAGACTCACCCCGAACCGCCGCTGCTGTCGCGTGATCCGATGATACGGGCGCGCGAGCGGGGCTTAGCGCAGGTGATTGCCTGCGAGATTCACCCGCTTCAGAACCTGCGGGTGCTGAAATACCTGACGGATGAACTGGGCGCGAGCGAGGACCAGAAGAATGCCTGGCTGGCGCGGTGGCTGGGTGACGGGCTGGCCGCCTGCGAGGGGCTGTTGCAAAAACAGGCCGGTGACACGCAGTTCTGTTTTGGCGATTCGCCGGGTCTGGCCGATATCTGTCTGGTGCCGCAGGTGTTTTCGGCCGAGCGGTTCGATGTCGATATCAGCGAGCTGACCCGTGTGCGGGAGATTTACGAGGCTTGCGCCGCCTTGCCGGAATTCGAGCGCGCACATCCGAAGAATCAGCCGGATTTCGAAAGCTGACCGCAAGACGCCGGGCCGGGGAGGGCCGGGCGGACCAACACCACGCTTACAGGGAGGAGCCAGGATGAGTTACATGACGGGTTTGATGCGCGGGGCGATGGCCGCCGCGATGATCGTGGGCGGCACGCTGGCCGCGCAGGCGCAGGAGGTGACGCTCAAGCTGCACCAGTTCCTGCCACCGCAGGCCAATGTGCCGAAACTGGTGCTGGATGTCTGGGCCGACAAGGTCGAGGCCGACAGCGACGGGCGGATCAGGATCGACCGCTTTCCGGCCATGGCGCTGGGTGGCAAGCCGCCCGAGTTGATCGACCAGGTGACGGACGGGGTGGCCGATATCGTCTGGGCGGTCAACGGGTTCACGCCGGGCCGGTTCCCGCGCACCGAGGTGTTCGAGTTGCCCTTCATGGTGAGCGACGCGCGCGCCGCCTCGTCGGCCTATTGGCAGATGTACGAGACCCATATGCGCGACACGGATTTCCGCGATGTGAAGGTGCTGGGCACCTGGGTTCACGGGCCGGGGATGCTGCACACCAAGCGCCCGGTGGAGAAGCCAGCTGACCTCAACGGGATGAAGATTCGCGGTGGATCGCGGATGGTGAACCAGTTGCTCGAGCTTCTGGGGGCGACGCCGATCGGGATGCCGGTGACGGCGATTCCCGAGGGGCTCTCGAAAGGGGTTCTCGACGGCACCACGATCCCGTGGGAAGTGACCGGCGCGCTCAAGGTGCCCGAGCTGGTCGAAAACCACACCGAATTCGAGGGGCCGGCGATCTATGACCTGACCTTCGTGATGGCGATGAACAAGGCGAAATACGAGAGCCTGCCCGACGACCTCAAGGCGGTGATCGACGCCAATTCGGGTCTTGAATTCTCGATCTTCGCGGGTGGCGTGATGCAGGACATGGACGCCCCCGCCCGGCAGATTGCGGTGGATCGCGGCAACAATATCGTCACGATCAGCGCCGAGGACGCGCAAACCTGGGAAGAGCTGGCCCGCCCGATCTATGAGAACTGGATCGCGGATGTCGAAGGCAAGGGAATCGACGGGCGGGCGCTGATCGAAGAGGCGCGGGCGCTGATGAATGCCTATGACGGGCAATGAGAAGTCACTATAATGACGCGACCAAATAATGACGCGACCAACAGACAAGGGGAGATGTCGGAATGATCACGAAACGTAAACTCATGGGCCTTGCGGCCGGAGCGGCGATGGCCGCGGGCCTGGGAACGGCTGCGATGGCGCAGGAGGTGACGCTGAAGATGCACCAGTTCCTGCCCGCGCAGGCCAATGTGCCAAAGCTGATTCTCGAACCCTGGGCCGAACGTGTCGAGGAGGCATCGGGCGGCAAGATCAAGATCGATCATTACCCGTCAATGCAACTGGGCGGCAAGCCGCCCGAGCTTTACGGGCAGGTCACGGACGGCGTGGCCGATATCACCTGGACCGTGCTGGGCTATACGCCGGGGCGGTTCCCGCAATCGGAAGTGTTCGAGTTGCCCTTCATCATGAGCAATGCCGAGGATACCAGCCGCGCCTATTGGCAATATGCCGAGGCCAACATGATGGACAGGGACTTCAAGGACGTGAAGGTTCTGGGCGTCTGGGTGCATGGTCCGGGCCTGATCCACTCCAAGGATCCGATCCGCTCGGTCGATGACCTCAACGGGGTCAAGCTGCGCGCGCCGACACGCGTGGCCAACAAACTTTTCACCGCGTTGGGTGCAACACCGATCGGCATGCCGGTGCCCGCGGTGCCCGAAGCCCTGTCGAAAGGCGTGATCGGTGCAGCGGTGATCCCGTGGGAAGTGACCGGGGCGCTGAAAGTGCCCGAACTTGTGAGCAACCACACCGAGTTCGGCGATGAAGCGCTTTACACCACCGCCTTCGTTTTCGCGATGAACAAGCAGAAATACGAGAGCCTGCCGGACGATCTCAGGGCGGCGATCGACAGCCAGTCCGGCGAGGATTTCTCGGCGCTGGCGGGCAAGCTGATGGCGGGGGCCGATGCGCCGTCGCGCGCGGCTGCGGTCGAGCGCGGCAACAACATCATCACCCTGAGCGCCGACGAGGTGCAGGAGTGGAAGGACGCTGCCGCCGGGGTCGAGGCCGAGTGGATCGGGGAAATGGACGAGCTTGGCTTTGACGGGCAGGCGCTGGTCGATCAGGCCAAGGCGCTGATCGCGGAAAACACCAAGTAAGACAGGACTTTTCGTGGCCGCGGGCGTGAGGCCCGTGGCCACGTCTCGCGAAGATGTGGCGCGCGGATGCGCGAATTGTGGGGGCTGGATTTGGCGATACACAGAACCATGCTTGCGCTGGCCCGGGCAATGGCGGTGCTGGGCGGGACGGTCCTGACCGCGCTGGTCCTGCTGACCTGCGTTTCGGTGCTGGGCCGCGGGATCAACAGTTTTCTGCATTGGGACCCGATCGAGACCTTCATGCCGGCCGTGTCGGGCTGGCTTCTGGATGCCGGAGTCGGGCCGGTCTGGGGCGATTACGAACTGGTCGAGGCGGGCATCGCCTTTGCCATCTTCGCCTTTATCCCGCTGTGCCAGATCACGGCGGGGCACGCGACGGTCGACATTTTCACATCGCAACTGCCCAAGCGGGCCAACCGGGTGATCCAGATGATCGTGGACATCGTGTTCGCGGCCGTCCTGATCCTGATCGCCTGGCGGCTTTACGAAGGCATGATGTCGAAGATGCAATATAACGAGACCACGTTTCTGCTTCAGTTTCCGATCTGGTGGTCCTATCTGATCAGCCTGATCGCGGCGGTGCTGGCGGCGCTGGTGGGCGTCTACATGGCGGTGGTGCGGGTCGCGGAGTTCCTGACCATGCGCACGATCGTGCAGGCCGCGGAGGTGGACCATTGACCAGTCTTGAAATCGGTCTGACGTCGTTTCCCGTTCTCTTGTTGCTGATCTTCTTGCGGGTGCCCATTGGGCTGGCGATGTTTCTTGTCGGGCTGTTCGGTCTTTATTTCGTGACCGATGGCTGGAACATGGCGCTGTCGCGGCTCAAGACCGAGACCTACTCGACCTTTTCGAGCTATTCGCTTTCGATCGTGCCGATGTTCCTCTTGATGGGGCATTTCGCGACCTTGGGCGGCATGTCCACCGCGCTGTTCAAGGCGGCAGAATCCTGGCTTGGGCACAAGCGCGGCGGGGTCGCGATGGCCGCTGTCGGGGCCTGTGCCGGGTTCGGGTCGATCTGCGGGTCGTCGCTGGCCACGGCGGCCACGATGGGCCAGGTCGCCTTGCCCGAACTGCGCCGCTATGGCTATTCCGGGGGGTTCAGCACCGCGACGCTGGCGGCGGGCGGGACGCTGGGCATTCTCATTCCGCCCAGCGTGATCCTTGTCATCTATGCGATCCTGACCGAGCAGAACATCGCCAAGCTGTTCCTGGCCGCGTTCATTCCCGGGATACTGGCGGCGCTCGGCTATATCATCACCATCTCGATCTATGTGCGCGTCCACCCCGATGCCGCCGGCACGCGGGAGCCGATCCCCTATGCCGAGCGATTCCGGGCGCTGGCCGATGTGTGGCCGGTGTTGCTTGTGTTCCTGCTGGTGGTGGGGGGCATCTACCTGGGCTGGTTCACCCCGACCGAGGGCGCTGCGGTGGGTGCGGCGGGCACCGGGTTGATCGCGCTGGTCAATCGGGGGCTGAATTTCACAACCCTGATCGAGAGTTTCATGGCCACGGGCCGGTCCACCGCGATGATCTTCTTCATCGTGCTGGGCGCGGCGTTCTATAACGGGTTCCTGGCGTTGACCCAGGTGCCGCAGGAACTGGCGGTCTATGTCACGAGCCTGGGATACAGTCCCTGGGTGGTCCTGGCGATCATCCTGTCGCTTTACCTTGTCTTCGGCTGCGTAATGGACAGCCTGTCGATGATCCTGCTGACCGTGCCGATCTTTTTCCCGATCATCAGTCAACTGGATTTCGGTCTCACTTTCGAGGAAACGGCGATCTGGTTCGGGATCATCGTTCTTATCGTGGTCGAGGTCGGGTTGATCACCCCGCCGGTGGGGATGAATCTGTTTGTCATCAACTCGATGGACCGCAGCACACCAATGGTCGAGACCTACAAGGCGGTGACGTATTTCGTGGCCTCCGATATCGTGCGGGTTGTCATCCTCGTCGCCTTTCCGTCGATCACGCTGTTCCTGATGCGGATCCTGCACTAGGCAATGCCGGGCATGCCCGGAACCGGAACATGTCCCGGCCTGCCTGGAAAAGAGGCATTCGGGCGCCGGGTTGATCTATGTCAAAGTGTGCGACCGGTCTCATATGCGAAAAAGGAAATGTAAAAGCAGAGAGAGACGCGCATGACATCGGATCAGACATTCCTGTCGACGCGCCGCGGATTCCTGGGCCTCGCCTCCGGTGTGGCCCTTTTGGCCGCAGGCGCGCGACCCGCGGCAGCACAGAAAGTATCAACCAGGGCGAAGATCGTCATCCTTGGCGCCGGGGCGGCGGGCACCGCCCTGGCAAACCGTCTGGTCGAGCGGCTGGACGGGGCCAAGATCACCCTTGTGGACGGGCGCGCCGAGCATTGGTATCAGCCCGGGTTCACGCTGATTGCCGCCGGGTTGAAACCGGCGGATTATTCGGTGAGCCAGACCGCCGAATGGTTGCCCGGGGCGGTGACGCTGGTGGCGGAGTATGCCGCCGGGATCGACCCCGAGGCGCAGACCCTGACCACCGCGTCGGGCAAGGTGCTGGAGTATGATTACCTGATTACTGCGCCGGGCCTTGTGCTCGACTGGGACGGGATCGAGGGGTTCAGCCTCGATCTGGTGGGCAAGGACGGTGTCGGTGCGGTCTATGCCGGGCCGGACTATGCCGCCAGGACATGGGCCGAAATGGACCGCTTCACCTCGACCGGGGGCAAGGCCGTCTTCTTTCGCCCGGCGACCGAGATGAAATGTGCCGGTGCGCCGCTCAAATATACCTTCCTGACCGAGGATTTCGCCAGCAGGAAGGGCAATCGCGGCAAGGTCGAGATCGAATACTGGAACAGTTCCGGGGCCCTGTTCGGCGTGCCGATCGTGGCGGAAAAGGTGCGGATGCTGTTCGGGCAGCGCGGCATCAGGACCGAGATGCACAGGGTTCTGAAAAGCATCGACCCGGTCAAGAAGATCCTGACCTTCGAGGATGCCGACGGGATCGCGCATGAGACCGATTACGATTTCACCAACGTGATTCCGCCGCAACGCGCCCCGGAGGTGATCCGCCAGTCGGGGCTGAGCTGGGAGAACCGGTGGGTCGATCAGGGCTGGGTCGAGGTCGATCCCTACACGCTGCGCCACAACCGCTATCCCAACGTGTTCGCCGTGGGTGACGTGGCGGGCGTGCCCAAGGGCAAGACCGCGGCCAGCGTGAAATGGCAGGTGCCGGTGGTCGAGGATCACCTCGTGGCGCAGATTGCGGGCGACACCACGGATACGGTTTACAACGGTTACACGTCCTGTCCGCTGATTACCCGTGTGGGCCGCGCGATGCTGATCGAGTTCGATTACAACAACGATCTGACCCCCAGTTTCCCCGGCGTGATCGCGCCGCTGGAAGAGTTGTGGATCAGCTGGCTCATGAAGGAAGTCGCACTCAAACCCACCTATAACGCCATGCTGCGTGGCAAGGCGTAAGGAGACGGAAGATGAAGGAACTGACACTCGAGACCCTGATCGCCGTCTGGGAAGAGATGTTCGGGCGCGGCCTGTTCTGGGCGATGGTCGTGATGGCGGCGCTGATCACCGTGGCCTATATCTATGTGCTGATCCGTGATCGGTCGATGTCGATGCGCAAGTTCCTGCTGGCGCAATTGTCGATGCCGGTGGGCGCGGTGGCGGCGGTGCTGTTCGTGCAGAAGATGACCAGTTCGGGCTTTTCCGATATCGGCGGGCCGATCGATGTGATCGTCCTGCTGGGCGTGGCCTTGGCGGGGGCCGTCGGGATTGCGATCCTCGTCTATACCGCGCAGGCGCTGATCAAGGGGCCCGAGGCGAGCGACGGATGAGCGTGGAAGGGATAACAACATGACGGATGCGACGCAGACCGAGGCGCAGCCGGTGAACCGGCTTGAACATTACCCGGTGCCGCTGTTCGGCATGGTGATGGGCATGGCCGGGCTGACGCTGGCCATGCATGCGGGCGAGGCGGCCTTTGGCATGGGGGCGCAAATTTCGACCGGGCTTTATCTCTTCACCTTCGCGCTGTTTGGGCTGATCGGGGCGGGTTATGCCGCCAAGGCCGCGATTTACCCCGGCGCGTTGGTGGCCGAATGGAAACATCCGGTGCGGCTGTCGTTCTTTCCGGCGATCTCGATTTCCCTTCTGCTGCTGGCAACGGCGACGATGCCGCGCAGCGAAGGGCTGGCCGAAGGCATGTGGCTGCTCGGGATGGTGCTTCAGTTCGTGCTGACCATCGCGGTGGTGTCGAACTGGATCGGGTCGCGCAGTTTCCAGCACGGGATGCTCAACCCAGCCTGGTTCATCCCGGCGGTGGGCAACGTGATCGTGCCGATTGCGGGCGTGCCGCTGGGCTATGTCGAGATCAGCTGGTATTTCATGTCCGTGGGCCTGATCTTCTGGCTGGTGCTGTTGACGCTGGTCATCAACCGATTGATTTTCCACGACCCCTTGCCCGGGCGCTTGCAGCCGACGCTGGTCATCCTGATCGCGCCGCCGGCGGTGGCATTCGTCGCGTGGCTGCAACTGACCGGCGATGTCGATGCCTTTGCACGCATCCTGATCAACGGGGCCTATCTGTTCACCGCGATCGTTCTGGTGCAGTTGCCGCGCATCCTGCGGCTGGAATTCGCGCTGAGCTTCTGGGCGCTGAGCTTTCCCTTTGCCGCCGCGACGATTGCCAGCTTCCGTTTTGCCGCGGAGACGGGGTCGGAGGCGCATCGCCTGTTCGGCGGGGTGCTTCTGGTGGCGCTGTTTGTCGTCATCGCGGGGCTGTTGTGGCAGACCATCCGGGCGGCGATGGCGGGCCGGATCTGCGTGCCGGAATAGCCATTGGCAGGGCGCGGCGCGCGTCCTAGTCTGGCCGTGACGCAACACCGGAGAGGTGATCATGGCCAGCGCGGACCCCGTGCCCGTATTTGACGGGCATAACGACGTTCTCTTGAAAATTCGCGCGGCGGGCGGGCGGTCCGCGACACGGCTTTTCCGCGAGGGGAGCGATTTTCACGTCGATCTGCCCAAGGCGCGCGCGGGGGGATTCGCGGGCGGGTTCTTTGCGATCTTCGTGCCGTCACCGCTGGACCTTGCGGCGATGAAGGACGAGATGGACAAGCCCGAATATGACCTGCCCTTGCCCGACCCGGTGCCCCAGGAGGCGGCGCTGCCGGTGGTGATGGAGAAGGCCGCGCTGCTGTTGCAGCTTGAGGCCGAGGGCGCCTTGCGCATCTGTCGCAGCGTAGCCAATATCCGCGCGGCGATGGGCGTGGGTGAACTGGCGGCGGTGATGCATATGGAAGGGGCGGAGGCGATCGACCCTGAGTTTCACGCGCTCGACGTGCTTCATGCTGCCGGTCTGCGCTCGCTCGGGCCGGTGTGGAGCCGCCCGACGATCTGGGGCGAGGGGGTGCCGTTTCGCTATCCCTCGACCGGGGATGTCGGGCCGGGACTGTCCGAGGACGGCAAGCGGCTGGTTCGGCGCTGTGACGCGATGGGGATCATGATAGACCTCAGCCACCTCAACGAAAAGGGGTTCTGGGATGTGGCGGAGATCAGTGAAAAGCCTTTGGTTGCAACCCATTCCAACGTGCATGCCCTGTGTCCGCAGGCGCGCAACCTGAGCGATGCGCAGCTTGACGCGGTGGCGCGGTCGGGCGGCGTTGTCGGGCTCAACTTTGCCACCGGGTTCCTGCGTGGGGACGGGCGGATGCGGCCCGAAATGCCGCTCGCGGTGATGCTTGAGCATCTCGATCACATGATCGGGCGGATGGGCGAGGATCATGTCGCGCTGGGGTCGGATTTCGACGGCGCGGTGGTGCCCGAAGAGATCGGATCGGTCGCGGGGCTGCCCGCGCTGATCGGGGCGATGCGTGCGCATGGCTATTCAGAGGCGCGGATCGAGAAGATCGCGCATGGCAACTGGTTGCGGGTGCTCGAAGCCACCTGGGGCGGATGAGACGCAACGGGCTTGACGGAATCGCAAAAGCGTTTGCACACTAACGATAACAGAAGGAGGGTGTGCAAATGGCCGGCAAGCTTGTCATTCGGAATATCGGGTTGATCCTTTCGGGCAAGATGGAGGAACCGATCCTCGACGGGGATTGCGTGATTGCCGAGGACGGGATCATCAAAGCAATCGGATATGAAAAAGACCTTAACTGCGAGGACGCGGAGACCGAGATCGACGCCCATGGCGTGACCATCGCGCCGGGATTGATCGACAGCCATGTGCATCCGGTGGTGGGCGATTACACCCCGCGCCAGCAGCAATTGCACTGGATCGATTCGACGCTGCATGGCGGCGTGACCACGCTCATCTCGGCGGGCGAGGTGCATATGCCGGGGCGGCCCAAGGATATTGTCGGGCTCAAGGCGATGGCGATTGCGGCGCAACGCTGGTATGAGAATTTCCGCCCTTCGGGCATGAAGGTGATGGCCGGGGCGCCGGTGATCGAGCATGGCATGGTCGAGGAAGACTTCAAGGAGATGGCCGATGCGGGGGTCACGCTGTTGGGCGAGGTCGGACTCGGCACCGTGAAGGATGGCAAGACCGCGCGTCAAATGGTTGATTGGGCACGCAAATACGGCATTCAATCGACGATCCACACCGGCGGGCCGTCGATCCCGGGATCAGGGCTCATTGACGCCGACATGGTGCTTGAGACCGGCACCGACGTGATCGGGCATATCAATGGCGGGCATTCGGCGCTGCCCGATGATCAGATCGTCTGCCTGTGCGAAAGCTGCCAGGCGGGGCTGGAGATCGTGCATAACGGCAACGAGCGCGCGGCCCTTCTGACGCTCAACACCGCGCGGGAGTTGAAGCAGATGGAGCGGCTGATCCTCGGCACCGACGGGCCGGCCGGGTCCGGGGTGCAACCCCTTGGAATCCTTCGCATGGTGGCGATGCTGTCGAGCCTCGGCGACGTGCCCGCCGAGGTGGCGTTCTGCTTTGCCAATGGCAACACCGCGCGGCAGCGCGAGCTGGACCAGGGGTTGATGGAGCTGGGGCGGCCCGCCGATTTCGTCATGATGGACCGGGCCCAGCATGCGCCGGGGAAAAATATCCTTGAATCCGTGCAACTTGGCAACCTTCCGGGGGTCGGGATGACGGTGATCGAGGGCGTGCCGCGCAGCGGGCGCAGCCGCAATACGCCGCCCGCAGAGACCCTGCCCGAGGTCACCAAGGGCACGGCGCCCGCGTGACACCGCCCGGTGGGGTTAATGACGGTCTTGCGCCGAGAAATCGGGGGGTGATCTTCGGCTGCTGCCCGGCTGCCATGCGTACACCGCCACGGTGCAGCATTTCCCGACCCGGAACTGATTAATCATGCGCCCGCTGGTCGGGTATCGGGAAAAAGGATTCGAAAGATTTTGACACGACTCGAATCTCGCGCATACCATTAGCATACGAACGATAATCGAGACCGGTCCGACAGGGGGGCCGACAGTGGGTCCGACAATGATGCAGATTGAGTATTTCGCGCCCGGTGATCTGGGCGAGGCGCTGGACATCCTCTCGCGTGGGGGCGTTCGCCCGGTGGCGGGAGGGACAGATTTCTATCCCTCCCTGCCGGGCGGTGGTCCGCGCGATAGCCTTCTCGATCTGACCCGGATCGAGGGGTTGCGCGGCATTGCGCGGCAGGGTGGCGGATGGCGGATCGGGGCGGCGACGCGCTGGTCCGACGTGGTGCGGGCCGATCTGCCGCCGGCCTTTGACGGGCTCAAGGCGGCGGCGCGCGAGGTGGGGTCGGTCCAGATCCAGAATGCCGGGACGGTGGCGGGCAACCTCGTCAATGCTTCGCCCGCGGCGGACGGGGTGCCGCCCCTGCTCACGCTTGATGCGGAGGTCGAGATTGCCAGCGTTGCGGGGCGGCGTGTCGTGCCGCTGGAGCGGTTCATCACCGGGGTGCGGCAGGTCGATCTGGCGCCCGGCGAGATGGTCGTGGCGCTGTATCTTCCCGACCTGCCCGAGGTGGCGCGCGGGGCCTTTTCCAAGCTGGGCAGCCGGGCTTACCTCGTGATTTCCATCGTGATGGTGGCAGTGGTGATCGGGCGCGACGGGGCCGGGCTGATCGACCATGCGCGGGTGGCCGTCGGGGCCTGTTCGCCGGTGGCGCGGCGCCTGCCCGCGCTGGAGGCGGCGCTTTTGGGCACGCGCGGGGATGTGGCGGTGACGCCGGCGCATCTGGAGCCGCTTTCACCCATCGACGACGTGCGCGGCAGCGGGGCCTATCGGCTTGAGGCGGTGGGCGCGTTGATCGGGCGGACGGTTCGGGAGGCGATGGATGGATAAGCGTGTGGATGCCGAGACGATGTTTCGCCTCAACGGGCGCGAAGTGCGGGTGGCCCCGCGCGTGGGCGAGCGGTTGAGCGAGGTGTTGCGCGAGCGGCTGGGCGCGCGCGATGTCAAGGTCGGGTGCAATGCGGGCGATTGCGGCGCCTGCACGGTGCTGATCGATGGCGCGCCGGTCTGTGCCTGCCTGATGCCGGCGCAGCAGGCGGCGGGGGCCAAGGTCGAGACGGTGGCGGGGCTGGTGGCGGATGAGCCGCTGGCGGCCGATCTGGCGCGGCGTTTCGAGTGGCAGGGCGCGGCGCAATGCGGAATCTGCACGCCGGGCATGATGGTTTCGGCGGTGGCCCTGTTGCGTGATGTTCCGGCGCCGAGCGAGGGCCAGGTGATGGATGCGCTGGCCGGGGTTCTGTGCCGCTGCACCGGCTATCGCAAGATCATCGACGCGGTGATGGGCCGCGCGCCGGGGGCGGTGGCGGATGCGGACGGTCACATGGGCGCGGCGATCGAGCGGCTCGACGGGCGGGTCAAGGTGACCGGCGCGGAGCGGTTCGGCGATGACGTGGCGACGGGTGATGCGCTGGTCATCAAGGTGATCCGAAGCCCGCATCCCCATGCGCGGTTTTCCTTTGGCGATCTCGATGGGTTTGCCGCGCGCGAAGGGGTCGAGGCGGTCCTGACGGCCGGCGACGTGCCGGGGGTGAACCTGTTCGGGGTGATCCCGGGTTTCGTCGATCAGCCGGTCTTTGCCGAGGGCGTGGCGCGGTTTCGCGGTGAGGCAGTGGCGGCGGTGGTGGGCGCGGCTGAGGTCATGGCAGGGTTCGACCCGGCGCGCTTTCCGGTCGAGTGGGAGGTTCTGGCGGATGTACAGGGCGTGGCCGCGGCGATGTCAGAGGATGCGCCGCAACTGCACGGCGGTCGAGCGGGCAACGTGATGTGCAGCGGCTTCGTGGCACATGGCGATGTCGAGGCGGCGCTGGGCCGGGCCGAGGTGGTGGCCGAGGGCGTGTTCGAGACCGGGTTCGTGGAACATGCCTATATCGAGCCGGAAGCCGGGTTCGCAGAGGTCGTGGATGGCCGGATCGAGGTGCATGCCTGCACCCAGGCGCCGGTGATGGATCTCGACACGCTTGAACAGGTGCTGGGCATGGAGCGCGCGCGTATCCGGGTGGTGCCGACGGCCACGGGCGGGGGGTTTGGCTCAAAGCTTGACGTGTCGGTGCAGCCCTATCTGGCGCTTGCGGCATTGAAGACCGGGCGACCGGTGCGGATCACCTATGAGCGGACGGAATCGATGCAATCGACCACCAAGCGGCACCCGTCGCGGATGACTGTGCGGATCGGGGCCGATGCGGAGGGGCGGATTTCGGGGCTGCGCTTTGACGGGCTCTTTAACACCGGCGCCTATTCCAGCTGGGGGCCGACGGTGGCGAACCGGGTGCCGGTGCATGCCTCGGGGCCTTACGCGGTGGGTGATTACCGGGCCGAGGCGACGGGTATTCACACCCATTGCCCGCCCTCGGGGGCGTTTCGCGGCTTTGGCGTGCCACAGGCGGCGGTGGCGCAGGAGAGTCTGTTTGACGATCTGGCCCACCGGTTGGGAATCGACCGGCTGGAGTTTCGTATGCGCAATGCGCTGACCAATGGCGTGCCCACGGTGTGCGGGCAGGTCTTCGTGCAGGGGGTGGGCATTCGCGCCTGTCTGGAGGCGCTGCGGCCCGCCTGGGAGTCCGAGCGCGCCGAGGCGGCGCGGCTGAACGCGGATGGGGGCGTGGTGCGGCGCGGTGTCGGTGTCGCGGCGGGCTGGTATGGCTGCGGCAACACCTCGCTGCCCAACCCCTCGACGATCAAGGCCGGGGTGCGGGCCGATGGGCGGATCGTGCTGCACCAGGGTGCGGCGGATATCGGGCAGGGGTCCAACACGGTGATCGCGCAGATATTTGCCACCGCGCTGGGTGTCCCGGTCTCAAGGCTCGACCTTGTGGGGGGTGATACGGATGTGACGCCGGATGCGGGCAAGACCTCGGCCTCGCGCCAGACCTTCGTGTCGGGCAATGCCGCGCGGCTGGCCGGTGCGGCGCTGCGCGCGCAGATATTGCAGCGGGTGAATGCGGGTGAGGAAGCGGTGATCGTGCCGGGCGAGGAAGGGTTCGAGGTGCGGGAAGGGGCGCGGGTGCATCGCCTCGACCTCACCGCGCTGGAGCCGGACGCCGAGGGTTACGTGATGCGCGTGGCCGAGAGTTACGATCCGCCGACAAGGCCGCTCGATGCCAACGGGCAGGGCCATCCTTACGCGCAGTTCGGCTATGCTGCGCATCTGTGCGTGCTGGAGGTGGATATGCGGCTGGGCACGGTGAAGCCGGTGCGCTTCGTGGCCGCGCATGACGTGGGTCACGCGGTCAATCCGCTGTTGATCGAGGGGCAGGTCGAGGGCGGCATCGCGCAGGGGTTGGGTATGGCGCTGATGGAGGAATACCTGCCGGGGCGGACCGAGAACCTGCATGATTACCTCATTCCGACAATCGGGGACATGCCGCCGGTCGAGACCCTGATCATCGAGGAACCGGACGCGCACGGGCCTTATGGGGCCAAGGGGCTGGGCGAGCATGTGCTCATTCCCACGGCGCCGGCGATACTGAACGCGATCCGTGATGCGACCGGAGTTCAGATGCGGCGGCTGCCGGTGACGCCTGCGCGGCTGAAGGCGGCGATCGGGGAGGCGGGCCATGTCTGAGGCGAGACGAATTCCTTCGAGGAGTTCGGTCAAAAATCCTCGAAGGATTTTTGGTCGTTTTTCGCGACGAAAAACGGATTGAGGCGACGCCATGCGTGAGAAACCCGAAAAGATCCGCTGCGATGCCTGCCCGGTGATGTGCTACATCGCCGATGGCAAATCCGGGGCCTGTGATCGCTATGCCAATCATGGGGGCGAGCTGGTGCGGCTCGATCCGTTGACGGTGATCGAGAGCACCGCGGAGAAGCTGGTGCCGTTTCTGACCACCGACGAGGCCGGGGACTGGGATGGCGACATCATCCAGGGGCAGCGCCGCTTTGTCACCGCGGTGGGTGCGGGTACGACCTATCCCGACTACAAGCCCGCGCCCTTCATCGTGAGCCAGGAGGTCGAGGGGGTCGACATGGTGACGGTGGTCACCGAGGGCATCTTTTCCTATTGCGGGGCCAAGGTTAAGATCGACACCGATCGCCATATCGGCAGTGAATGTGACATCGTGCGCGTGGCGGGCGAGCCGGTCGGCCATGTGACGACGACAGAATACGGCTCGAAGATGTTGAGCCTCGGCGGCGTCGAGCATCTGACCGGCGGGTCCAAGAAAGAGGGCCGCGTGACCTGTGACGCGCTGATGGCGCTGTGCAACCGCGAGCCGGTCGAGATGGTCATCGGCGAGGGTGATCATGCGGTTTCGGTCGTGGTCCAGGCCGGGCAGGCGCCGATCATCGACGGTGAGCAGGAACGCCTGATGCGGGTCGGCTGCGGCTCGGCCGCGATCGGCATGTTCGCCAAGCAATGGCACGAGATCGTGGACGAGGTGGTGGTGGTCGATGACCATATCACCGGCGTTCTGAGCGAGCACCAGGCCGGGCAGGTTCTGGGGGTGAAGCCCACCGGCATCCGCATCCGGGGCCGCCGCTCGACTCCGGGGCGCTATTTCCAGGTGGCCGAGCCGGGGCGCGGCTGGGGCGGGACGGATATCGACGACCCGCTGACCATCCTGGGCGATTGGAAACAAGACGTGGCCTGGCCCGGTCTGCGGCTTTTCATGGTGTCGACCACGGGCGAGCAATGGGCCTATTTCGAGCTCGATGACGATTTGGTGCCGCAACCCGCCGAGGCGCCGGACGCCGTGCGCGCCAGTGCCGAGCGGATCGCCGAGAATTGCGAGCCTTCGGTGGCCTCGGTGCTGTTCATGGGCGGTGCGGGCGGCAGTCTGCGCGCGGGCGTGACCGAGAACCCGGTGCGGCTCACCCGATCGGTGCGCGCGGCGCTGACCTCGGTCAGTTGCGGCGGGGCGGCGGCCTATGTCTGGCCCGGGGGCGGGATCACGGTGATGGCGGACGTGATGGAGATGCCGTCGAATTCCTTTGGATATGTGCCGACCCCGGCGATCGTCGCGCCGATCGAGTTCACCATGCGGGTGAGCGATTACGCCGATCTGGGCGGGCATGTCGAGGAAATCCGCCGGGTCGAGAAAGTGGTGACCGACGAGGTGCGCCGCGTCGGGCGCGGGCTTTCGGGGCATGACCCGATGGCGCGCGGGCATTACCGCTGGAGCGAGGAGCCATGAGTTTCACGCGCGCGAACCTTCCGGGAGAGCGGCTGCATCTCCAGCATGGGCCGATCGACCTGATCATCGGCTGCGAGGGCGACCGGGCGCGGGGTTTCGACGCGGCCTCGGCGGCCTTCGAGGGCGTGCTGGAGCGGCTGGTGGAGGAACTGGACCTGTTGCGCCGGGATGGATGGGGCGTGACCCCGTCGCCCGGCGTGGTCGTGGGTCCGGTGGCCCACCGGATGGTGCGCGCGGTGGCACGGCACGAAGGGTTCGTGACACCCATGGCGGCGGTCGCGGGGGCGGTGGCCGATCACGTTCTGGCCGGAATGTGCATGCGGGCCGATCTGCGCCGGGCCTATGTGAACAATGGTGGCGATATCGCGCTCTGGCTGGAGGCGGGCGAGCGGTTTCGCGTCGCCATGGCCGGGACCGGCGGGCAGATCGACATCGGCGCGGGCGAGGGGATCGGCGGCATCGCCACGTCGGGGCGCGGCGGGCGCAGCCTGTCGCTGGGCATTGCCGACGCGGTGACGGTGCTGGCGGCGGATGCGGCGGCGGCGGATGTGGCGGCGACGCTGATCGGCAACGCGGTCGATCTGCCGGGGCACGCCGCGATCCGGCGGGCGCCGGCGGACGAGGTCCGCCCTGACAGCGATCTGGGCGCGCGCGAGGTGGTCGTGGAGGTTGGCGCGCTGGCCGGGGAAGAGGTGGCGCAGGCGCTGGCGCGCGGTGCTGCGCTGGCCGAAGAGATGCGGGACAAGGGATTGATCCGTGGCGCCGCGCTTGCCCTGCGTGGCGAGACGCGGATTGCCGGGGCGGAGCGGTTTATCGAGGCGAGGGAGGCAGCGGATGCCTGATGTGAAGATCAGAAAGACACTCGAGAGCCTGGAGGAGATCTGGCACGAGGGCGGCGCGCGGGCCGATGTGCCCTATCGCCGGGCGTGGATCATGGCGGTGATCGAGAACCCGTTTGCGGGGCGGCATGAGCCGGATATCCAGCCTTTCATGGAGGATCTGAAGCCCCTGGGCCTGCACATGGCGGGGCGGCTCATCGAGATTCTGGGCGGGGCCGAAAGGGTCGAAGGCTATGGCAAGGGTGCGATCATCGGCGCGGGCGGCGAGATCGAGCATGGCGCGCTGTGGCATGCGCCGGGCGGTTACGCGATGCGCGAGTTGATCGGGCGCGAACGCTCGGCGGCGATCGTGCCCTCGACCAAGAAGGTGGGCGGCGTGGGCGCGCGGCTCGACGTGCCGGTGACGCATATCCGGGCCTCTTACGTGCGCAGCCATTTCGACAGTATCGAGGTCGGCTGCAACGACGCACCCCGCGCGGGTGAGATGGCGCTGATCCTCGTGATGACGGACGGGCCGCGGGTGCATTCGCGCTCGGGCGGCCTTGAAGCGTCGCAGATCGAAGGAAAGGACGGGCTGAGATGAAGGCGAAGATCAGGAAGCTGGCCGTGACGGTCGAGGAGACGCAACGCGAGATGGGGCGCGAGATCGCCCCGGCGACCCGCAAGGCGGTGGCCGTGGCGGTGATCGAGAACCCGTTCGCGGGACGCTACGAGGAGGATCTGTCGGAGTTGATGGAGATCGGCGCGGAACTGGGCGGGCTTTTGGGCGAGCGTTGCGTGACCGCGCTGGGAATTGCGCCGAGCGCGGCCGAAAGCTATGGCAAATCGGCCATGGTGGGTGAAGCGGGCGAGTTGGAACATGCCGCCGCGATCCTGCATCCGAAACTGGGCGCGCCGCTGCGCGCGGCGGTCGAGAAGGGCGCGGCGCTGGTGCCGTCCTCGAAGAAGATGGGCAGCCCGGGGCAGGTGCTGGACGTGCCGCTCGGGCACAAGGACGCGGCCTATGTGCGCAGCCATTTCGACGGGATCGAGGTGATGATGAACGACGCCCCGCGCGCAAATGAGATCATGGTCGCGGTGGCCGTGACCGACAGCGGGCGGCCCATGCCGCGCGTCGGCGGGTTGCGCCACGAAGTGGCCGAGGGCAAGGATGGATTGAGATAGGCGAGAGAGCAGGCGGGACGGTGCGACATCCGGCCCGAGACTTCGAAAAAGACCATAGAAAAAACCGACTGAGTGAAACAAGACAACCAACCGGGAGACGTGAACATGAATGAGATGAGACGCAAGATAATGGGCGCGCTGGCGGCCTTGCCGATGCTGGGGATGATCCCCGGGGCGGCGCAGGCGCAGGAAACGATCCTGATCGGCGAGATCAATTCCTATACGGCCCTGCCGGCCTTTACCGAGCCTTACAAGAAGGGCTGGACGCTGGCGCTGGAAGAGATCAACGCCGCAGGCGGGGTGAATGGCGCGATGCTCGAGATCATCAGCCGCGACGACACCGGCAATCCGGCCAACGCGATCCGCATCGCGGAAGAGATGATTTCCAGGGACGGGGCGGTGATGCTGTTCGGCGGTTTCCTGTCCAATATCGGCCTTGCATTGGCGGATTTTGCAAAACAGAAGCAGGTGTTTTTCCTCGCCTCCGAGCCGCTTTCCGATGCGCTGGTGTGGTCGAAGGGCAACCGCTATACCTATCGCCTGCGCCCCTCGACGCATATGCAGGCGGCGATGCTGGCCGAGCAGGCGGCGAAGCTGGACAAGAAGAAATGGGCCACGGTGGCGCCCAACTATGCCTATGGCAAGGATGCGGTGGCGGCGTTCAAATCCGAGCTGACCAAGCTGCAACCGGACGTGGAATGGGTGGCCGAGCAATGGCCGCCGCTGTTCAAGATCGACGCGGGGTCGACGGTGCGCGCGCTGGAACAGGCCAAGCCCGACGCGATCTATAACGTGACCTTCGGCGGCGACCTGGCCAAGTTCGTGCGCCAGGGCAGCTTGCGCTTCCTGTTCGAGGACCGGGTGGTGACATCGCTGTTGAGCGGTGAGCCGGAATATCTCGACCCGCTGGGGGCCGAGGCGCCCGAGGGCTGGATCGTGACCGGATACCCCGGGATGGACATCGACACACCCGAGCACGAAGCCTTTGGCACGGCCTATATCGAACGCTGGGGCGAGGCGCCCAAGACCGGCTCGATCGTGGGTTACAACTCGGTCCTGTCGATCAAGGCGGCGCTGGAAAAGGCCGGATCGACCGACACCGAAGCCTTGCTGGCGGCGATGGAGGGGCTTGAAGTCCCGAGTTCGCCCACCGGGCCGTTCTTTTACCGTGCGGCCGATCACCAATCGACCATGGGGGCCTATGTGGGCACCACCGCGCTGGTCGATGGCAAGCCCAGGATGGTCGACTGGTTCTATGCCGACGGGGCGAATTACCTGCCAAGCGAGGAAGAGGCGGCCAAGTTGCGCCCGGCGGAATAAGCCGGTTCGAAACAATTGTCGGGGCGGTTGCATCGGCCGCCCCGATTTTTCGCCAAAAATACGTATCCTGACGGGGGACAGTCCGCATGGGCTTTTATGTCGCGCAATTGCTGACGGGGCTGGCGAATGCCTCGTCGCTGTTTCTGATCGCCTGCGGGCTGTCGATCATTTTCGGAGTCACGCGGATCGTCAATTTCGCGCATGGCTCGTTCTACATGGTGGGGGCCTATCTGGCCTATTCCATCGTCGCGCTGTTCCCGGACAGCATTCTCGGGTTCTGGGGGGGCGTGATCGCCGCGGCGCTGATCGTGGGGCTTCTGGGGCTGATCGTCGAGATGACGATCCTGCGGCGGATCTACCATGCGCCGGAACTGTTCCAACTGGTCGCCACCTTTGGTGTGTTGCTGATCATTCAGGACATGACGCTGGCGATCTGGGGGGCCGCGGACAAGCTGGGGCCGCGGGCGCCGGGGCTGGACAGTGCGGTGCGGATCATGGGCGAGCCGATCCCGGAATACGACTTGGCGCTGATCCTGATCGGGCCTGCGGTTCTGGCCGGGATATGGCTTGTGTTCCATCGCACCCGCTGGGGTGTGCTGGTGCGCGCCGCGACGCAGGACCGCGAGATGGTGGGCGCGCTGGGCGTCAACCAGGCCTGGCTTTTCTCGGCGGCTTTCGTGCTGGGCGCGGCGCTGGCCGGGCTGGGCGGGGCGATCCAGATCCCGCGCGAGGCGGTGAGCCTTCAGATGGACCTTTCGGTGATCGGGGACGCCTTTGTCGTCGTGGTGATCGGCGGCATGGGCAGCGTGTCGGGGGCGTTCGTGGCCGCGGTGCTGATCTCGGTGCTCAATGCCTTTGCGATCCTCGTCTTTCCACAGATCTCGATCGTGCTGCCTTTCGTGGTGATGGCGGTGGTGCTGATCGTGCGGCCCTATGGCCTTTTCGGCAAGGAGGGCAGCGGCCATGGTGCGCCGACCGAGCCCGAGCAGCCGCTGCGGCTTTTGTCATCGCGCGCGACGCTGGTGCTGATGGCGCTGGTCTTCGCGCTGGCGGCGAGCCCGGTGGTGGTGAGCGATTTCGCCTCGATCCTGCTGGTTGACGTGATGGTGGCGACGCTGTTCGCGGTGAGCCTGCATTTCATGATGGGGCTGGGCGGCATGGTGAGTTTCGGCCACGCGGCCTATTTCGGGGTCGGGGCCTATGGCGCGGCGATGGCGTCGAACTATCTCGGGTTGCCGATGATGCCGGCGATGATCGTGGGGCCGCTGGCGGCGGCGGCGGCGGCGTTGTTCTTTGGCTGGTTCTGCGTGCGCCTGTCGGGCGTCTATCTCGCGATGCTGACCCTGGCGGCGGCGCAGATCCTGTGGGGGGTCACGTTCCAGTCGCAAGCCTATACCGGTGGCGACGACGGTATCCTCGGCATCTGGCCCGCCGCGTGGGCGTCGAGCGATCAGGCCTATTTCTATGTTGCCTTCGTGCTGTGCATCGGCGGCATCTGGTTCCTGCGACGGGTGGCCCATTCGCCCTTTGGCTATGGGTTGCGCGGCATCCGTGACAGCGATGTGCGCGCCGAGGCGATCGGGATGGACGTGAAGTTCCATCAATGGATGGGCTTTGCGTTGGCCGGCACGATGGCCGGTGTGGCGGGCGTGGTCTTTGCCTTTTCCAAGGGCTCGGTGTTTCCCGATGTCCTGGGGATCGCGCAATCGGTGGACGGGCTCATCATGGTGCTGCTGGGCGGTATTCATGCGCTGGCCGGGCCGATCCTTGGCGCGGGTGTCTTCGTGCTGATCGAGGATTGGGTGAGCCGGCTGGATTACTGGCGCTTCATCTTCGGGATGATCATCCTCGGGGTCGTGCTTCTGGCGCCGGACGGGGTCGCGGGGGGTGTCGACCGGCTGTTGCGGGCGCTGGGGCTGCGCCGGGAGGGGCAGGCATGAGGGGAATGTTCGGATGCGAGGGGCCAGCCCCTCACACTCCCCGGAGTATTTTCGGCAAGATGAAGCAGGGGGCAGGGGCATGAATGTTCTGGAGGTGCGCGGGCTGACCAAGAAGTTCGGCGGTCTGGTGGCGGTGGACGATGTGTCGTTCGACCTGGGCCAGGGCGAGTTCCTGGCGCTGATCGGGCCGAACGGGGCGGGCAAGACCACCTGTTTCAACATGGTGAACGGGTATCTGCGGCCCGACCGGGGGACGGTGCGTTTGAACGGGCAGGACCTGATCGGGGTGCGGCCGCGCAAGATCGTGCGGATGGGGGTCGGGCGGACGTTCCAGATCACCCGGACCTTCCTGTCGATGACGGTGATCGAGAATATCCAGATGGCATTGATCAGTCATCATCGGCGGATATTCGACATGCTGAGCCGGGCGACGCGGCTTTATCGCGACGAGGCCGAGGCGCTGCTCAGGCTGGTGTCGATGGAGGATCAGGCCGGGCGGGCCAGTTCGGAACTGGCTTACGGCGATCTCAAGCGGCTGGAACTGGCGGTGGCGCTGGCGCCGGATCCGACGCTGTTGCTGATGGACGAGCCGACCGCGGGCATGGCGCCGAGCGAGCGGGTGGCGTTGATGGAACTGACCGCGAAGATCGTGGCCGAGCGGGGTGTGAGCGTGCTTTTCACCGAACATGACATGGACGTGGTCTTTGCCCATGCGCATCGCATCCTGGTGCTCAATCGCGGCGGGTTGATCGCGGAGGGCACGGGCGAGGAGATTCGCGGCAACCCCCTTGTTCAAGAGGTCTATCTGGGCGGTGGCACGGTGTTCGGGCAGGCGGAGGCCGGGGCGGAATCGGAGGCGGACCATGCTTGAGGTGAAAGACCTGACCGCGCGTTACGGGCGGGCGCAGATCCTGAACGGGGTGTCGCTCCAGGTTGGTGGCAACGAGGTGGTGGCGCTTTTGGGGCGCAACGGGGCGGGCAAGACCACGACGATGAAATGCATCATGGGGCTGGTTCACCAGAAGGCGGGCGAGATCACCTATGACGGTGTCTCGATCCTTGGCAAGCCGTCGCATGCGATCTGTCGGCTGGGCATCGGCTATGTCCCCGAGGAGCGGCGCATCTTCGGCGACCTGACGGTCGAGGAAAACCTTGAAGTGGGCGACCGCCCGGCGCGCCCGGATGCACCGGAATGGACCCGCGCGCACCTTTTCGAGCTGTTCCCGAACCTCGCCGAGCGGCGGCGCAACCTGGGCAAGCAATTGTCGGGCGGCGAGCAGCAGATGCTGACCATCGCGCGCACGTTGATGGGCAACCCCAGGGTGGTGTTGCTGGACGAGCCGAGCGAGGGTATCGCGCCGGTGATCGTCGAGCAGATGGCGCGGGTCATCAAGGAGTTGAAGGCCGAGGGGCTGGCGGTTCTGCTGTCCGAGCAGAACCTGCATTTCGCCCGCGCCGTGGCCGACCGGGCCTGTATCATCGAGAAGGGAACCTTGCGCTACGAGGGCGGGTTTGCCGATCTCGATGCCCATCCCGAGATCAGCCAGCAATATCTGGCGGTCTGAGGGCGGGGTGGTGACGCGGGAGGGATATCGCCTTGAGGATCAGGTGGGATACCTGATGCGCCTGGCCAGCCAGCGCCATGCGGCGATTTTCCAGGCGCATACGCTGGAAGGGCTGACCGCGATGCAATTCGCCGCGCTGGTGCGGATCGGCGAACAGGGCAAGGTGTCGCAGAACCGGCTGGGGCGGCTGGCGGCGATGGACGTGGCCACGATCAAGGGCGTGGCGGACCGGTTGCGCCAGAAGGCACTGACCGAAACGGTGCCCGACCCCGAGGACAAGCGGCGGATGCTGATCTCGCTTTCGCCCCAGGGTGCGGCGCTGTTGGAGCGGATGACCGAGGTGGGTCGATTGGTGACGGAAGAGACCCTGGCCCCGCTGAACGCGCAGGAGCGCGCGGATTTCCTGACGCTCCTGCGGCGGTTGACCTGAGGCCGCCGACGCCTTGGGAATTGATCCGCAGGGGCCGCAAGTGCTATTGTTTCTCGATAAACCCGAAAAAAAACTGAAATTTCATGAAAAATGATGAGACAGCCATGCGTATTCTGACAGCTCTTGTGGCGGCGGGCATTCTGGCCGGCTGTGACCTTGTCGAACCAACACTGACAACGCGATCCGTTCCGCAAGACCTGACCGCGGCGGGCCCGAGCGATGCCGAGCGGGCCTTGTGCGCGGGGCCGGCGGTGTCGGCATGCCGGTTCGAGAACAGCCCGGTCAAGCTTGTCCCCGAGCCGGTGCGGCTTCCGCGCCGCGCGCTGGTCTTCTATCCCACGGCCGAACCCCTGTCCTTTGTCGATGGTCTGGGGCGGGGTTGGGTCGCCCCGGAACGCACGCTGACGGATGGCGCTTCGATTCCGAAAATGTTCATCTCGATCATAGGTGAACCGACCAGTCGGGAATTCGCCAATGCCGCGGCGGTGCATGATGCCTATTGCGGGGTTGGAAACGAGGACGGGCCGAAATTCCACGGCGCGCCGTGGCGCGAGGTGCATCGGATGTTCTATGACGCGTTGCGCGTTGGCGGGACACCCGAGAAGAAGGCCAGGGTGATGTATGCGGCGGTCTATCTGGGCGGGCCGCGCTGGCCAGGTCAGGGCGCGGGGCAGCCAGGAGAGCCGCGCCTGTCGAGCCGGGGCAGCCTCGCGGCGCTGGCGGATCGGGCCGATGTGGCGCCCGCGCGGTTCCTGACTGAGCCCGAGATGCGGCGGATCATGCGCCAGACCCGCGATCTGGTCGAGACGGCGGCGCCGTCGCTGTCCCAGGTCGAGGCGTTCATCGACGCCGGAGTGAGCGAAACCGCCCGCCAGGCCGCCCATGCCAACGGGCAGGCCGAGCAGGAAGACGGCGAAGTGGCGGAGGAAGGGCCCGCGGAGGAATCCGGCGAGACCGAGACAGAGGGTGAGACCGAGACGCTGGGTGAGACCGAGACGCTGGGTGAGACCGAGACGCCGGGTGAGACCGAGACAACGGATCCGGACGCCGGGACGGGTGAGGAAGACGCCGAGACCGCAATGGACGCGGAGGATGAATCGCCGGACGCCGAGGCGGTTCCTGGATGACGCTCGGCCGGTGGCTGGGCCGCCTTGACCCGGAGGGTCGGTGACGGAGGGGCCGGGGCATTTAGAAAAGCGCCAAAGATGGGGCGTGGGCGCATCTTATCTGACACAGATCAAGGACAGCCTGTGTCGTCCGGGAAAGAGTAATGTTTGAACGCGTGAGCGATGACATCAAGAGGAGCTTTTCATGTGGATTCTGGCGTTGGTGATGCATTTGTTTCTGGGCGCGACGCTGGCCGGTAGCGCGATCGTTGTCGCCCTGACCCTTGGGTTGACCACGCTCAAGCCGATCTTGATCGCGGCGCTGATCGGGTATCTGATCTCGATCCCGGCCAGTTGGTATGCGGCGAAGGTGGTTTACGAAAATCAGTGACCCTGCGTCCTGAAGCGTTCCGCCTTACACCAGCGGCGTCGGCCTGTGACTCTTGCGGGATTCTCCTGAGCAGGTCGATGTGATTCACTGCCAGCGAAAGATGGAGTTTTCGATGGCAGTGGAGATCGCACGGACGGACATGTCAGCGCGCGGGCTTGATGTGGCGGCGGCGAAAACGAATGATGCGAAGCGCAAGAGGCGTTCAAGAAATATTTGCCGCAAAGGTAGAGGATACCCTGCCGGAGCGCGCTATGGCGTATCGCAGCAAATCGGATTCGTCTCGGGCCGGACGATAGGGCAGCAAAGGGCCGCGGTCGGGTGCGCACTACATCAGCGTTGGGCAGTTTATCTTGCAACACCATCCCGCGCCCGAAGCGAGGCGCAACCCCTCAAAAGCACCCGGTCGCGCCGAAGGCGTGCCTCCGGCACGACGAGGCGGCCCCCGTCCGGCAGATTTTGCGCAAGGCAAAATCGCCTGCCGGGCCATGGTGTGCTGCCCGGGCGGCTTCGCCGCTGTTCCGGGCGGGGCGGGAAGGCTTGAATCCGTTCCGGTGCGACATGCTGTAAGGCTGTTAGTGAGAGTGTCCGTTCTTTTGTGTATGAGTGATCCGGTTCATGCTTCACCAAAAGGAAGCATGAATGACCATCTCGAAA
>JAABTV010000074.1 GCA_011389685.1 Paracoccaceae bacterium
CGGGCTGCTTGCAGCCCGGGCAGCGCCCGCCCCGCCCGTCGTGCCGAAGGCACGCCTTTGGCGTGACGGCGGGCGCTGCGCACCCACCCCGGGTCGGGCGCTGCCCTTTCGTCGCGCGTCAGCCGATTCCCATTTGCTGCAGCACGCTTTAATGCCGGCGGGTGAATTGAACCCGGGGACGGGCGCGGATATGGTGGTGCGGCAGTCAGGCCGCCAAGGAGCACGAGATGACCGACCGACCCGTTTCAGAGATGACGTTCGAAGAGGCCATGGCCGAACTGGAACAGGTGGTGGGCAAGCTGGAACGGGGCGACGTGGCGCTGGACGATTCCATCACGCTTTACGAGCGGGGGGCGGAGTTGAAGAAGCGTTGCGAGACCAAGCTCAAGGAAGCCGAGGAAAAGGTCGCGGCGATCACGCTTGACGACGAGGGCAACGCGGCGGGGTTGAAGCCTGTCGAAGGGCAATAGCCCGATGTTTCCGGACCGGTTGGCAAAGGTCGCGGCGCGAGTCGCGGCGCATCTGGGCGAGGCGATGGCGCCGCTGGGCGCAGAGCCGGTGGCCGAGGGGATGCGCTATGCCAGTGCCGGGGGCAAGCGGTTGCGAGCCTTTCTGGTGATGGAGGGCGCGCGGCTGCACGGGGTGCCCGACGATCAGGCGATCTGGGCGGCGAGCGCGGTGGAATGCCTGCATGCCTATTCGCTGGTGCATGACGATCTGCCCTGCATGGATGACGATGATCTGCGCCGCGGTCTGCCGACGGTGCACAGGAAGTGGGACGAGGCGACCGCGGTTCTGGTGGGGGACGCGTTGCAGGCGTTCAGTTTCGAGTTGCTGGCGCGCGAGGAATGCAGCCCCGATGCGCAGGTGCGGGCCGACCTTGTGCTGAGCATGGCGCGGGCGGCGGGGGCGCAAGGCATGGTTCTGGGGCAGGCGCTGGATATTGCCGCCGAGAGCGTGGCGCGACCCCTGACGCTGGATGAGATCACGCGGTTGCAGGCGGGTAAGACCGGGGCGTTGATCACCTGGTCGGCCTCGGCCGGGGCGCGGCTTGCCGGGGCCGATGCCGGGCCTTTGGCGGCCTATGGCGATGCGCTGGGCCTTGCGTTCCAGATCGCCGATGACGTGCTGGATGTCGAGGGTGATCCGGCGGCGCTGGGCAAGGCGGTGGGTAAGGATGAAGAGGCCGGCAAGGCCACATTTGTCTCGCTGCTGGGGCTCGATGCGGCGAAAAGGCGCGCGCAAGAGCTTGCCGATACGGGTTGCGAGGCCCTATCTGGATATGGCGCGGAGGCGGAATGCTTGCGGGAGGCCGCCCGCTTCGTTATTGCCCGCGAGATGTAAACAGGTTTCAGGCACCACCATGGCCGAACGACCCAATACCCCGCTTCTCGATACCGTGCATGTGCCGGCCGATCTCAAACGGCTGAGCGATGCGCAGTTGAAGCAGCTTGTCAGCGAATTGCGGGCGGAGACGATTTCGGCGGTGAGCGAGACCGGCGGTCATCTGGGCGCGGGGCTGGGGGTGATCGAAATCACCGTGGCGCTGCATGCGGTGTTCGACGCGCCCAAGGACAAGATCATCTGGGACGTGTCGCACCAGTCCTATCCGCACAAGATCCTGACCGGGCGGCGCGAGCGTATCCGCACCTTGCGCAAGAAGGACGGGTTGAGCGGGTTCACCAAGCGGACCGAGAGCCCCTATGATCCGTTCGGGGCGGCGCATAGCTCGACCTCGATCAGCGCGGCGCTGGGCTTTGCCGTGGCGCGTGATCTGGGCGGGGCCTGTCCCGAAGGGCTGGGCGATGCGGTGGCGGTGATCGGGGATGGCGCGATGAGCGCGGGCATGGCGTTCGAGGCGATGAACAATGCCGGGCACCTCAAGAAGCGGTTGATCGTGATCCTGAACGACAATGACATGAGCATCGCGCCGCCGGTGGGGGCGTTCTCGTCTTACCTGACCCGGCTTTATGCCGAGGCGCCGTTCCAGGAGTTGAAAGCCGCCGCCAAGGGCGCGGTGAGCCTGATGCCGCCGTTCTTCCAGGAGGGTGCGAAACGGGCGCGGGACATGCTCAAGGGCATGACGGTGGGGGGCACGCTGTTCGAGGAGCTGGGGTTTTCCTATCTCGGGCCGATCGACGGACATGACCTCGATCAGCTTTTGCCGGTGCTGCGCACGGTCAAGGCGCGGGCGACGGGGCCGATCCTGATCCATGCGCTGACCCGCAAGGGCAAGGGCTATGCCCCGGCCGAGCGGGCGGGTGACAAGGGCCACGCCACGGCACGGTTCGACGTGGTGACCGGCGCGCAGAAAAAGACGCCGAGCAACGCGCCTAGCTATACCAGCGTGTTTGGCGAGACGCTGGTGGAACTGGCGGCGAAGGACGACAAGATCTGTGCGGTGACGGCGGCGATGCCGGATGGCACGGGCTTGAACCTGATGGCCGAGCGTTACCCGTCGCGGTGCTTTGATGTGAGCATTGCGGAACAGCATGGCGTGACCTTCTGTGCCGGGCTGGCCGCGGGGGGGATGAAGCCGTTTTGCGCGATCTATTCGACCTTTCTGCAACGCGGGTATGACCAGGTCGTGCATGATGTGGCGATCCAGAACCTGCCGGTGCGTTTTGCTATTGACCGTGCGGGGCTGGTGGGCGCCGACGGGGCGACCCATGCGGGCAGTTTCGACATCACCTATCTGGCGACCCTGCCCAACTTTGTGGTGATGGCCGCCGCCGACGAGGCCGAGTTGCGGCACATGGTGGCGACCGCGGCAGCGCATGATGGCGGTCCGATCGCGTTCCGTTATCCGCGCGGCGAGGGAGTGGGCGTGGAATTGCCCGAAGTGCCGCAGGTGCTGGAGATCGGCAAGGGGCGGATCATCCGCGAAGGGGCGCGGGTGGCGATCCTGTCATACGGCACGCGGCTGGCCCAGGTGATGAAGGCGTGTGAATCCCTTGGGGCCAAGGGGATCTCCCCGACGGTGGCCGATGCGCGCTTTGCCAAGCCGCTGGATCGCGAGATGATCCTTGACCTGGTGGCGCGGCACGAGGCGCTGATCACCATCGAAGAGGGGGCCGTGGGCGGGTTCGGCAGCCATGTGGCGCAATTGCTGGCCAATGAGGGCATGTTCGACGACGGATTGAAATTCCGCTCGATGGTGCTGCCCGATGCGTTTCTCGATCAGGGCGCGCCGGACGAGATGTATGCCCGCGCCGGGCTGAGTGCCGTGGATATCGAGGCGCGGGTGCTCGACGTGCTGGGCGTGGCGCAGATTGCGGAAAAGCGGGCGAAATCCTGAGCGGCGCAGGGGATCGACAGGTCAGGCCGTGGCCTGGCGCCCCAATCCCTGGAGCATGTCGAGACAGGCCGAAAGTTGTTCAAGCTCGATGAATTCGTCCGGTTTGTGCGCCTGCTCGATCGAACCCGGTCCGCAGACCACCGCCGAAAGGCCCATCTCCTGAAACAGCCCCGCCTCGGTGCCGAAGGCCACGACCTCGGCATCGTTTCCGCCGGTCAGGCTGGCGACAAGATCGCGCGCCTCGTTCTCGGGCATGGGTTCGAGTCCCGCCACCTCGCCGATGGTTTCGGTTTCGATCGACGCATCGGGGCATGTGGCGCGCATGGCGGGCAAGAGTACGTCTTCGGCATAGCGCATGATTTCGGATGTCACGAAGTCATAATCGCCCGGCTGGACCGGCCGGAATTCCCATTCCACCTCGGATTTGCCGACGATCACGTTATGTGCGACCCCACCGGTGACGCGGCCGATATTGAGCGTGGTCCAGGGCGGGTCAAAGCGGCTGTTGCCCGGCGCGCGTTTTTTCAGATCCTCGCGGATCTCCAGAAGGCGCGAGACATAGCGCACTGCGTATTCCGCGGCGTTCACGCCACGATCCGGGGCTGAACCGTGACCTTCGAGACCGGTGAAGCGGGTGGTGTATTCACAGCATCCCTTGTGGCCCTCGATGATCCTCATCAGCGTCGGCTCGCCGATGATCGCGATGGCCGGCTTGATGCCGCGCGCCTTGAGTTCGCAAACCAGTGACTGCGCGCCGATACACCCGGTTTCCTCGTCATGGGTGAAGGCGAAATGGATCGGGCGAGACAGATCCCGGGCCGCGAATTCGGGTGCCACGGCCAGTGTCGCGGCGATGAAACCCTTCATGTCGCAGGTGCCGCGGCCATAAAGCCGGCCATCGGCCTCGTAAAGCTGGAACGGATCGCTGCGCCAGTCCTGATCTGCCACGGGGACGACGTCGGAATGGCCCGACAGCATGATTCCGCCGTCGCGGTCCGGCCCGATGGTTGCGAACAGGTTGGCCTTGGTCCCGCTGTCGTCGGCATAGATATCGACACGCGCGCCAATGTCATAGAGCAGCGCGCCCATGTGCTGGATCATGTCCAGATTGCTGTCGATGGACACGGTCGGAAAGGATATCAGTTCGCGCAGGATGTCCTTGGTGCGGTCAAGACTGGTCATGGCTTGACGAACAGCTTGCGGGGACGGTCGCAGAAGGCTTGCGCCGGTCCGGTTTCGCGGATCAGGATCGGCTCGGTGATCTCGAGACCCCAGGTCGGCGCCCAGATCCCCGGCATGAAGTGAAAGGTCATGCCGGGTTCGAGCAGGGTTTCATCCTCGGGGCGCAGCGAAATCGTGCGCTCGCCCCAGTCCGGTGGATAGGACAGGCCGATGGGATAGCCACAACGTGCGCCGCGCTCGATCCCGGCGCGTTCCAGCGGTCCGGCGAGCGCATTCGCGATGTCGCATGCGCGGTTGCCGGCGCGCGCGGCGTCAAGACCGGCTTCGAGCCCCTCGACAAGCGCGGCCTCGGCGCGTTTCAAGTCGTCCGGCGGTGTGCCGAGAAAGACGGTGCGGCAGAACGGCGTGTGATAGCGGCGATAGACGCCGGCCAGTTCGAAGAACGTGCATTCGCCGTCTTGCAACGGCTTGCCGTCCCAGGTCAGGTGCGGGGCCGAGGCATCCGCGCCGGACGGGCACATCGGCACGATGGCCGGGTAATCGCCCCAATCCTCGCCCACGCCGCGCAGCGCGTCGCCATAGATGTCGGCCACCAACTCGTTCTTGGGCAGCCCGGGTTCGGCGCGTTCGATCGCGCCGTCGATCATCTTTTCCGCGATCCGGGCGGCGCGGTGCATGAAGGCCAGTTCCTCGTCGGACTTGACGGCCCTTTGCCAGTTCACCAGCGCCGTCGCATCAATGATCCGCGCCTTCGGCAGGCATTCGACCATGGTCGTGTAAGCCTTGGCCGAGAAGTAGTAATTCTCCATCTCGACGCCAATGCGGGCGGATTCGAACCCGAGGTCGGCCAGAAGCGCGGAGAGGTGCTGCATCGGGTGGCGCGTTGTCGACTGGATATATTCATCGCCATAGGGGCGCAGACTGTCATTCGACAGCCACGCCGTGCGGCGCGCGCCGTTCGCATCCATGTTCCGGCCCCACCAGAGCGGTTCGCCCGCATGGGTCAGGATGACACCCTGATGCACATAGAAGGACCAGCCGTCATAGCCGGTCAGCCACGCCATGTTCGAAGGGTCTTCGACAAACAGCACGTCGATGCCCTGTTCGGACATGGCCGCACGGGTTTTCGCCAACCGGCGTTGATATTCCGTTTCGGAAAACGCGATCGCGTTCCTTGTCATGGCCGTCTCCTTCACCTGCATGGCCGCATTAAACATGTGAACCATGTTTCGGCCCCTTCAATAGCGACAAGCGGGGCGCATGTGCCGACGCTCGCACCCGGATCCCGATATTCGCGCAAGGGCATCAACAAGTGCCCATTTTTTAGCGAGAATGCATGAATCGCCATAAAAAACCGCAAAGCAGTTGCAAACATGCGTACCACCCGCTTTACATAAGAGTCGATAAACGGCAAGAGGCGAAAAAAAAGACAACATCAGGGAGCCAAAATTGGCAGCTTCGCAGACGTCGGATGCGTTCGTCGAGTTCGATCGCGTTCAGAAAAGCTATGACGGTGAAACGCTCGTCGTCAAAGACCTCAATCTGACCATGCCCAGGGGGGAATTCCTCACGATGCTCGGGCCTTCGGGGTCCGGCAAGACCACCTGCCTCATGATGCTGGCCGGGTTCGAGACGGCAACGCATGGTGATATCCGGTTGGGCGGCAAGTCGATCAACAACATCCCGCCGCACAAGCGCGGGATCGGCATGGTGTTCCAGAACTATGCGCTGTTCCCTCACATGACCATCCATGAGAACCTGTCATTCCCCCTCGAAGTGCGCAACATCGGCAAATCCGACCGTGAAGCCAAGGTCAAGCGCGCGCTTGAGATGGTCGAGATGGGCAGTTTCGGCACACGCCGCCCGGCGCAGCTTTCCGGTGGTCAGCAGCAACGGGTCGCTCTGGCCCGCGCGCTGGTGTTCGAGCCCGAGCTGGTCCTGATGGACGAGCCGCTGGGGGCGCTGGACAAGCAGCTGCGCGAGAAGATGCAGTTCGAGATCACCAACCTGGCCCACAGCCTCGGGATCACCGTGGTGTATGTCACCCACGACCAGACCGAGGCGTTGACCATGTCCGACCGGGTTGCGGTTTTTGATGACGGGATCATTCAGCAACTCGATTCGCCGGACACGCTTTATGAGAAACCGATGAACAGTTTCGTGGCCCAGTTCATCGGCGAGAACAACACGTTGGAAGGCCGGGTCAAGGAAATCAACAACGGTGTCGCGCTGGTTCAGCTGGACGATGGCGAATTGATCGACTGCAACCCCGTCAACGTGACCAAGGCCGGAGAACGCACCCGCGTTTCCATTCGTCCCGAGCGGATCGAGTTCAACAAGGCGCGGCTTCAGGAAGGGGTCCATACGCTCAAGGCCGAAGTTCTCGAATTCATCTATATGGGCGATATCTTCCGCACGCGGCTTCGGGTCGCCGGAAATGACGAATTCATCGTCAAGACCCGGAATGCGCCCGATCAGAAAAGGCTTCAGCCTGGTGAGCATATCGAAATCGGCTGGCTGCCCGAGGATTGTCGGGCGCTCGACGCCTGATATGAATGTATTGTTCCGGGTCGTGCAAAGCCCGGGACGACGGCATGGGCCAATCCGCTGAACCCGGAGCGGCGGTCCTGACAAGCGAAACGGGTCAACAAGGGAGAAAAGCGAATGAAGCTCAAGTCTGCACTAATGGCGACCGCCCTTTCCGGCGTGGCGTTCGGCGCCCAGGCACAGGAAGTCACGGTGATGTCGTGGGGCGGCGCCTATACGAAATCTCAGGTCGAAGCCTATCATAAACCGTTCACCGCCGAGACCGGCATCAAGGTGAATTCGGTCGATGCCGATAACCCGGCGACGCCGATCAAGGCACAGGTCGAGGCGGGCAATGTCTCGATCGACGTCGCCGACGTGGAATTCTCGGACGCGGTGCGCCTGTGCGACGAGGGTCTGATCGAACCGATCGACGTCAGCATGCTTCCGGCGGCGCCAGACGGCACCCCGGCGACCGAAGATTTCATCGACGGTGCCTTGCAGGATTGCGCGGTGGGAAGCATCGTGTGGTCGACCATCTATGCCTATAACAGCAGCAATGTCGACGGCACCCCGACCACGATCGGCGATTTCTTCGATACCGAGAAATTCCCCGGCAAGCGTGGTGTGCGCAAATCGGCCAAGGCGACCCTTGAAATGGCGCTGATGGCGGATGGCGTTCCCGCCGGTGAGGTCTATGACCTGCTCGACTCCGACGAGGGCGTGGACCGGGCCTTTGCCGTGCTCGACCGCATCAAGGGCGATATCGTCTGGTGGGAAGCCGGGGCGCAGCCGCCGCAGCTTCTGGCCGATGGCGAAGTGGTGATGTCGACCGCGTATAACGGTCGTATCTTCAACGCCGCCGTGGCCGAGAACCAGCCGCTTGAAGTGGTCTGGGACGGTCAGATCCTCGACTTCGACCTGTTCGTGGTGCCCAAGGGCGCGCCGAACAAGGAAAACGCGATGGAGTTCATCGCCTTCTCGACCGACACCCAGCGTCTTGCCGATCAGGCATCGTGGATTTCCTACGGTCCGGCGCGGAAATCCTCGGGCGAGTTGGTTGGCAAGTTCATGGATGGTGAGACCGAGATGGGCCCGCATATGCCCACCGCGGCTGCGAACCTGGAGAACGCGCTGGTCAACAACTTCGAGTTCTGGGTCGACAAGGATGCGGATTTGAACGAGCGGTTCAACGCGTGGCTGGCCAACTGAGGTGGCCTTGTGCCCGGGCGTGATGCCCGGGTTGCATGACCATGGGGCGGGGCGATACCGGCCCGCCCACCATCAGACAGGACGACGGCACCGATGAGCGACACAACGGCCAATCCACTGCTGACCACCGCGGACGGCAAACCCCTCAAGGCTGCCCTGGCGCGAGCCGAGCGACGAGCACGGTATCGTGCGTTCCTGCTCGTTCTGCCGCTTCTGGCCTTTATCCTGATTACCTTCGTGACGCCGATTGCGCAGATGCTGCACCAGTCGGTCTATAATGAAGGTTTCACCATGCACACGGAAATCGGGTCAGGCGAGCGCACCCCGATCATGGTGAATATCAAGGCGTGGTTCGACGAGAACCCGGCCGGAACCGAACCGGGCGAGGCCGCCTTTGCCGCGCTGGCCGAGGACATGAAGACCCTTCGGGAATTGCGTGCTGCCGGGTCAGCCGGAACGCGCATCAACTATGAACGCTCGGGCACACGGTCGATGTTCACCAAGGCCGCCCGCAACGCCAACAAGATTGAGCCGCCCTTCAAGGAAGCCTTTGTCGACCTCGACGAGGACTGGACCGACCCCGCGCTCTGGCGTGTGATGCGCGACGCATCGACCCCCTATACGATGAATTTCTATCTGGCCGCGATCGACCTTACGAAAAGCCCGGATGGTGATATCGAATCTGTCGCAGAAAACCGTCAGGTCTATGTCACGCTTTTCCAGCGCACGCTTTTCCTCTCGGTCCTGATTACCTTTCTCACCTTTGCGCTGGGCTATCCGGTGGCGCATCTCCTGGCGACATTGCCGCTGCGCCATTCGAATCTCTTGATGATCCTCGTCCTGTTGCCGTTCTGGACCTCGCTTCTGGTGCGCACGACAAGCTGGATGGTGCTGCTTCAATCGCAAGGCGTGATCAACGACGCTCTTGTCGGCGTCGGATTGCTGGGTGACGGGAACCGGCTTCAGATGATGTATAACCAGATCGGCACGGTGGTCGCGATGACGCATATCCTGCTGCCCTTCATGGTGCTGCCGCTCTATTCGGTGATGCGGCCGATCAACCCGTCCTATGTGCGCGCCGCCCGCAGCCTTGGCGCGACGAGCTGGACCGCGTTCTGGCGGATCTATTTTCCGCAGACGGTCGCGGGGATCGGGGCCGGGGCGTTGTTGGTCTTTATCCTGTCGGTCGGCTATTACATCACCCCGGCCCTTGTCGGGGGTGCCAGCGGGCAGCTGATCTCGAACCTGATCGCCTTTCACATGCAGAACTCGCTCAACTGGTCGCTTGCAGCGGCATTGGCGGCGCTTTTGCTGGGGGGAGTTCTGATTCTCTATTGGCTCTATGACCGCCTCGTCGGTATCGACAACCTGAAACTGGGATGACCGCGATGAACACCGAGATTTCGACAAACCAGGCAACGGCGTCTTTCCGTTTCTCCCTTTCGTTTTTCGCGCTTCTGTCGGCCTTTGTCGTCCTGGTCGTGATGAATGCCCGGGAGTCCGGCCTGCTTGAGGCGGCCACGGCGATGCTGGTGACCAGCGCCGTGGCGGCGGGTGTGGCCTTTGTTCTGGTGTCGGTCTTTGACACCAAGCGGACCGCGGTGATCGTGCTGGGCGCGATGGGCCTGGTTCTGGGTCTGTTCGCCGGAGGGGTCGGCATGGCGGTCGCCGGTGCCGTCATGGCCGTTCTGATCGCGCATTTCGTGTTCTGGATTCACTTTCGCCACTATCGCGATGGGTTGCCCAACTATCTGAGCTCGAACGAAATTCTGTGGCACTATACCTATCTTGTCATCTGCGCGGTGATTTTCGTTTTCCTGATTGCCCCGATCCTGGTCATCATACCGCTGAGCTTTAACGTCGAGCCCTATTTCACCTTTACCGAAAAGATGCTGGCCTTCGATCCCGAGGGGTATTCGACACGCTGGTATGACCTGCTTCTGACCTTCGGTATGCTGGAACCGGATGCCCCGCGCGACATGAGCTGGTGGTCCGATGCCTGGGCCAATGCGAACTGGATCAACGCGGCCAAGAACTCGGTCATCATCGGCTTTTTCGCGACGATTCTCGCCACCACGCTGGGCACCATCGCCGCGCTAGGGCTGAGCCGGTCGGAAATGCCCTATCGTCGCGCGATCATGGCGATCCTGATCTCTCCGATGATCGTGCCGATCATCATCGTCGCGACGGGGCTGTTCTTTTTCTATTCGAAGGTCGGCATTCACACCTGGGGCATTCCCTATTTCGGGGTCGTTCTGGCCCATGCCACGCTGGGGATTCCCTTTGTGATCATCACCGTGACCGCGACGCTTGTGGGGTTTGACCATTCGCTCACCCGGGCGGCGGCGAGCCTTGGGGCCGATCCGGTCCAGACCTTTCGGCGGGTGCAGATGCCGCTGATCCTTCCGGGGGTCGTTTCGGGCGCCCTGTTCGCTTTCGTTACGTCATTTGACGAGGTTGTGGTGGTTCTTTTCATCGGTGCTCTGGACGAGCAGACCATCCCCCGTCAAATGTGGAACGGGATCCGCGAACAGATCAGCCCGGCAATCCTGTCGGTCGCGACGATCCTGGTCGTGATTTCGATCCTGCTCTTGACCACGGTCGAGCTTCTGCGCCGGCGGTCGGAACGTCTCAGGGGGGTTACCCCCCAGTAAACAGGGAGGGTAAGTCATTGGAAATCAATGATAAGATTGCCGTTGTCACCGGTGCCGCCCAAGGCATCGGGCGGGCGGTTTGCATTGCGTTAAGGGATGCGGGGGCGCGGCATGTGGTGGCGGTGGACCTTGATATCGACGGTGCTGCGGAAACTGCGGGCATGGTGGATGGCACCGCGATTGCCTGTGATGTGGGCGATCAGCATCAGGTCGAAGGCATGATCGACAAGGTCGAGGCGGATATCGGGCCGATCGACCTGATGTGTTCGAATGCGGGTATCCTGACCGGGAAGGATGACTCGTTCGATAACATCGCGTTCGCCAGCACCGAGGCCTGGAACAAGGCCTGGGCGGTGAATGTGATGGCGCATGTCCACGCCGCGCGTCATCTGATCCCGAAAATGAAGGCGCGGGGGGGCGGGTATTTCATGCATACCGCCAGTGCCGCGGGGCTGCTTAATCAAGTCGGATCAGCGGTTTACGGGGTGACGAAACATGCCGCCGTGGGCTTTGCCGAGGCGCTGGCGCTGGGCCACAAGGACGACAATATCCGGGTCAGTGTCCTGTGCCCGCAAGGGGTCGATACGGCGATGGTGCGCAATGCCGGTGAGAACCCGGCCACGGCGGATGGAATCCTTTCCTCTCAAGAGGTTGCAGAGAAAACGCTGGACGCGATCCGGGCCGAAACCTTTCTTGTTCTGCCACATGAGGAGGTCGCGCAATACATGCGCAACAAGGTCGAGAACTACGACCGCTGGATCGGCGGAATGGCCAAGTTGCAGCGCATCTACAAGAGCGCCAACGCGAAATCGTAAACGCCGCCGAAAGGGCGAAAACCGGGGGGTGATTTGCGTATGACTCCCGGCTGCCATCCGGCTGCCGGGTGAAACGGCGACAGGTTAACGGCGCATTAGGTTAATGCAGCGCGCGATGCCCTTGCGGACAGAAGAAAGCCCCGGCCGTGAACCGAGGCTTTTTCATTTCATGCCTCAGTCGGTGAGCGGCGAGACCGTGACGACGGGTGGGGCGAGATACGCCAGATGCGCGCTTTCGGTCGGGGGAGACGGGGGCCGCGCGAGCGCATAGCCGATCCCGCCACAAGCGATGCCGAAGATCAGGACAAGCGGGAAGGACCGCCCGCCGCCTTTCATGCTGTGCCCCTGTTGCGGGCATTCGTCACCGATACAGAACAAGAGAAACCCTCCGACACCTGAACCGTGTCGGAGGGTAAGGGTCAGATCTGACCAAAAGGTTGAGATCGAAGACCCGGTTTCGGGTCAGGCGCGGACGCGCTTTTCATAGCCCTGCGCGATGTCGCGGGTGAGGCTGCCGACCTCGAAGTTCCAGTCGCCGATCTGGCCGACAGGGGTGACCTCGGCGGCGGAGCCGGTGAGCCAGCATTGTTCCATGCTCTCAAGCTCCTCGGGCATGATGTGGCGTTCATGCACCTTGACCTGGCGATCCTCGAGCATGTCGATCACGGTCTGGCGGGTGAGGCCGTTGAGGATGGCGTCGGTCAGCGGGGTGTGCACCTCGCCGTTGCGCACGAAGAAGATGTTGGCACCGGTCGCTTCGGCCACGTAGCCGCGATAATCGAGGAACATCGCGTCCGAGCAGCCCTTGGCCTCGGCGGCGTGTTTCGACATGGTGCAGATCATGTAGAGCCCGGCGGCCTTGGCGGCGGTGGGGATGGTTTCGGGGCTGGGGCGTTTCCATTTCGCCACGTCGAGCTTGGCGCCCTTCATCTTGGCATCGCCGTAGTAGTCGCCCCATTCCCAAGCGGCGACCGCCATGCGGACCGGGTTGCGCGCGGAGGAAACGCCCATGTCCTCGCCCGCGCCGCGCCATGCGACGGCCCGGACATAGGCGTTTTGCAGCCCGTTGGCGGCGATCACGGCCTGTTTGGCGGCCTCGATCTCGTCCACCGAATAGGGGATCGGCATGTCGAGAAGATTGCCGGAGTTCAGGAGCCTCTCGGAATGCTTGCGCGAGAGGAAGATATTGCCGTCATAACAACGCTCGCCCTCGAATACGGAAGAGGCGTAATGCAAAGCGTGGGACAGGACATGCACATTGGCCGCGCGCCAGTCGGTCAGTTTGCCATCCATCCAGATCTTGCCGTCACGATCATCATAGCCCGTCATCAAATTCACTCCTTCACGGTCCGAGCTTTGCATTTGTTGCGCGAATTACGTCCGTTTCGGGCATAAAGTTACGCAAAAACTGCGATTCGCTACCAGTTGCGTCTTGGAATGTCAATAAAGCTGACTTATTGTGGGGAAAATTCAGGCGATTTGTGATTGAGGGGTGCGTGATGTCGGAGAGTGCGGGCGGTGAAACGCTTCTGTTCCTGACCGACGAGCAGTTGCGGCAGGGGATCGAGGCGATGTTCTTTGCCTATCGCGGGTTCACCGCCGACCCGGATCGCATCCTGGCCACGATGGCCTATGGTCGTGCGCATCACCGGGCGCTGCATTTCATCGCGCGGGCGCCGGGAACGACGGTGAACAACCTGTTGGAAATCCTCGGCGTGACCAAGCAATCGCTCAACCGTGTCCTGCGCACGCTGGTCGAGGACGGGCTGGTGGAAAGCAAGGTCGGCTCGGCGGATCGCCGCGAGCGGCACCTCTACCTGACCGAGGCGGGGGCGGCGCTGGAACAGCGTTTGAGCGATGCGCAGAGGGCGCGGATGCGGGCGGCGTTCCGCCAGGCCGGGCCACAGGCGGTGGCGGGGTTTCGCACCGTTCTCGAAGCGATGATGGACCCGGACATGCGACGGCGCTATCACGCATTGAGGGAAAAGGGTGGATGATGGAGTTCGAGCCGCATCTTCTGATCGTGGATGACGATGAGCGCATCCGCACGCTGTTGCAGAAATTCCTGAGCCGGCACGGGTTCCTGGTCACGGCGGCGCGGGATGCGGCACATGCGCGGCGCATCCTGGCCGGGCTGGATTTCGACCTGATCGTGATGGATGTGATGATGCCGGGCGAGACCGGAATCGCATTGACCCAGAGCCTGCGCGAGACATCGCAGACGCCGATCCTGCTCCTGACGGCCAAGGGCGAGACAGAGGACAGGATTGCCGGGCTCGAAGCCGGGGCCGACGATTACCTGGGCAAGCCGTTCGAGCCCAAGGAGCTTTTGCTGAGGATCAACGCGATCCTGCGGCGGATGCCGGAAACCGAGGACGAGATGCCGGGGCCGAAGGTTCTCAATCTCGGGGCGATCCGCTATGACATCGAGCGGGGCGAGCTGTGGCAGGGCGGGGCGCCGATCCGGCTGACCGCGACCGAAAGCCAGTTGATGCGCATCCTGGCCGCGACGCCGAACGAGGCGGTGAGCCGGATGAAACTGGTCGAGGATCTGGGCCGGGACGGCGGGCAGGCGCAGGAACGCGCCGTCGATGTGCAGATCACGCGGTTGCGGCGCAAGATCGAATTGGACCCGAAACAGCCGCGTTACCTCCAGACGGTGCGCGGGGCGGGTTACATGCTCTCGCCGGATTAGGTTCCGTACCCATAAAGAGGATTCTCATGGTGGGCGCGTCGTGATTCACTGTCTCCAGCAGAGGAGGCATGTAT
>JAABTV010000075.1 GCA_011389685.1 Paracoccaceae bacterium
TTCCGATCTCTGACCCTAATTCTCCCTGCCCGGAACAGCGGCGAAGCCGCCCGGGCAGCACACGGCCGCCCCCGGGCCGGGTGCTTTCGATGGCTTGCGCACCACTTCGGGCGGGGGATGGGGTTGCAAGATAAAGTGCCTCACGCCGGTGTTGTGAGCACCCGGCCGCGGCCGTGTGATGCCCTCTGTCACGCTGTGCCGCAAATACCGCTGCCGCCCCTCGGGCTGTGGTTTTGGCCTTGCGCGCAAGCGTGCTGCGATTGCGGTTCGGCCGGGAATCGGGTTTCGTGCCGGTGCCATGACAACAGGGAGTGACGGCATGCGGGTGACGGATATCGGGGCGAAGGCGGCGCTGCCCAGGCCGGAAATTGCGCTGCGGGCGGCGATCCGGGCCGAGATCGGTCCGGCGGTCGAGTTCGAAACCACGCATGGCTGGACGCGGTCGGTCTTTCCGATCACCGGGGGTGTGATGCGGGGCGACGGGCTGGATGGGGTGATCATTCCGGGGGGTGCGGATTTCGCGCAGCTCTTGCCGGATGGTTCCTACGCGATCGAGGCGCGCTATTGCGTGCGCCTCGCGGATGGCGTGACGGTGATGATCACCAATGCCGGGCGGATGTTTCCGCACGCCTCGGGCGGGTTCCAGGGCCGGACAAGGGCCGCGTTCGAGGCCCCTGCCGGGCCCTATGCGTGGCTCTCGGAGGCGGTGTTCTTCGGCACCGCGCTTTCGGAACGGGGCGACGAGCACAACGTGTTCATCGAGCTTTGGGAGGCGCTGCTCTGACGGGGAGGACCGGTGATCTTTCGCAGAAGGATCGTTGGTCGGGGTGGCGGCGCCCTTACAGGAGCGCCAGCACCGCCTCGGGCGGGCGGCCGATGGCGGCCTTGTCGCCCGCGAACACGATGGGGCGTTCGATGTGTTTCGGGAGGCGGGCCATGGCGGCGAAAAGCACGTCGTCGAGGCTTGCCTCGGTCAGGCCCGCGGAGGTGAATTCCGCTTCCTTTACGCGCATCATGTCGATGGGCGCGACGCCGAGGGCCTTTGCCGCGGCCCGCAGTTCGGTCTCGGACGGGGAGTCGTCGAGATAGCGGCGCACCAGCGGCGCATGGCCCTGCTCTTCGAGCAGGGCGAGCGTCTGGCGGGATTTGGTGCAGCGCGGGTTGTGCCAGATGGTGAGGGTCATAGCCAATCCTTGCAGTCGATGCCCGTGGCCTCGGAGATATTCGAGAAACCGTCACGCGCGACCAGCGCGTCGAGGCCGCGCACGATGTCGCCGACCAGCGACAGGCCCTGATAGATCATCGCGGTGTAAAGCTGCACCGCGGTGGCGCCGGCGCGGATCTTGGCATAGGCGTCTTCGGCCGATCCGATGCCGCCGACCCCGACCAGTGGCATGTCGCCGCCGGTCAGATCGTAGAGCCGGGCCAGCACGCGGGTGGATTTCTCGAACAGTGGCGCACCCGAGAGGCCGCCGCTCTCAACGCGATGCGGCGAGGCCAGCCCTTCGCGCGAGAGGGTGGTGTTGGTGGCGATGATCGCATCGATTCCGGTGTCCATCGCCACCCCTGCGAGATCGGTCAGTTCGCCATCGGTGAGGTCGGGCGCGATCTTGAGAAAGACGGGGATCGGGCGTTCGAGCCGGTTGCGCGTCTCGATCACCCCGGTGAGCAGGTCGCGCAGGGCCGCCGCGCCCTGGAGATCGCGCAACTTCTCGGTATTGGGCGATGAGACATTGACGGTGGCAAAGTCGATCAGCGGGCCGCAATACGCCAGCACGCTGGCGAAATCCTCGGCCCGGTCGGGGCTGTCCTTGTTGGCGCCGAGGTTGAGCCCGAGGATGAAATGTTCGCGACGGGCGGCGAGGCGGGGGGCGACGGCCACCATCCCGTCATTGTTGAAGCCGAAACGGTTGATCGCGGCGCGGTCCTCGGAGAGGCGAAACAGGCGCGGGCGGGGGTTGCCCGCCTGTGGGCGCGGGGTCACGGCGCCGACCTCGACAAAGCCGAAGCCCGCACGCGCCAGCGGGTCGAGCGCGGTGGCGTTCTTGTCGAACCCGGCCGCCAGCCCCACCGGGTTGGGCAAGGAAAGCGAGGCCAGCGCGGTGCGCAGGCGCGGGGTGGCGGCAAGGTTTGAGCGTGGCGCGAGGCCCGCGCGCAGGGCGCGGATGGCCAGCCCGTGAGCGGTTTCGGGATCGATCCGGTGCAGCAGGCCGAGGCCGAGGCGTTCGAGCGGGGTCATGGGAGGCCGGTAAAATCATGCGCGCCGTTCTCCAGCGGCAAGGGCCTGTGCCAGAGCAGGTCGTCAAGGTGCAACGCGCGATAGAGATGCGGAAAGAGGGCGCCGCCGCGCGACGGTTCCCATTTCAGGGCGGGACCGAGCGCATCGGCATCGAGGGCCAGCAGGTACAGATTGTCCTCGCCCTTGAAATGCTTGGCCGCCGTTTCGCGAACCTGTTCGCCGGTGGAGAGGTGAATGAACCCGTCGGCGAGGTCGACCGGCGCGCCATTGGTGCGACCAACGGTCAGCAGGGCCCGGAACTCGTTGTCGCGGAATATCTTGTAGATCAGTGTCATGGCGACTGCATGCCCCGGCCATGGCCCGTGGTCAAGGCGGATTGGCATCGGGCATGGATCGCGCGGCGAGCGTTGCAAAGCCTGCGCCAACATGCTTGTTGATGCTGGACGTGCAGCGCAAGAGCGAAAGGAAAGACCATGATCGAACGCAGCCATGTGGGCCAGAGGATGAGCCAGATCGTCAAGCATGACGGGGTGGTTTACCTGGCCGGGCAGGTCGGGGAGGGCGACACGGTGGCCGAGCAGACGCGCGATTGCCTGAAGAATGTCGAAACCCTGCTGCAGGAGGCCGACTCACGGGTCGAGAATATCCTTCAGGCGGTGATCTGGCTGGCCGATATGGGCGATTTCGCCGAGATGAACGCGGTCTGGGACGACTGGGTGCCGGAGGGCCACGCGCCGGCGCGCGCCTGTGGCGAGGCGAAGCTGGCGCTGCCGAAATTCAAGGTCGAGGTGATCGTCACCGCCGCCTGCTGAGGAGTCGTGGCGCACCCAAGCGGGCGGAGGCGGGGCCGCGCGGCCCCGCAGCACGAGGGCGCGCGCCCTCGTGCCCCTCTGGCCGGTGGCGCGTTTGATTGGAAACACCCGCACGTGTCTTGAGTCTGCTCCGGTGCGACATGTTTCAGCGGTGCCAACGTGTGCAGGCCATGGCGATGCGCGCGCCGAAGCGGCGGGCGGTCTCGGCGTCGCCGGTGCTCAGGAACTGCCCGTCGCCCGGGTCGGTCGCCATCAGCCCGAGCCATGACCCGTCGGCATTGATGCCTGGATTGTCGGGCACGATCGGCGCGCCGGTTTCGCCCTGTCCGACCCAGATCATCCGCATCTGCGCGGCAAAGATCGCCATGCGGATCAGCGAGGACAGCTTGTCGCCCGAGCCATGCGAGGCGGTGGTGAAGCCGCCCGCGATCTTGTCGGTCCAGCGCGCGGGCTCCCACCTTGCCGAGCAGTCTTCGAGGAATTGCGCGAAGCCGCCCGCGACCCCGCCCATGTAGGTGGGGCTGCCGAACAGGATGGCGGGCGCGTCGTCGAGCGCCTGCCAGTCCGCATCGCCGATCCCGGTCACGTCGATCAGGCGGCAGGCGCGCCCGGTGCCGGTGGCGATCTCGTGGGCCAGCGCCTCGGTGCGGCGGCCGCCGGAAAAATAGGCGAGGCAGATCGGATCCATGGTGGTTTCCTGCTGTTGTTGCGCCTTGCCGGGACGCTGCCCCAAAGCGCGGAGGGGCGCAAGACAGGCGGGGGTTTTCCGCGCGGGCTGCGCCGCGTAAGCTCGGGCCATGTGTGGCCGTTTTGCAGTGACCTTGCCCGCAGACGCGATGGCGCGGCTTTTCGCGGCACGCCCGGGCAATGACCTGCCCGGGGTGCCGAATTATAATGTCTGTCCCACCACCGATATTCATGTGATCCGCAGCGAAGCGGGTGCGCGGCATCTGGGCGCGATGCGCTGGGGCTTTCTGTCGCATTGGCAGAAAAGCGAGACCGACGGGCCGCTGCTGATCAATGCGCGGGCCGAGACCATCGCAGAGAAGCCCGCCTTTCGCGCCGCCGTGCGCGCCCGGCGCTGCCTGATCCCGGCGAGCGGATTTTACGAATGGTCCAAGGATGACGAGGGCAACCGCCTGCCATGGTATTTCACCCGCGCCGATGGTGCGCCGATCGCCCTTGCCGGGATCTGGCAGGACTGGGAGCAGGGCGATGTTGCGCTCAGAACCTGCGCGATCGTGACCTGCGCCGCCAACCGGGCGGTCAGCGCGGTGCATCACCGGATGCCGGTGATCGTCGAGCCGGACGACTGGGCCAAATGGCTGGGCGAGGCGGGCCATGGCGCGGCTCTCCTGATGCGCCCGGCGGGCGAGGATGTGCTGCGGTTCCACCGGGTGAGCCGGGCGGTGAATTCCAACCGGGCGGCGGGGCCGGAGCTGATCGCGCCCGTCAACGCGCTGGACGGGGATCAAGCGCGGGGGCGCGACGGGGCAGGATGACGGGGCGGGGTGACGGGCGCGGCGCCGTCGCACCGCATCCGAGTGGCGCGAACCGGGCCGGCGGCGGCGCGAGGGGCCTTGACCGGCGCGCGGGCTTGTCCTAAGCAACGCGGACCTGAGCGGGTATAGCTTAATGGTAAAGCCCCTGCCTTCCAAGCAGGCTATGTCGGTTCGATTCCGTCTACCCGCTCCAGATTTCCCCCCGGATTTCCCCGGTTTTCCGCCGCTTCTCCAGATGGTGCTGCGCGGGCTGCGGCAGATCGTGGCTTGACCCCGCTTGCGGGCAAAGCCATGAAGCCCGGAACGTGCAACAGGAAACGGGAGCCACGCATGGCGAGGGGCACCACCACGCCGCCAGTGAGCGAAGCGGAACGCGACAAGTCGAAACATGTGGGGGCGCTCAGGCGGCTGGTCCCGTTCCTGGCGCCCTATCGCGGGCTGGTCGTTCTGGCCGGTCTGGCGCTGATGCTGACCGCGGGGCTGTCGCTGGCGCTGCCGATGGCGGTGCGCCGGGTGGTGGACAATTTCGGCGCCGAGAACGATGCGCTGCTCGACCTTTATTTCGGCGCGGCGATCCTGATCGCGGGGCTTCTGGCGCTGGGCACGGGGCTGCGCTATGCGCTGGTCTCGCGGCTGGGCGAGCGGGTGGTGGCCGATATCCGCAAGGCGGTGTTCGACCGGGTGATCGGGCTGAGCCCCGGTTTCTACGAGACCGTCATGACCGGCGAGGTCCTGAGCCGGCTCACCACCGACACCACGCTGATCCTGTCGGTGATCGGGTCGTCGGTCTCGGTGGCGCTGCGCAATGTGCTGATCTTCGCGGGTGGCCTGGTGCTGATGCTCATCACCTCGGCCAAGCTCACCGGGCTGGTGCTGTTGATCGTGCCGCTGGTGATCGTGCCGATCCTGACCCTGGGGCGCAGGCTGCGCAGCCTGAGCCGCGAGAACCAGGACTGGATCGCGGCCAGTTCCGGCAATGCCAGCGAGACGCTGGGCGCGGTGCAGACGGTGCAGGCGTTTACCCACGAGGTGGCCAGTCGCGCAGGGTTTGCCGATGTCACCGAGAAGAGCTATGACGCGGCGCGGCGGCGGATCACGGTGCGCGCGGTGATGACCGTGCTGGTGATGTTCCTGGTCTTTGCCGGCGTGGTCGGCGTGCTCTGGATCGGGGCGCGCGATGTGCGGGCCGGGGCGATGAGTACCGGCGCGTTGGTGCAGTTCGTGATCTACGCGGTGATGGTCGCGGGGGCGGTCGCGGCACTGAGCGAGATCTGGGGCGAGTTGCAGCGCGCGGCGGGCGCGACCGAGCGCCTGGTCGAGCTTCTGGAGGCCGAGGACGGCGTGCGCGACCCCGAGGCGCCGCAGGTGCTGGCGCGCCCGGTGCGTGGCGAGATCGCCTTCGAAGGCGTGCGGTTTTCCTATCCGTCGCGGCCCGACATCGCGGCGCTTGACGGCATCGACCTGGTGATCGCGCCGGGCGAGACGGTGGCGTTTGTCGGCCCGTCGGGGGCGGGCAAGACGACGATCATCCAGATGATCCAGCGCTTCCATGATCCGCAGGCGGGGCGGGTGCTGCTTGACGGGCAGGATCTGAAAACCCTGGCGCGGGCCGATTTCCGGCGCAAGATCGCGCTGGTGCCGCAGGACCCGGTGATCTTTGCCGCCTCGGCGCGCGACAATATCCGGTTCGGCCGCGAGGACGCGAGCGATGCCGAAGTCGAGGCCGCCGCCCGGGCCGCCGCCGCGCATGAGTTCATCGCCGCGCTGCCGCAGGGCTATGACAGCCCGCTGGGCGAGCGCGGTGTGCTGCTTTCGGGCGGGCAGAAACAGCGCATCGCCATCGCCCGCGCCATCCTGCGGGATGCGCCGGTGCTGCTTCTGGACGAGGCGACGAGCGCGCTTGACGCGGAAAGCGAACGCGCGGTGCAGGAGGCGGTGGACATCCTTGCCGAGGGCCGCACCACGATCGTCGTGGCGCACCGCCTCGCGACGGTGAAGAAGGCCGACCGGATCGTGGTGATGGAGGCGGGGCGGATCGTCTCGGTCGGGTGTCACGACGATCTTGTGGCCCAGGACGGGCTTTATGCGCGGCTGGCGCGGCTGCAATTCACCGATGGTGCGGCCGTGATGTGAGAGACGTGGCCCGGCGGCCCGGGCGTTTGGCCGGTTCGTCGCCCGATCAACCGCTGCCCGGGCCGGCACGTTCGAGCACCTGCCATGCCAGCGCGAGATCGCCCGAGGCGTGACCGCGAAAGACAAAACCGGATGGGTGGTGGTCGGACCGGCCGACGGGCAGCCGGCCCAGCACCAGATCGGCCAGATCGCCATGGATCAGGTCCGACGGCGCGATCCGGGCGGTTTCGGGCAGGCCGTTCTCCTGTGCCATGTCATCCACAACGAGTGGCGAAAACGCCCCGAGGCCCGCAGCCATCCAGTGATGCCCAAGATCGGGCAGGGCGGCAAAGCTGCCCGCGGCAAGCCAGCCCGCGTCGATCGCCCCGGTCGGGTCGGAATCGCGCGACATCGCGCTGACCACGATGTCGGCACCTTCGATGGCAGCGCGCGGCTCGGGCAGAATGCGGGCCGAAAGGCCGACGGCGCGGGCCCTCGCGGCAAGGCGTTCGGTGTTGTCCGGGCTGCGCCCGACGATGCGGACCTCTTCGAGCGGGAACAGGGCCGACATGGCGGCGAGATGGCTGGCGGCCTGCACCCCGGCCCCCAGAAGCGCGAGGATTCGGGCCTCGGGCGGTGCCAGGCGCCGCGCCGCCACGCCGGAGAGCGCGGCGGTGCGATGCGCGGTCAGCCATGGCCCGTCGATCAGCGCCAGCGGCTGGCCGGTTTGCGCGTCGAGCACGTTCACGATCCCGTCGATATAGGGCCGCCCGGCGGCGGGATTGGCCGGGTTCTGCAGCATGGTTTTCACCACCAGCAGCGGCGGCGAATCCAGCGTGGCCATGGTCGTCATCATGTAGCGCCCGTCCGGCCGGGTGAGCATCGCCTTGGGCGCGCTGGCCGCACCGCCCGTGTCGGTGGCCGCGATCACCGCTTCGATCGCGTCGCAGATCGCGGCGGTGGTGATCCCGAGCGCATCGAGATCGGCGGCGGTGAAACGGGCAACACGCATGCGCCCAGCCTATGGCAATGGTGCCATGGCCCGCAATCGTCGTTCGGGTCCGGTGCGGTCCGGCCGGTCCGTTGTGCAGGCACGGCGCGGGGGTGGGCGCATCGCGGGGCTTGCCGAGAACCGGCGCAAGGGCGGATACCGAGCCCGCCAAGGCGCCGCGCGGCGCCTTCCCAAGCGCCTTTGCAGGCGCTTGCGACGCGATTGTGAAATCGCGTCCCCCCTTTCCCCGGGGCGCGCGACATGGCATAGCGCGCTTCATGCTCGACGAGGCCGATGATATCCACCCGCTGTTTCACGGGGCCCCCAGGACGACGGAGTTCCGCAAGCTCCGCAAGCGTCTGGTCCAGAACGTGCGCGAGGCGGTCCAGCAATACGGCATGATCGAGCCGGGCGCGAAATGGCTGGTCTGCCTGTCGGGGGGCAAGGACAGCTATACGCTTCTGGCCATTCTCCACGAGTTGAAATGGCGCGGGCTTTTGCCGGTCGAGCTTATGGCCTGCAATCTCGATCAGGGGCAGCCGGGGTTTCCGGCGACGGTGCTGCCCGGGTTTCTCGAAAAGATGCAGGTGCCGCACCGGATCGAGTATCAGGACACCTATTCGATCGTGATGGACAAGGTGCCCGAGGGGCGGACCTTCTGCGCGCTGTGTTCGCGCCTGCGGCGCGGCAATCTCTATCGCATCGCGCGCGAAGAAGGCTGTTCGGCGGTGGTGCTGGGCCATCACCGCGACGACATTCTCGAAACCTTCTTTATGAACCTCTTTCACGGCGGGCGGCTGGCCACGATGCCGCCCAAGCTGGTCAATGAAGAGGGCGATATTTTCGTCTATCGCCCGCTCGCGCATGTCGCCGAGGCCGATTGCGCGCGCTTTGCCGCGGCGATGGCGTATCCGATCATTCCCTGCGACCTGTGCGGATCGCAGGACGGGCTGCAACGCCAACAGGTCAAGGCGATTCTCGACGGGTGGGAAAAGAACAGCCCCGGCCGCCGTCAGGTAATGTTCCGCGCGCTGATGAATGCGCGGCCCTCGCATCTGCTCGATCCCGGTCTGTTTGATTTCGCCGGGTTGACCCGCAGCGCCGGCAACGACGGTCAGTAGATCGAGTTTTAGTCATCTTCACGCCCGCAGCGGTGCGGCGTTAAACGGTTGTTCAGACGCCCCGGCCTAGCCTGCCCTCTGTAACTGTCGGAGGAGCTTGCCCATGTCCGGGCGCCGGAATTTCCTGCCACGACCCCTGCGAAACACGCTCAGGCGGGGGCTGATCGGGCCACAGGCGCTGGCCTTTCTGCCGGCGCTCGCGCTCGGTGCATTCTGGCTTGGCGGCGAGGAGGCGTTGATCGTCGTGGCGCTCGGCACGCCGATTCTGGTGCTGGTCGCGGGCGCCTTCGGGACGGGTGAACACCGGGCCGGGGCAGATGATGCCGCAACCGGGCTGCCCCAGGCCGAGGCGATGATCGAGATGGCCGAGGATTCTATGGCCCGCGCCGCGGCGGCCCGGCTCAAGACCGCCTGTTTCGTGATCGAGATCGAGGATTTCGACGCCGTCGCCGACCGCGTCGGTGCCGGTGGCGCCGATGCGCTGATCGCGCAATCGGTTGCGCGGCTGCGAACCGCCCTGCGCGACGATGACGGGCTTTTTCGCATGGCCGGGTCCCGGTTCGGGATCGTGTTGCCGCCGGTGCCGCGATTCGATCTCGAATCCGGCGTTCAGATGGCGACCCGGTTGCAGAATGCGATCGAGGAACCCCTGGCGCATGAGGGCAAAACGATCTATCTGGCGGCGGCGGTGGGGTTCTGCCTGTCGAGCCGCAGCCCCGATGACGGCGGTGCCGGGCTGATCGGATGCGCCGGTCTCGCGCTCGATGAGGCGCGCCGCAATGGCCCCTCCGCGGTGCGGGCCTACAGCCCCGAAATGGGCCAGATCCGCCACCACCGCGACATGCTTTGCGACAAGGCGCAGATCGCGCTGGAAAACGGCGAGATCCTGGCCTGGTTTCAACCGCAGATCTCGACCGATACCGGCCATGTCACGGGGTTCGAGACATTGGCGCGCTGGATAGACCCCGAACGCGGCGTCATCCCGCCAGCCGAATTCCTGCCGGTGCTGGAACAGACCGGGCAGATGGAGCGGCTGGGCGAGTTGATGCTGCATGGCGCGCTGAACGCGATGAACGCGTGGGACGCGGCGGGGATCGAGGTGCCGACCGTCGCGGTCAACATGACCGGCGAGGAACTGCGCAATCCGCAACTGGCCGAAAGGGTGGGTTGGGACCTGGACCGGTTCGACCTTACGCCCGAGCGGCTGCGACTCGAGGTGCTGGAATCGGCCCTCACAGGCGCGCCCGACGACATGGCCGCGCGCAACCTTTCCCGCCTGTCCGAGCTGGGCTGTCGCATCGACCTGGACGATTTCGGCGCCGGGCAGGCCTCGCTCGCCGCGCTGCGCCTCTTCACGATCGGGCGGATCAAGATCGACCGTGGCTTTGTCACCCATGTCGACGAGGACCCCGAGCGGCAGCGCATGGTCAACGCGATCCTGACCATGGCCGACCGCCTGGGAATCGAGACCCTTGCCGAAGGGGTCGAGACCGCTGGTGAACATGCGATGCTGGCGCAGCTGGGCTGTGGCCACGTCCAGGGATTCGCGATCGGGCGGCCGATGCCGTTCGACGAGACGCTGGACTGGATGCGCAACCATGCCGCGCGGCTGGGCGCGCCACCGCGGATCGGGCGCGGCTCGGGCTAGGAGATCTTGCAGCGAAGAGGGGACTCATCGCGCCCTGGACCGAGGGCCCGCAGACCGCGCCAAGCGGGCGCGGATGTGCCCGTCCGTGGGGCGAACAGACGCAGGCCCACCGCGCCGGCGCCATCGATGGGCGGGTTCGATTGAGTGCAACAGGTGCCGAACCTCATGCCTCGCCTCCCACACCCCCGGTCCGGGGCATGGCGATTCCGGCCACGGGCAAGCCACGGCGACCTGTGCCGCCGGCAAAGCGGCCGGTTCCGCCACGATGCGCCACTATCGGCTTGACCTTTGCGCCCAGTCTCTGTTGAACCTGCCCCACCGAAACGCAAGCGTGTGGGCCCATGATGGACGATCAGAACAAGAACCTAATCCTCGCCGTCGCGCTCTCGATGCTGGTGATCATCGGCTGGTCGATCATGTTCCCGCCGCCCGAAGTGCCGCAGGACCAGGCCCCGGGCGAAACTGCTGACGCGCCCTCGGGCGCCCCGGTCGCAGGTGCACCGGTCGCCGATGCACCGGCGGGCGAGACGAGCGGAACTACCGGCGCGCCGGGTGCGGCCGGACCCGGCGACGCATTGGCCGACGCGCCGCGCATCGCCATCGACACGCCCAGCCTCAAGGGCTCGGTCTCGCTCCTCGGGGGGCGCATCGACGACCTGGCGCTCAAGGAATACCGCGAGACCCTTGAGGAGGGCGCGGATATCGTGAGCCTGTTGTCGCCCTTTGGCAGCGACCAGGCGTTTTACGCGCTTTACGGGTGGGCCCCCGGCGCGGGCCTCGGGCTCGATGCGGTGCCGGGGCCGACGACGCTCTGGACCCATGAAGGCGGCCAGACGCTGAGCCCGCAAAGCCCGGTCAGGATGAGCTGGGACAACGGTTCGGGACTGATCTTTCACCGCGAGATCGCGGTTGACGACAAGTTCATGTTCACCGTGACCCAGTCGGTCGAGAACACCGGCGAGGCCACGCTCGCGCTGGCCCCCTATGGCATTCTGGCGCGCCATGGCGAACCCGCGGACATGAAGAATTTCTTCATCCTGCACGAGGGCATCGTCGGCTTCGCCGACGGCAAGCTCTCGGAAATCGACTATGACGATGTGGCGGACTACGCCTTTGACCCGGCCGAGGGCGCCCGGGCCGAGGTGACGCGCGTGCAGGAGAGCGGCTGGCTCGGGTTTACCGATCACTACTGGATGGCAACGCTCATTCCCGAAACCGGCAGCGCGTTCAAATCGGTGGTGAAATATGATGAACGTCGCGACATCTACCAGACCGAAACCGTGCAGGCCACGCGCCAGCTCGCCCCCGGCGCGAGGATCGACGTGCAATCGCGGCTTTTCGCCGGGGCCAAGGAATGGGCCACGATCCGCGCCTACGAGACCGATGACGGCGTCGTCAAGTTTCTCGATTCGATCGACTGGGGCTGGTTCTTCTTCCTGACCAAGCCGATTTTCGCGGTGCTGCACTGGCTCAACGCCGTCATCGGCAACATGGGCTGGGCGATCATCGGGCTGACCGTGGTGATCAAGCTGGTCCTGTTCCCGCTGGCCTATAAATCCTATGCCTCGATGGCCAAGATGCGCGAGCTTCAGCCGCAGATGGAGAAGCTCAAGGAACAGGCCGGCGACGACCGCCAGAAGATGCAGCAGGAAATGATGGCGCTCTACAAGCGCGAGAAGGTCAACCCGGCCTCGGGCTGTCTGCCGATCCTGTTGCAGATCCCGATCTTCTTTTCGCTCTACAAGGTGATCTTCGTCACGCTCGAATTGCGCCACGCGCCCTGGATCGGCTGGATTCGCGACCTGTCGGCCCCCGATCCCAGTTCGCTCATGAACCTGTTCGGCCTTCTGCCCTGGGATGGGCCCGAACCCGGCTCGATCCCGGCGCTGATCTTCATCGGGGTAATGCCGATCGCACTGGGCGTGTCGATGTGGCTTCAGCAAAAGCTCAACCCCGCGCCCACCGATCAGACGCAGAAGATGATCTTCGCCTGGATGCCCTGGGTCTTCATGTTCATGCTGGGCAGCTTTGCAAGCGGGCTGGTGCTCTACTGGATCGCCAACAACACCATCACCTTCATCCAGCAATACGCGATCATGCGCAGCCATGGCTACAAGCCCGATCTTTTCGCCAATATCCGCTCGAGCTTTTCGCGCGGGACGAAATCCGGGGACAAATGAGCGCGCGCCTGGCCCAGATCTGGCGCCACCCGGTCAAGGCCCATGGCCGCGAACGGGTGGACATGGTCACACTGGGGACGGGCCGCGCCCTGCCATGGGACAGGGTCTGGGCGGTGGCGCATGAACGCTCGTGTTTCGATCCCGAGCGGCTCGCCTGGAACCCGCCGGGCGATTTCTCGCGCGGGGCCTCGGTGCCGCAACTGCAACAGATCGAATGCGTGAGCGATCCGGCCCATCGCACCCTGACCTTCCATCACCCCGACCGGCCCGCCCTCACCATCGACCCGGAGGACCACGGTGACGGCTGTTCCTTCATTCAGTGGGTGATGCCGATCTCGCTGGGGGCAAAGCTGCTGCCCTCGCGTTTCGTGCGTGCGCCGGGCGAGTCGATGACCGACACCGGCTACCCGTCGATCTCGCTCATCAACCTGGCCTCGCACCGCGCCCTTGAAGGGCGGATCGGCCGCGCGCTTTCGCCGCTCAGATGGCGCGGGAATCTCCTGATCGAGGGGCTGGCGCCCTGGGAAGAATTCGACCTCGTGGGCCGCCGCCTGAAACTCGGGGCCGCCGAGCTTGACGTGGTTGAACCGATCACCCGTTGCCGCATGACCGAGGCCAACCCCGACACCGGCCAGCGCGATGCCGACACGCTGGGCGCCCTGCGCCGCGGATATGGCCACCAGGATTTCGGCGTCTATGCCCGCGTCACGGCGGGCGGCGCCGTGGCCGAAGGCGACACACTCGAGGTGCTGGCATGAAACTGACCTTCCCGATCGCCGCCGACCCCGACCCGGAAGCGCTTGAAAAAGGCCGCCTGCTCTTTGCCGGCGAGACCGAGTTTCTCAAGGGCGTGGTGGCGATGTCCGGCCTGCCCCCCGCCGACCGGATCGAGGTCTGTTTCGCGGGCCGCTCGAACGTGGGCAAATCGACGCTGATCAACGCGCTGACCGGGCGCAAGGGGCTGGCGCGGGCCTCGAACACGCCCGGGCGCACGCAGGAAATCAACTTCTTCACCGCCGGGGGGGATCATTATATCGTCGATCTGCCCGGATACGGCTATGCCAACGCGCCGCTGGCAGTGGTCGAGAAATGGCAGAAACTGCTCAGGCAATATCTCTCGGGCCGCCAATCGCTGCGCCGCGCCTTCGTGCTGATCGACGCGCGCCACGGGATCAAGGACGTGGACGAAGAGATCATGAAACTGCTCGACACCTCCGCCGTCACCTTCCAATGCGTGCTGACCAAATCCGACAAGGTCAAGGCCGGCGGGCGTGACCGGATTCTCGGCCAGGTGCGCGAGCGGCTCTCGAAACATCCCGCCGCCTTTCCCGAGATCGTGCTGACATCGGCCGAAAAGGGCGAGGGCATCGCGACG
>JAABTV010000076.1 GCA_011389685.1 Paracoccaceae bacterium
TTGCAACTCCATGGAATACCAGAATGGGCAGCCCCTGCCGGGGCGCGCCCCGGCAGGGGCTCATGGCCCCAACCTCGAGCCAATTTCCAGACGTCAGGGTACAGTACCGCTTTCTGTCGCCCAATGCGTAGTCGATGATGAACTTGGAGTCGTCACAGATCGCCAAGTACGTCCATACGGAACCAACGCCAACCTCTTGGATTTTTTGCCGATGGATGTTTTTTGCCTTCACCTTGACGAATGACCAAAGCTCATCGGCTTGGACCCTCGTTGCCTTCAAGCCTCGGATGCTTGCCATATGGTGTATGGCTATGTCGCCGACATCATTGGCGAGCTTTGCTACCGTCTTATTGCTAACCTTGTAAATGCGCTCACACGCCCTTTGAGACATGCACTCGGTCAAGGAATGGACGATACCTTCCCGTTTATCCTGACACAGACGATTCACGAAATCTCCTTTGTTAGCTCAAGTCATCGCCTACCTTAAATATCGTATCATCGCAACGCTTTTTTAGTCGACGCAACGATATTCCGATGCTAGGATCGCCGTATCAGATGTGAAGGAGGCGAAGTTGAGCGAGGCTGAAACGCTGAAAGACGGCTGGCGCACAGTACGCACGTCGTTTGGAGCAAAAGACGTTTTGGGCATCACCGGACTTCCACAGTCTCTGCTAAGGCTCTGGAGGAAGAGAGGGTACCTACCCCAGAAAGAGAAGGGGCGTTGGGCCAAGCATGACGCACCCGAGGTTCTTGACGCCTACCTGCTGCATGCGTTCTCGAAGCTTGGTGTCGCTCCGTCGGAAGCCTCGAGCAAGTTAGGTTGTCTTTCAGCCGACCTCTTGTTCTTCGCAGTCTTGGCTGGTGACGGCGCGTGTGAATTCTTAGGACCATCATTCGAGGTAGAAGAATTGCGCCATCGTTTTGATGACTCGTTAGACATCGCCCGCAGCATCATACAGCCAAGTGATGAACGCCGATTCCTGATATCCACCGGCGGACCTATCTTCGAGAGATGCCATGATCTCACAGAGTTGATTGAGGCCGAGAGAAACGAATACTTCTTCTGCATCGATCTAATCGCGGCTGGTAGAGGGATCGTGGAACGTGCTCAGAAGCCGCTCATCTCCTTCATTTACGAGGGAGAACGGGGTGCTTCACCGAGTGTCAGGCGCTTGTCGCATGGTCAACCCGATGCAAAGTAGCAAAAATCTTCCCGTGAGAATCAACGCATTGTCAGAATCGCTGACATGTGAGTTTCCATAGCAATAGGTTCCCAAACTACCTCACGACCCGCCTCCGGCGGGAGTATTTGGGGCAAGATGAAGCGGTGGGCCGGGTTCAGCCCCGCATCCGCGCGCCATCGGCATCGAAAAGCGGGGTCTGGATCAACCGCGCCTTGCGCATCTCGCCAAGGATCTCGATCTCGGCTTCCAGGCCCTCTTCCGCCATCTCGTGCGGAATCAGGCCCAGCGCGACCGACGTGTCCGCGTGATGCGAATAGCCCCCCGAGGTGCAGAACCCCTTGACCGCGCCGCCGATCCAGATCGGCTCATAGGCGTTCACATCCGCATCCCCGGCCTCGACCTCGAAGGCCACAAGCTTGCGTTCCGGTCCCGCCGCGCGCTCGGCTTCCGCCGCTTCTTTGCCAATGAAATCAACCGGTTTCGACCAGTTGATAAAGCGATCCAGCCCGGTCTCGCCGGGCGTGTAATCGGGCGAGAACTCGCGCAGCCAGGCGCCGAAGAACTTGTCGAGGCGCAGGCTCATCATCGCGCGCATGCCGAAGGGCTTCATGCCCAGCGGCTGACCCGCCTCCCACAGCGTCGTCCAGAGGCTGCGCTGCGCCATCGGGTCGCAATAGATCTCGAAGCCGAGATCACCGGTGTAACTCACCCGCTGCACCAGGCAATCGACCATGCCCACCGTCAGGTGCCGCAGGTCCATGAAGCGCATGTCGGATATATCCTCGCGCAGCACCGATTGCAGCACCTCGCGCGCCTTCGGCCCCGCGATCTGGAACCCGTTGAGCCGGTCGGAAATGTTCTCGACCCGCACGCCCTCGGCCTCGTTCTGCTCGAACCAGCGCATGTGATAGGCTTGGCTTCCGTAAGAAGCGGTCAGCTGGAACGCCGCGTCGCTGAGGCAGGAGACGGTGAAATCGCCAATGAGCCGCCCCTTGTGCGACAGCATCGGGGTGAGTGATATCCGCCCCGGCTTCGGGATCCGCCCGGCCATGATCCGGTCGAGCCATGCGCGCGCGTTCGGCCCTGTCACCAGGTATTTGCCGAAATTGTGAACCTCATTGATTCCAACGGCTTGGCGCACGGCCTTCACCTCGCGCGCGGTGGCGTCCCAGGCATTCGAGCGGCGGAAGGACGGGGTCTCATAGCGCGGCTCGTCCCCTTGCGCGAAATAATTGACCACCTCCAGCCCGTATTGCGCGCCCCAGACCGCGCCCAGCTCATCGAAGATGTCATACATCGGCGTCTGCCGACAGGGCCGTGCGGCCGGCAGTTCCTCGTTCGGATAGGCCACGGAAAAGCGTTTCTGGTAATTCTCGACCACCTTGGGGCGCGTATATCCGGGCGTGATCCAGTCGCCGAACCGCGCGCAATCCATCGCGAACGTGTCGCGCTCGCATTCGCCCACCGTCATCCATTGCGCCAGCATGAGGCCCACGCCGCCGCCCTGGCTGAACCCCGCCATGACCGCGCAGGCCGACCAGTAATTGCGCATCCCCGGCACCGGCCCGACCAGCGGGTTGCCATCGGGGGCGAAGGTGAAGGGGCCGTGAATGACCGATTTCACCCCGGCCCGTTCGAGTGCCGGAAAGCGGCGATAGGCAAAGGCGATGCTGTCCTCGATCTTGTCGAAATCGTCGGGCAGCAATTCATGCCCGAACTGCCAGGGCGTGCCGTCCACCGCCCAGGGCCGGCAGGGCTGTTCGTAGAACCCGATGCACAAGCCCCGGCCCTCCTGGCGCAGATAGCTTTCGCCGGCCGGGTCCATCACATGCGGATGCTCGCCCCCCGCGTCGATGATCGCGGCGATCTCGGGCACCTCTTCGGTCACGATATACTGATGCTCCATCGGGTGCAGCGGGAAATAGACCCCCGCCATCGCCCCCACCTCGCGCGCCCAGAGCCCGCCCGCGTTGACCAGGTGCTCGGCATGGATCGTGCCCTTGTCGGTCACCACGTCCCAGGTGCCGTCGGCGCGCTGGTTGGTTTCCTTCACCATGCAGTGGGTTTCGATGCTGGCCCCGCCCATGCGCGCGGCCTTGGCATAGGCATGGGTCGTGCCGCTTGGGTCGAGATGCCCGTCAAGCGGGTCGAAAAGTGCGCCGATCACACCCTCGGTATTGGTGACCGGCGCGATCGTGCGGATTTCTTCCGGCCCCACGATCTCGGTTTCCAGCCCCATGTAACGATGCTTGGCCCGCTCGGCCAGAAGCATGTCCATCCGGTCGCGATTGTCCGCCAGCGTGATGCCGCCGACATGGTGCAACCCGCAGCTCAGCCCGGTGATCTCTTCCAGCTCCTTGTAGAGCCGGATCGTGTAGCCCTGAAGCGCGGCCATGTTGGTGTCGCCATTGAGCGTGTGAAACCCCCCCGCCGCATGCCAGGTCGAGCCGCTCGTCAACTCGCTGCGCTCGACCAGCATCACATCCGACCAGCCCAGCCTGGTCAGGTGGTAAAGCACTGAACAGCCGACAACGCCGCCGCCGATGACACAGACACGAGTGGTGGTTTTCATGGGGTGCTCCTTGCGTGGTTGGTTGCCTTCCAGACTGTCGCCCTGACGCCGGGAGGCATGCCTGTTTGCGACCGATCGCGTCGTTTCCGGATTCGCTGGTCGACCCCCTTGGCCTGCCGGAAAGGGCGGGTCGGTTTCACGCCTGTATCGCGTCGGTGCGGGGAATCCGGGCCGGCAGGGTGTTCTGTCGCGAAAACTCATCCCGGGAACAAGACGGGCCACGCCCTGTCCTGGCCTGGTGATGGCTTTAATTCTTGCCCAAGGCGCTGCCGCCCAGCGCTTTCGACTTCATCCGGTCCTGAAAACGCGTTGGCTTCTTCGGTGGTGTCGTGATGACGGTTCCGCTCCCGAATGACTTGGCCCGGGGGGACGGACGGGACTTGAACATGGTATCTTTCGCTTCGCATGAACAATATCCGCCGGCGCAATGCGCGCCGCCTTTGCCGCACGAATTCTTTATCATATCCGTGCAGCCTTGCGTGCCTTGCTTGCAATTGCACATGATCTTTTCTTCTGAATTGAGCGAGCACACAACCAGTCCATCGTCCATATCAGATTTGCTATCTGCGGCGTTCGCAAGGTTTCGATCGGACATGCCCGCGAACGATAAAAGCGCCAGTGCCAGGGAAAGATAAATCAGAAACCGCATTTCGACCTCCCAGAGTTTGCCGGAGCCGGCATTCCCCAAATGGCCTGTCGGTTGATGTCAGGATCGTCTTATTTCGCCGACGTAGCAAGTGTTTTGCGCGCCGGGCGACATCGGCGGTCGCCGGAACGCTCGAATCCGGGGGAAATGGGCCGCGAAGCCGTATCAGCATCGCCGTGCCGTCACGCTCCCGCGCTTCTCCCGGCATGTCACGCAGCGACGAAGCGCGTCGCATTCGGGCGATCCACACCGCTCACCCTGCGTCAATCTGGCCCCGGAAGCGGCCGGGCCACGACCCGCCCCGCACACGGGACAAGAGCAAGGAGCCCCCATGCGCACCCATGCACAGGCCGTCGTGATCGGCGGCGGCGTGATCGGCTGTTCGATCCTCTATCACCTGACCAGGGCGGGCTGGCGCGATGTCGTGCTGATCGAGCGCGACGAGTTGACCTCGGGCTCGACCTGGCATGCCGCCGCCAATATCCACGGGCTGCACGACAACACCAATATCAGCCGCATCCAGCATTACACGATGCAGCTCTACAAGGATCTGGAGGCCGAGACCGGCCAGTCCTGCGGCATCTTCCAGCCCGGCTCGCTCTACCTCGCCCAGAGCGAGGCGCGCGAACATCAGCTCCGGCTTCAGGCGGTCAAGGCGAAACTCTATGGCATGAACTATCACGAGATCACCCGGGACGAGGCCGAGCGCCTGCACCCGCTGGTCGATTTCACCGGCATCCGCTGCATCATGTATGAACCCGATGGCGGCAATGTCGATCCGTCGGGCGTGACCAACGCCTATGCGCTTGGCGCGCGCGCGGGCGGGGCCGAGATCATGCGCTTCACCCCCGTCACCGCGACCGAGGCGCAGCCCGACGGCACATGGATCGTGCGGACCGCGAAGGGTGATATCAAGACGCCATGGGTAATCAATGCCGCCGGCCTCTGGGCGCGCGAAGTGGCCGCGATGGCCGGGATCACGCTGCCGCTGCAACCCACCGAACACCAGTATTTCGTGACGGAAACGATTCCCGAAATCGCCGCGATGACCCGCCGCCTGCCATCCGTGGCCGACCGCGACGGCGAGTATTATCTCCGCCAGGAGGGGCAGGGGCTCCTGGTCGGCGCTTACGAGCGCGACATGCGCTTCTGGGCCGAGGACGGCACGCCGCCCGATTTCGGGCACGAGCTTTTCGCCGACGATCTCGACCGGATCGAGGAAAACATGCTGCGCGCGATCGACCGGGTGCCCGCGGTGGGCGAGGCGGGGATCAAGCGGGTGATCAACGGGCCGATGATCTGGTCGCCTGATGCGAACGTGCTCTTTGGCCCGGTGCCCGAACGCCGGGGCTATTTCGCCTGCTGCGGCATCATCCCCGGGTTCTCGCAATCCGGCGGCATGGGCAAGCTCGCCGCCGAATGGATCACGACGGGCGAAACCGGGCTCGACATGTTCGCATGGGACGTGGCGCGGTTCGGCGCATGGGCGGGCAAGGAATTCACCCGCGCCCGGGTGGCCGACCAATATGCCCACCGCTTCGCGATCCATTTCCCGAACGAGGAACGCAGCGCCGGACGCCCGGTGCGCACCCGCCCCGCCTACGAGATGCAAAGGGACATGGGCGCGGTCTTTGGCCTCAACTATGGCTGGGAACACCCGCTCTGGTTCGCCGATGCGCCGGGGGCGGCGGACAGCAACGGCTTTACCCGACAGGACTGGTGGGAACCGGTGGGCGCCGAGGCGCGGATGCTGCGCGATCATGCGGGCATCATCGACATCTCGAATTTCGCCAAGTACCGGGTTGCGGGGGCAGGGGCCGAGGATTGGCTCAACGCGGTTTTCGCCAACCGCATGCCGCGCATGGTGGGGCGCTCCTGCCTCACGCCGCTCATCGGCAAGCGCGGCGGCATCGCGGGGGATTTCACCGTCACGCGGCTGGCCGAGGATGAATTCTGGATCATCGGGTCCGGCATGGCCGAACGCTATCACAGCCGGTTCTTCGCCATGGTGCCGCTGCCCGAAGGGACGGTGTTCGAGTCCCGGACCGAGGCGATGTGCGGCTTCAACGTGGCCGGGCCGAAATCGCGCGAGATGCTGGCGCGGCTCACCAATGCCTCGCTGGAGACGGCGGATTTCCCCTTCATGCGTTCACAGCGGATCGAACTGGCCGGGGTCGATTGCCTCGCCCTGCGGGTCTCGTTCACCGGCGACCTGGGGTGGGAGCTGCATTGCGCCGCCGAGGACCAGGCACGGCTTTACACCGCACTGTTGGAGGCGGCGCGCGCGTTTGGCGCGGGGCCGGTCGGATCACGCGCGCTGATGTCGCTTCGGCTGGAAAAGGGCTATGGCTCCTGGGGGCGCGAATATTCGCCCGAATACTGGCCGCAGGAGGTGGGGCTGGAGCGGCTGGTGAAGCTCGACAAGGATTTCCTGCACCGCCCGGCCGTGGCCGAGGTGATGAAACGCGCGCCGCGCGAGACGCTGGTGACGCTGGCGCTCGATGAGTCCGATGTCGCCGCGTCGGGGGCGGATGCGACCGGCGGCGAGCCGATTTTCCGCGATGGCCAGGGGATCGGCCGGGTCACCTCGGGCGGCTATGGCTATCACGTGGGGATGAGCCTCGCGCTCGGCTTCGTGAAGGACGCGGGGCCGGGGGACGCGGTCGAGATCATGGTGCTCGGCCGCCCCCACCGCGCGCGCATCCTCGCCGGGCCGCCTTTCGATCCCTATGGGCAGCGGCTGCGGGGCTAGGTCTGATCCGAATGTGCGCCTGCGGCGCGCAGGTTTGTTTCGTTGGGGGTTTCACCCCCAAACCCCCAGAGTATTTCGGGCAAGATGAAGGGGCAGCGTGCGTTGCGTTAACCGGGAACGGTTGCATTTGCGACCGGTCATGGCGGCAGCCGGGTGGCAGCCGCGCGGCAGCCGGATGTCACCCCCCGGATTTCGCACCGTGCGGTGGCGTTAACCTCTTGCGGCCAGCTGCTCGTCGAGCACCTGCTGGACGATCCCGAGATCGACATCGGGGGTAACAAAGGCTTGCCCGATGCCACGCACCATCACGAAATGAATCCGCCCGTCACGCGTTTTCTTGTCCTGGTTCATCAGCGCGACAAGGTCTTCTGAAGTTGGCAAATCCCCTTTTATGTCAGATAGATCAGCCTTCATCTTCATGCTCTTCAGATGGGCGCGCACGCGGCTTGGGTCTTCCTGGCTGCACAGCCCCATCCGGGCCGAGACCTCGAACGCGAGCGCACAGCCGATCGCCACGCCCTCGCCATGCAGCAGCCGATCCGAGTAACCGGTCGCGGCCTCAAGGGCATGGCAAAAGGTATGCCCCAGATTCAACAGCGCCCGGTCACCCTGTTCCGTCTCGTCCCGCGCCACGATCTCCGCCTTCATCTCGCAGGCGCGTTTCACGGCGGTGATCAGGGTAGCGGAATCGCGGCACAAAAAGGATGAGGTATTACTTTCAAGCCATTGAAAAAATTCGATATCACCCAAGAGGCCGTATTTGACGACCTCACCGTAACCGGCGAGAAAGTCGCGACTGGGGAGCGTGGCGAGGGCATCGGTATCCGCCAGCACCAGCGCGGGCTGATGAAACGCGCCAATCAGGTTCTTGCCCTGCGGTGCGTTGATCCCGGTCTTGCCGCCGACGGAACTGTCCACCTGTGCCAGAAGCGATGTCGGGACCTGGATGAAACCCACACCCCGGCGCAGCACCGCCGCCGCGAACCCCACCAGATCGCCGATCACGCCACCGCCAAGGGCGATGACCATGTCGTGGCGTTCGATCCGTTCTTCGAGAAGCCATTCGACGCTGCGTGTGAAATGCGGCCAGGACTTGGTTGTCTCGCCAGCCGGCAGGATCAGGGAGGACACGGAAACATCGTTCTCTTTCAAGCTTCTGACAAGTGTTTCGAGATGCAGGGGCGCGACATTCTCGTCGCTGATCACGGCCACGCGCGCGCGCTCCAGATGAGGCCGGATCAGCCGGCCGGCCTCGCCGATCAGGCCCGGGCCGATCTCGATCCCATAGCTGCGCGCGCCAAGCTCGACATGCACCGTTTCCCTCATGTCACCTCCTCCAGAACGTCCGGGCGCTTGCGCAGCGCGTCGAGAACGCGCTGTGCCGTTTCGTTGATGGAACAGTCCGCGCGCGCGCGCAGTTTGAGATCGGCCAGGGCATAGATCGGCGCGCGGGCCTCGTAGAGTTTTGCGAGCGTTTCATATGGATTGTCTGTGCGCAGCAAGGGCCTGGAATCCTTGTGTCTTACGCGATTCCACAACAGCGGAAGATCGGCTTCGAGACAGACGGAAATCCCGCGTTGTGAGATCATCCGGCGATTGGCCTCGGCCAGGAACGCGCCCCCGCCCGTGGAAAGCACGCCCTTGACCCTTGCATCGAGCAGCCGACTGATGACCTGGCTTTCCTTGTCACGAAAGAACGCCTCGCCATCGCGGGCGAAAATCTCGGCGATGGCCATGTTCGCGGCGCGTTCGATCTCGGCGTCGGAATCGAGAAACGGAACGTCGAGCATGCAAGCAAGCGCCTTGCCCACGGCGGTCTTGCCGACCCCCATCATGCCGACCATGACAATCGTTTTCCTGACTTTCCAGCCCATTACCTGCCGCGCGTCCCGGCGTTCCTTCGCCAAATTTCCCATCTGTCGCACCAATGACGTGAACTCGTTCGAAAAGCCAGTTATAACTTGGTCATACGCGGCGAGACGCGAATGGCAACACGGGCAGGAAAACGGGCGGGTCCGACATGAGGCGCATCATCAAATGGCTGTTTATTCTGGCGATTATTGCGATGATTGCCCTGGTTGCCTATGCTTATCTCGGGCCATTCTTCGGCGCGGACTTCTCGCCGCCCGGACAGGAGATTCGTCAGGACATTGAACTGGACGTCAATTAGCACCCTGATCGTCGCCTTTGCCGCGACCCTCGCCCCGGCAGGCGCGATTCGGGCGCAGGCGCCGCTGTCGGCCATCGACTGGCTGGAGAACCCGCCGCCGGTGATTCGCCGCGTTGTCCCCTGGATGACCGGCGTGCGCGGCGCGCGGCCACGCCCCTTCGAACCCCCCGTGGCGGACACGGCCACCATTCCGCAAGTGACGGTCAGCCGCCTCGATGAGGTGTCGGTCGCGGCGGTGGGGTTGCTGCCGGCGTCGGTCACCGGTCTTCCGCGCGATCTGTGGCGCGCGAGCGCGACATCCGATCTGACGGCGGCGCTGGCCCGTCAGGACGTTCTGGCCTTTCCGGCGATGCAGGCGTTGCTTTACACGCTGCTGTTGGCCGAGGCCGCCGCCCCGGCCAACAGCGGCAGCGGGCATGCGTTCCTCAAGGCGCGGATCGCCAAGCTTCTCGAGCTTGGGGCGGTCGAGCCGGCGCAGGCGCTGCTGGAGCGGGCCGGCCCGCAAACCCCCGCGCTGTTTGGGCTCTGGTTCGATATCAGCCTCCTGTCGGGCACCGAAGATGCGGCCTGTAACAGCCTGAATGAAAAGCCGTTTCTGTCGTCCTCGATCGCCGCCAGGGTCTATTGCGCCGCGCGGGGCGGTGATTGGGCGGCGGCCGCGGTGATGTTCGACAGCGCCGTCGCGCTCGACCTGATCGACGGGACCGAACGCCAGTTGATCGGCATCTATCTCGATCCCGAACTGGCCGAGGGTGCCGCCCCACCGGTCCCGCACGTGCAGATGACGCCGCTTGTGTTCCGTCTGTTCGAGGCGGCGGGGGCGCCGCTGCCCACCACCTCCTTGCCGCGGGTCTATGCGATGAGCGATCTGCGCGATACCGTCGGCTGGAAGGCCGAGCTGGAAGCCGCCGAACGGCTGACCCGGACCGGGGCGCTGTCCGAGAACCGGCTGATGGCGCTTTACACCGCCCGCCGTCCGGCGGCCTCGGGCGGGATCTGGGACCGGGTCGCGGCGATCCGGCGCTTTGATTCCGCCATTCAGTCGCGCGACCCGGCGGCGGTCGCGGCCGCGCTCGGGCCGGCCTGGCGCGCGATGCAGGAGGTTCACCTCGAACTGCCCTTCGCGCGGTTCTATGCCGCGGATCTTGGCGAACTGCCGCTCTCGGGTGGCGCGCGCGACATCGCCTTCACGGTCGGGCTGCTGTCGCCCGATTACGAAGCCGTGGCCGCGGCATTCAATCCGCAGAGCGACGACGCGCGGTTCCTGGTCGCGTTGGCCCGGGGCACGCCGCACTCCGTGTCGGTCCGCGACCCGCTGGCGCGCACCATCGCGCAGGCCTTCGCGGCCGAGGGCGCGCCCGAGGCGTTGCGCCCGCTGCTTGAGCGGAACCGGCTGGGCGAGGCCATTCTCCGGGCCATGGCGTTGTTTTCGACCGGGGCGGCCGGCAATCTTGGCCAGCTCGAGACCGCGCTTCAGGGCCTGCGTGCCATGGGACTCGAGGACAGCGCGCGCCGCGCAAGCCTGCAGTTGATGCTGCTCAACCCGGGGGAATCGCCGTGACGCATCGCTGGATCCCGCTGTTTCTCGAAGCGCAGGCGGCCGAGCTGGGGGCCGCAGAGAACACAAGGCTGGCCTATGCGCGCGATCTCGGCGATTTTGATGCCTGGCTGGCCGGGAAGGGGGGCGATCTCGGCGCGGCCACCCGCACCGACATCGAAGCCTATCTGGTGGCCTGCGCGGCGCAGGGGCTGGCCAATTCGACGCGGGCGCGGCGGCTTTCGGCGATCCGCCAGCTTTATCGGTTCGCCTTTGACGAGGGATTGCGCAGCGACAACCCGGCCGCGGAGATCAAGGGGCCGGGGCGCTCTGGACGCCTGCCCAGGACGCTTTCGCATGACGATGTCGACCGGTTGCTCGACGCGGCGCGCCGCCATGGGCGAAGCCCGGACGACCGGCTGCGCAACAGCTGCCTGATGGAACTGCTCTACGCCACCGGCATGCGGGTGAGCGAGCTTGTCGCGCTGCCGGTCACGGCGGCGCGCGGCGATCCGCGCATGCTGCTGGTGTCGGGCAAGGGCGGCAAGGAACGGCTGGTGCCGCTCTCGCCGCCGGCCCGGGCGGCGCTGGTCGAATGGCTCGCGCTGCGCGATCGCAAGGATGCCGAGGCGCGCAAGGCCGGCAGGCCCGGTTCGCGTTTCCTGTTCCCGTCGCGCGGCCGATCGGGGCATCTGACCCGCCACCGGTTCTATCTTCTGGTCAAGGAACTGGCGGTCGCGGGGGGTGTTGCGCCCGAAACGGTCACGCCGCACCGGCTGCGCCATGCCTTCGCCACCCATCTGCTGGCCGGGGGCGCCGACCTGCGCTCGATCCAGGTCATGCTGGGCCATGCCGATCTGGCCACCACCGAGATCTACACCCATGTCCTGGACGAGCGGCTGCGCCAGCTTGTCCTCGACCATCATCCGCTGGCCCGGCCCGCGTCCGATCCATGACATCCGCCGTTGTTTTTGCGCCACCCCCTTGCGTTGATTGCGCGCCCTCCCCATAACCGGTGATCGGACAGACATGACATATCGGTATAATGGAACCTTCTGACGCTGTGCTGGACGGCGCATTCTGGATCACGTCGGCAGCGATTCTCCTGCTTCTGGTCCTTTCCGGCTTTTTCTCGGGAAGCGAAACCGCGCTCACGGCCGCGTCGCGCGGAAAATTGCGATCGCGGGCCGACAAGGGGTCGCGTGGGGCTGAACGGGCGCTCGAGATCACCGAGGACAACGAACGCCTGATCGGTTCGGTGCTTCTGGGCAACAACCTAGTCAATATCCTGGCCACCTCGCTGGCCACGGCGCTGTTCACCCGGGTCTTCGGTGAAAGTGGCGTGGCGCTTGCGACGCTGGTGATGACGCTTCTGGTGCTGGTCTTCGCCGAGGTCCTGCCCAAGACCTATGCGATCACCAATTCCGAGGCCGCGGCGAGCCTCGTGGCCCGGCCGATCCAGTTTGTCGTGACGGTATTTTCGCCGGTCGTCAGTGCCGTGCGCTGGTTCGTGCGCGGTGTGCTGCGCGTCTTCGGCATCAAGGCCGATCCCGACAGCCATATCCTCGCCGTGCGCGACGAGATCGCCGGCGCGCTCTATCTCGGGCATTCCGAAGGGGTGGTGGAAAAGGAGGATCGCGACCGGATCCTCGGCGCGCTCGATCTGGGCGAACGCGCGGTCGAGGAGATCATGCTGCACCGGTCGCTGATCGAGATGATCGACGCCGACAGCCCCGCCGCGGCGATCCTTGCGCAATGCCTTGAAAGCAACCACACAAGGTTGCCGGTGTTCCGCGACGATCCCGACAACATCATCGGGGTGGTGCACGCCAAGGATCTGCTGCGCGCGATGCACAAGCTGATGTTCGGGCCGGACCCGTCGCCCGCCGGACTCGACGCGTTCGAGATCACCGACGTGGTGATGAAACCCTATTTTGTGCCCGAGACCACCACGCTCGATGAGCAGATGCGCCAGTTCCTGCGGCGGCGCACCCATTTCGCCCTGGTGGTCGACGAATATGGCTCGCTTCAGGGTCTGATCACGCTTGAGGACATTCTCGAAGAGATCGTCGGCGAGATCACCGACGAATTCGACCCCGACGCCGAACATCCGATCCGCAAGAGCGAGGACGGGCATTTTCTTGTCGACGGGGCGATGACGATCCGCGATCTCAACCGCGCGACTGACTGGAACCTGCCCGACGAACACGCCAACACCATCGCCGGGCTGGTCATTCACGAGGCCCAGATGATCCCCGCAGTCGGCCAGGTCTTTGCCTTCCACGGGTTCCGGTTCGAGGTCGCCGCGCGCAAGGAGAACCGACTCGTGCGACTCAAGATCCGCCCGCTCTGAAGCGGTTCCGGGCAATGCCGCCCTTTGCGCCTGCCGCAGCGAAGGGCGGGTTTGAGCCTATTCTGTGGAAAAACTCCCGTTTGCGAGC
>JAABTV010000077.1 GCA_011389685.1 Paracoccaceae bacterium
GCGATACGCCAGCTCATTGGACCCCTCCTGCACCAAATAGAGGGGTTCTCAAGATTGCGTCGGCCACCTCGTTTGTGGTATCAACCGAGGAAAGCTGATCCGCTTTTTTTCTGATGGCCCCGTTCGCAGTTGCCGCTGCGTCGGGGCCTATTTCATTTTGAACCCACCCCCAGAACTTTGAAACTTTCGTGGTTTGTTCGCCCCTGGATTCAGCGAATTTTGAACACTTAACATGCTGATTTCGCTTGATGTAATTCTGGA
>JAABTV010000078.1 GCA_011389685.1 Paracoccaceae bacterium
CCATGCAGCCGCCGGGCAGCGGGGCGGGAAAAATGGGCGGGACAATCGGCATGTCCCGCGACCGGAAAATCGGTCGCGCCCATGTCTGGACAAGCCGCCCAAAAACCGCAATAAGGTGCCTTGGCACCACGGATGGCGAGTTGGCGGAGTGGTTACGCAGCGGATTGCAAATCCGTGTACACCGGTTCGATTCCGGTACTCGCCTCCACTTTATTCGCCGTCACATTTCGTCCGCCTGAATGAACGTCAACTGGCCCTATTGGTCGATGCGCGCGCCCATGATCGAGAGGGATTCCTGGTAGACGGAGGCGGCGTTCCATTCCTTCAACACGGCATAGTTATGCGTGCCCTTGTGATAGGGCTGGCCCGGTTTCCAGCCCTTGGCGCGCAGGTAATTGGCGGTCGAGGCGAGCGCGTCGACCTGGTTGTAGAAGTCGATCCGCCCGTCGCCATTGCCGTCGACCCCGTATCTGAGCGCGTTGCCCGGCAGGAACTGGGTATGACCCAGCTCGCCATGTCTGGCGCCTTTGGTGGCGAGGGTGATCGAGCCCTGGTCGACCAAGACGAGTGCGCCGATCGCATGCGGGCGGAAGAAATCCGAGCGGCGGCAATCATAGGTCAGGGTGACGATGGCCGAGACCACGCCGGAGTCCCCCATGAAGCCGCCAAAGGCGGTTTCCATGCCGTGAATCGCGATCAGCACACCCGCGGGCACGCCGTAGATGCGTTCGAGCGACTGGTAGAAGGCGGGGTTTTGCGCCTTGCGCTTGCGTCCCTGCGCGATGATCGTGTTGGCGCCCCGGACCTGCATGAATTTCTCGAGGCTGTAGCGAAAGCTCTTCTGGTTGCGGTCGGCGGCGATGGTGCGGCTGGCATAGCGGGTTGTGGCCAGCGCTTGAAGACCGCGCGCGCCGACGCCGGCGCGGCGGGCCTCGGCGGCGAAACCGGCTTTCCATTGCTCGAAACCGTTGGCGGTGTTGCCGCAATTGGCGGCGATTGCGGGGCCCGAGAGGGCGAGCAGGGTGGCGGTGAGGAATGCGGATCTGAAAAGGTCTGGCGCGCGCATGAAGGACTCCGTGAAATACCGGTGAAATGGGATGGCCCGAGGTTAGCCGCCAATCGGCAGGGTCGCAAAGACAAATGCCGCAGAAGGTGCCGCGGCGCACTTGACGCGCGGGTTCGGGGCACGCAGCGTTCCGAAAGACAGGTCGGAGGTGAAATATGGGATATATCGGCAAACAGGTGGTGCTGGACGATCCGGCGTTGGTGCACGATTCGGCGCAGCTTTACGGCAAGGTCCATATCGGGCCGGGCGCCTCGATCTGGCCCAATGTGGTGACGCGGGCCGAGATGCACGAGATCCGCATCGGCGCGCGCAGCAATGTGCAGGATTTCGTGATGATCCATGTGGGCGCGTTCACGCCGACCATCGTGGGCGAGGATTGTTCGATCACCCATCATGTCACGTTGCATGGCTGCGAGATCGGCGACCGCTGTCTTGTGGGCATCAATGCGACGATCATGGACGGGGCTAAGATCGGGGCCAATTCGATCGTGGCGGGGCATTCGATCGTGACCGAGAATGCGGAATTTCCGGAGAACTCGGTCATCGCCGGGGTTCCGGCCAAACAGGTGGCGACGCGCGATTGCGCGGCGAGGAACCTTGGAAACGCACGGTTTTACGAGATGAATGCGCGAAATTATGCACAGGGACGCGACCGGTTGAGCGAAGACCAGTTGGCGCAGCTTGCCGGGATGTTTGGCGGCTGAGAGCGCGCGGGACCATGCGGCCCCGCGCGCCCTGGAGCCTGATGCGGCGCTTGCCCCGGCCCGTTCTCGTCAGACGAACGCGGACAGGAGCTGGTTTCCCAACTGGGTTTGCGCGAGTCCCATCACGAACCCGGTCAGCGCCGCCAGGCGGCCCGTGAACACGAAGCTTTCACGCCCGAGAACCGTATAGGTCAGGGCAACGGCGCCCAGCGGGAGCGAGAATGCCATCACCGAGGCGTTCATCGAATGAATCGCGGCACGGTGCAGGAGCGGTTTGGCCTGCTCTGGCGCGGGCAGATCGCTCTCGGGGGGGTAGAGCGCCATTCTGATTTGCGCGTTCTCCAGCCATGCCCGGTCTTTCGCCGGAGCCCGTCTTGGCCGTTTGCCCATCCGTCTTGAACCGGCGCGGTCGGCCGCCACGGCGGGGTGCGTCGGCCGGATCGGGGCGACCTTGGGTTCGACTTCTTCCGGCGACCTTTCGGGCGGCGTTTCGGGCGGCGTTTCGGGCTTGTCGGAAGGTTCTTCGCCGCGATGGCCGCGCTCGGCGTCATAGCGGCGCGCGAGATCGTCCATGACATCGTCGGGTATGATGTCGGTGACCGGGCGTGTCGATGCGAACGCCTTTTCGAGATGCGGCTTGGTGTCGTCGGCCAGATACGGGCCGGACAACGTCCCATCGATCGTCGCTGCGGTGTCCAAAGCTGCCCTTGGCGGATCGGCCGGGGTTGCCGGCGCTTCGGCGTCGATCTGCAAGACCTGCCAGATATGCTCCACGACCGAGTCGTAGACATACTCGGAAAACGCCTCGTTCAGTTCGATCAGCAGAAAGCGATCGGTCGGATGGCGGTTTTCAACCCGTTCGACGAGGCCTTCGAAAACGAACTTGCGGCGTTCGAACAGAGGTCCGTCACACGGCATGTCCTCGCGCGGGCCGACGGCGATCACGAGGCATTCGGCAAAGGGATGCAGGGCTTCGACATGGGCGAATTCCTTGGCGAAGTCGCAAAAGGCAAGGCATATCCGCAGCCCCGACAGGTCGAGGATGATGAAATCGTCATACTGCGACGAGACCCGCACGTCGAGCGCGGGATTGTTTCGCAGGGCATCCTCGAGCTCGGCCGCGAGGGCCGGGAAATCGAGTTTCGACGGGTTGGCGTAGCACAGCGCCGCAATCGTACTGCTTGCTATACTCGTCATGGGGGAATTCTCCTGCCATAAGTTCGCGTTTAAATAAGCAGACGATTATGGACGTATTTTGTGCGAATTGTGGGTTTTTGGGTGCCAATCAAGGCAGGATTGTCGCATTTGGCGGTCCATTCGGCCCAATGAGGCGGAATTGTTGACGTGCACGTCAAGGTTGCAGACGTATGACCCGGTTGGGAATCACGAAAAGCCTGTGGTGAATGATCCGCTGCATCTCGACCACGATGTCGTGGCGGGCGTTGCGATCCGAGTGCAGGCCGATCTGCCATTCGAAATCTACCGGGCGGGGGACGGGGGTCTTGCAGCCCTCGGCGCGGCGGCAGGTGGGGGGCAGGGTGGTGCGGAAACCGCTTTGCGCCCAGACCGGGCGACGGTCGCAGAACACCTCGAGAAAGCCGCTATCATTATCCGCGAAGGCGATGCGAATTTCGACGCGATGCCATTGATTCAACTCGGAAATCGGGACACAGGCGCGGTTCATGGCCATGAGGCCATGGCGCGGGTCGAGGCGGATGGTGACGAGGGTGCTGGCGGGGTCGCCGCGGCGCAGGACGCGTGAGAGCGTGACCGCGCGGCCAGGCCGGTGGCGGGGGTCGAGGCGCACGTCGAACCCCATGAGATAGGTCTGATCGAGGCCCCAGCCGTCGCCGGTCCGCAGGGTCGAGCGGCGTTCGCCGCGGGCGAGGCGGAACCGGATCACGGGGTCGGAGATCGTCGGCGCGCGGTCCGAGCGCGGATCGAGGGACTCGCCGGATTTCACCCAGTTTTCAAGGTGTTCCGGGGTGGGGAAGACGGGCCCGGTATCGGAACAGGCGGCAAGGAACCCTAGCGCCAGCATGAGGCCGATCATAAGTTTCATGATGCAAAGACAGGGCTGACCTGTCTTCCGTCAACCATTTGTTTCGTCCAGTTTGCGCCTGTCGCCCCGGTCCGGCAAGCCAAAAGCGACCCGCCAACCCGGGCAGGTGTTAACGGGCCCGGGCGGGGCGATTTGGGGGGGTGACATCCGGCTGCCGCCCGGCTGTCCCCCGGCTGCCGGGCAAATCGGGACGGGTTAACGGCACGTTAGGTTAATGCGGCGGGCGGTGGCGGTTGGGGGCGCAGGGATCGGTCCGGGCTGCGCGGCGGCGCGGTCATTCCGGTGCTTGATCGCGGATGCCATGGCGCAGGATAACGACCGCGAAAAGCGCCATCGACAGGAGGGCCAGCGCCGAGCCGGCCTTGGCCACCGCTTCGCTGTTCGAGCGGATCGCCAGCACGATGCCGGGAATGAGCACCAGAACCGCCAGTATCGCCAGACCCAGATGCACGCGGGCGAGCACGCTTTGGGCCGCTGCGGGGCTGAGCGCGTAATAGGTGCCGAAAATCGACATGGACACGAAACCGACGAGGTTGAGATGCCCATGCGCGGGCGCGAGCGCGTGGTTGTGGGCCGCCGACATCCGGATGCCCCAGAGCATGCCGGCGAGCGCGAACAGCGCGCCGATCAGGAAGAAGAGGGTTGGAACGGATCTCAGGGTCATGGTCTTTCTCGCATTGCAGGTTCCGGGTCGGGGCGCGCGTGCCGTCAGTTCGGCGCGAGAATGGTCATGCCGGTTTCCCGCGCCTTCATCAGGACGGCGGAGATATCCGGCTCCGACGGTGTGGGAAGCGTGGTTTGATCTTCGGGCAGCACCTTGCCGATCCCGGTGAAGAACGCGGCGTGCATATGGCCCGGCGCGTTCAGGATCAGCATGCGTGCGGGCGCGTGGCCAATTGCCTCGAAGGCGTGAAGCGCGCCATCCGGGACCGGGATGAAATCGCCCGCCCGGGCCAGTTTGTCCTGGCCGTCGATCATGAAGGCGACCTCGCCTTCGAGGATGAAGAACGCCTCGGTCTCGCCGGCGTGGTGGTTGGGCGGGGCGCCGGCGCCGACGGGCACGATGCATTCCACCAGGCAATATTTGCCCTCAACCTCGTCGGGAAAGGCGTGGAAGGTCATCAGGATGTTCAGGACGTCGTATTTTCGTGGGAGGGGTGGCATCTTGCTCTCCGATCCGGTTGCGCTGAGTCGCCCTAAAAGATACCATAGTTTCAAAATGAGACAATAGTCTCATGAAAATGGAGAGAGCATGGAACCTGAATCCGGCCGGTCGGCACAAAGGGAACGGACACGCAAGGCGATCCTGGACGGGGCGCGCAGGCTGATGAAGGAGGGCAAGCCGGTCACGGTCGCGGCGGCGGCCGATGTTCACGGCATCTCGAAGGCGACGGCCTATCGTTACTTTTCGGATGCCGCGATGATGGTGGCGGAGGCGGGCCTCGATGTTGCGGTCGCGCGCTACGAGGCGGTCATATCGGGGGCCGATGACCTGCACTCGCGGTTGATGGCGATCAATCTTTATTTCTTCGACTTGGCGATCGAGCACGAAGCCGGGTTCCGTCGCTTTGTCGGGATGACGCTGGAAGCGTGGAAGCCGGGCGACGCTAGGAAGGGGCGGCGGCGTGGTGCACGCCGGATCGCGATGTACTGGCAGGCGCTGGCACAGGGCGACGAGGGGCTTTCACCGGCGCGGCAAAAGCGGCTTGTGCGCGCGCTTGCGATCGCGACGGGGAGTGAAGCCATGATTGCCTCGCTCGATATCGTGGGATCCGATGTCGCGACGGCGCGGGCCACGGTCGAGGACGTGACCGGGGCGATCCTAGACCGATACCTGGGGCGGGCGGATTGATCCGGTGGGAATGGTGCGCGGGTGCGGGAGTCGAAAACGGCGGCACCCAGGGAGGAGGAGAGGGTGCCGCCGTCTCTTGCATGCGGCAGGGCCTGGGAGGAGGAGCGACCCCGGCGCAATCCGGTTGTTCAATGCGTTCCAGGGCCCACCTGAAACAATTTAGGCGGCGGCGGGATCTGGGAGGAGGAGCGATCCCGCCGCCTGATCAGATGAACCCCAGGGAGGAGGAGAGGGGCCTCTGAATTCAAATTCAGTTCTGCGATCCGTAGACCGCCTCAAAGGCTGCCGAGCGGATGTTGCTGCGGCACAGGCCGATTTCGGCCAGGTCGCGGGCATCCATCCCGGCGAGTTCCGCCAGCGTGCGGCGGTAGAGCCGGTAACGGTCAAGGCGTTCGACCAGCGCTTCGGCGTGGGTGGCGAGACCGGCCAGCCCGTGAAGCGGGGCGCTTTGGGTGTTGCCTGCGAATGCCATGTCGTTGCCTTCCCGGATCGTGTCTGCGTTTCCTTGATACCAAGATAGCCCGATGCTGCAGTTGCACAATGGCTTAATTCTCAATGCTGCCATGCAGCATCTGCATAGTTGACCCAAGGGAAATTTTGATGCAACTCAATGACTTGCGTTCTAAAACTGATGCAATTTCGGGCGTTGGGCTTGCGCTTTGATCAAAAAGGCGCAGTTATGATACATCTATAGATCACACTTGTGTCACAGGGGAAGAAAATGGGTGTCACGCGCGAAAACATCATGACCGAGCTGGACCGAATCCAACTGCCCGACGGGGGCAGCCTGGTCTCGCATGACATGATTCGGGCGCTGTCGGTCGAGGCCGGGCAGGTGCGATTCGTCATCGAAGCGGCCACCCCCGAGGATGCCCGCAAGATGGAGCCGATCCGCGCGGCGGCGGTGAAACTGGTGGGGGACTTGCCGGGGGTCGAGGGCGTTTCGGCGGTTCTGACCGCTCATGGCCCGGCGCAATCCGCGCAACCGGCGCAGAAGGCACAGAAGGCGCCGCCCTCCGATCTCAAGATCGGCGGCCATCCCAAGCCGCAGGCCGGCAAGATCAAGCCCGCGGGCGTCAAGCGGATCATCTCGATCGGGTCGGGCAAGGGCGGTGTCGGCAAATCGACGGTGAGCGCCAACCTTGCGGTGGCGCTGGCGCGGGCGGGCAAGCGCGTGGGCCTGCTCGATGCCGATATATACGGGCCGAGCCAGCCGCGGATGATGGGGCTGACCGGCAAGCCGCAGGCCAGCGACGACAATCAGCTTCTGCCGCCCGAAGCCTATGGCGTGAAGGTCATGTCGATCGGGCTGATGCTGGAAGAGGGGCAGGCGGTGGTGTGGCGCGGTCCGATGCTGATGGGGGCGTTGCAGCAATTCCTGACCGAGGTGGCGTGGGGCGATCTCGATGTTCTGCTTGTCGATCTGCCGCCGGGGACAGGGGATGTTCTGCTCACCCTGGCGCAGAAGAGCGAGCTTGCGGGGGCGATCATGGTCTCGACGCCGCAGGATGTGGCGCTGCTCGATGCGCGCAAGGGGATCGACATGCTCAACCGTCTGGAGGTGCCGCTGATCGGGCTGATCGAGAACATGAGCGTCTATGTCTGCCCGAAATGTGGCCATGAGGAACACATGTTCGGCGAGGGCGGGGTCGCGGCCGAGGCCACGAAGATCGGCGCGCCGCTGCTGGCGCAATTGCCCATCGACCTTGAAACCCGGCTGGGCGGAGACGCGGGCCGGCCGGTCGCGGCTGGCGACGGGGTGATGTCACAGGCGTATGGGAAGCTGGCCGGGCGGCTGATCGAGGCTGGGGTGATCTGACGCCGGGGGCGACATGGGAAACCATGGGTCCGTCCGGTGACGCGGCCCGTTGCACAGCGAATCAAATCGGAAAAACGGCGTGAATCAGGGGTGATTCGCGCCGTTTCTTGGTGTTTGCGGGGCTTGCTGGGGCCGGATTTCGACGATTAGGTCATTTTTTTTCGGGAAATCGTGGGAAATTCTCGGATGCTTCGAATTGCGCTATATCTTGTTACTCAAGGCGGGTGGTTCCGCTAGGTTCGGTGTTTCAGTGGTTGATTACCCATCAATATCTCGTTCCAAACAAGGGGCCGGAAACGCATGATGGGCCTGTTCCGGGCAGAAAACAGTTGAAACCCATGAATTCCCGTGGCATCTCTATAGACACGATGAGGACGGGAACAAGGGGCAGATAAAGACCCCGAACAAAGGCTCCCAAGTCAGGTTTCATACAGGCACCCGCTTTCATCGAACAAGGAGATCCGGCGCGCGGGCGAGCAGACATCCCCCCAGGTGGCGCGCGCAGTCGGACACCCCGCAAAAGCGGGACGAGGGCGGCGGATTGAACAGTGGCAGCAGTTCAATCCGCCGTTTTCTCGTTAAAGGCCCCGGATCCGAACAGGGGCGAGGCAGGACAAGAGGGATCATGGGACAGTGACCCGCAGGTTCAGAGGCGAGAGCCAGCACAAGGTGGATGCGAAGGGCAGGGTGTCGATCCCGGCCTCGTTTCGCCGTGTGCTTGAGGCGGGCGACCCGGACTGGACCGAGGGGCTCAACCCCAACCTGGTGATCGTCTATGGCGACCACCGCCGCAAATTCCTTGAATGCTACACGATCGAGGCCATCGAGGAGGTGGATCGCAAGATCGACCGGTTGCCGCGCGGGTCGAAGGAACGCAAGATCCTGCAACGGCTTTATCACGGCCAGAGCCTGCCCACCAACGTGGACGAGACCGGGCGGCTGGTGCTGCCGGCAAAGCTGCGCGAGAAGATCGGGTTGGGCGGCGAGGCGTTTTTCATCGCGGCGGGCGACACGTTCCAGATATGGAAGCCCGAGACCTTCGAAAAAGAGGAAATGGCCGAAACCGAGGCCTGGCTGGATGAGCAGCCCGAGGATTTCGACCCGCTGATCTTTCTGGACCAGGTGCAGGGTGAGGAATGATGGCACCCGCTGCCCGTGCCCCGGATGACGCCCCCCATATCCCCGTTCTGCTGCGCCCGCTTCTGCGGGCGGTTTCACCTGTAGCGGGTGTGTGGCTTGACGGGACATTCGGGGCCGGGGGCTATGCGCGGGCGCTGCTCGACGCCGGGGCCGAGAAGGTGATCGGGGTGGACCGTGACCCGGCGGTGTTCGAGATGGCCGAAAGCTGGGCTGGGGACTATGGCGCGCGCCTTGAACTGGTGCAGGGGCGGTTTTCGCAGCTTGATGAATATGGGTGCGATCTTGATGGTGTGGTGCTCGATCTGGGGGTCAGCTCGATGCAGCTCGACCAGGCCGAGCGGGGGTTTTCCTTTCGGACCGAAGGGCCGCTCGACATGCGGATGAGCCAGGAAGGGCCGAGTGCTGCCGATATCGTCAACAGCGCTGACGCGGGCGCGCTGGCCGATATCCTGTTTCACTATGGCGAAGAACGGGCCAGCCGGCGGATCGCGCGCAATATCGTGCGTGCGCGCGTCGAGGCGCCGATCGAGACCACGCTGCAACTGGTCGCGATCATCGAGAGATCGCTGCCCCGGCCGAAACCGGGCCAGAGCCACCCGGCGACGCGCACCTTTCAGGCGCTGCGGATCGCGGTGAATGACGAATATGGCGAGTTGGTCGCGGGGCTGGAGGCGGCCGAACGGGCGCTCAAATCCAGCGGGCAACTGGCGGTGGTGACGTTTCATTCGATCGAGGACCGGATCGTGAAGCGATTCTTCGCCGAGAAATCGAGCGGAGCGGGCGGCGGCGGCAGCCGCCATGCCCCGGTGCAGGAAAAGCCGGCGCAGTTCGAGCTGAAAACGCGCAAGGCGGTCGGGCCGGATGACGCGGAGCTGGCCGAGAACCCGCGCAGCCGCAGCGCCAAGCTTCGGGTGGGGCGGCGCACAGAGATTCCGGCCGAGCCGGTGGACCGGGCCGCGATCGGGATGCCGCAACTGGGGAAAACTGGGAGAAAACGGCGATGAGAACCTTCCTGAAGGTGATGACGGCCATGGTGGTGATCGGGCTGGCCTTCTGGGCCTATCATGAGAATTATCGCACCCAGGAGGCGCTGGCCAAGACCGAGCGGTTGCAGCGCGACATCGGCGCGGCGCGGTCGCGCCTGGCGATACTGAATGCGGAATGGGCCTATCTCAACCGGCCTGACCGGTTGCGCGACCTGGCCGAGATCAATTTCGACCGCCTTGGGCTGTTGCCGCTTTCGCCCGATCAGTTCGGGCGGATCGACCAGGTGGCCTATCCGCCCGAGCCGGTTCTGGGGATCGACAATGCCGTCGATGTGTCGTCCGAGGAGAGTGACCGATGACCCGCATTCCGTTGCGCCCGCTGGCGCGCATCCTCGATGCCCGCGCCAGAGGCGAGAATCCCGACAGGATCGAACGCGAAAACACCCGGATGCGCCATGAAGAGATGCGCGACCGGACCCGTGCCCGGGCCGAGGGCCGGTTGCTGGTGCTGGGGGTGATGTTTCTGTGTGCCTATGCGGTGATCGGGGTGCGGATGGGGGTGATGGCCAGTTCCGAGCCCGAAGAGCCGCGCGCCCGGGCCGGGGGCAGCCATATCGTGGCGCAACGGGCCGATATCGTGGATCGCCGGGGCCGGGTTCTGGCCACCAACCTCGAAACCCACAGCCTTTATGCCCAGCCGCCCCAGATGATCGAGCCCGAGCGGGTGGCAAAGGCGCTGGCCGAGGTGTTTCCCGATCTCGACGAGGCGCGCCTGTTGCGCGATTTCACCGGCAAGCGCAAGTTCGTCTGGATCAAGCGCAAGATCAGCCCCGAGCAGAAACAGGCGGTGCATGACATCGGCGATCCGGGGGTGATGTTCGGGCCGCGCGAGATGCGGCTTTATCCCAATGGCCGGCTGGCCAGCCATGTTCTGGGCGGGGCGTCCTTTGGCAAGGAAGGCGTTCACGCGGCCGAGGTGATCGGGGTCGCGGGCGTGGAAAAGATGTTCGACGATTTCCTGCGCGACCCCGGGCAGGCGGGCAAACCGTTGCAATTGTCGCTGGACCTGACCGTGCAGGCGGCGGCCGAGCGGGTGCTCCTGGGTGGCATGAAGCTGATGAAGGCCAAGGGTGCCGCAAGCGTGTTGATGGATGTGCATACCGGCGAGGTGCTCAGCGTGGTGAGCCTGCCGGATTTCGACCCCAACGACCGCCCGCGCCCGCCGACCGAGGGGGCGCCCGATGACAGCCCGCTGTTCAACCGGGCGGTGCAGGGCGTTTATGAGTTGGGCTCGACCTTCAAGATCTTCACCGCGGCGCAGGCGATCGAGCTGGGCCTTGTCAACCCGTCGACCGTGATCGACACGCGCGGGCCGCTCACATGGGGCAAGCACAGGATCCGGGATTTTCGCAATTACGGCCCGGAACTCACGGTCGAGAAGGTGATCGTCAAGAGCTCGAACATCGGCACGGCGCGGATGGCGCAGATGATCGGGGCCAAGCGGCAGCGCGATTTCCTCGGCGCGCTGGGGCTGTTGGAGCGCAGCAAGGTCGAGATCGTCGAGGCCAGCGGCAGCACGCCGCTGTTGCCCTCGAACTGGTCCGAGATATCGACCATGACGATTTCCTATGGGCACGGGCTTTCGGTCAGTCCGATGCATCTGGCCGCCGGTTACGCGGCGATCGCCAATGGCGGCACAAAGGTCGAGCCGACGCTGCTCAGGCGCGCGGCGCGTCAGACCGGGCCGCGGGTGATGCGCCCGCAGGTGGCCGCGGTTGCGCGCGACATGTTGCGCCGGGTCGTGACCGAGGGCACGGCGAGTTTGGGCGACGTGCCGGGCTATGCGGTGGGTGGCAAGACCGGCAGTGCCGACAAGCCCAGGCCGCAGGGCGGCTATTACAAGGACAAGGTGATCGCGACATTCGCCACGATCTTTCCGGCGCATGATCCGAAATACGTGCTGGTGCTGACGCTGGATGAGCCCGAGACCTATGCGCTGGGCGAGATGCGGCGCACGGCGGGCTGGACCGCGGTGCCGGTGGCGGCCGAGATGATCAACCGGCTGGCCCCGCTTCTGGGGTTGAGACCGCAGGTTGAGCCCGGGCAATTGGCTGGTATAACGCTGACATCGAATTGACCCATGAAGGGAACGGGCAGATGGGTGGCGGGCAGCATGGCAAGACCTTATCCGAACTGGGCCTGACCGCCCGCGGCCGGCGCGAGGCGCGGGTCACGGGCCTTGCGGTGGACAGCCGTGACGTGAAGGACGGGTATCTGTTCGCGGCATTGCCCGGCACGCAGGTGCATGGCGGCGAGTTCATTCAATATGCGCTGCGCATGGGGGCGGGGGCGATCCTGACCGATGCGGCGGGCGCGCGCATCGCGGCGCAGGAGCTGGTCGCCAGCGATGCGGCGCTGATCGTGAGCGAAGACCCGCGGCAGGTTCTGGCCTATACTGCCGCCCTGTGGTTCGGGGTGCAGCCCGAGGTGATGGTGGCGGTGACCGGCACCAACGGCAAGACCAGTGTTGCGACCTTTGCCCGGATGATCTGGACCGAGCTGGGCGAGGAGGCGGTGAACCTTGGCACCACCGGGGTGGAGGGGGTGTGGAGCGCGCCGCTGGCCCATACCACGCCCGAGCCGATCACGCTGCACCGCATACTGGCGGCGGCGGCGCGCGAAGGGGTGAGCCATGCGGCGATGGAGGCATCGTCGCACGGGCTCGCGCAGCGGCGGCTGGACGGGGTGCACCTTGCGGCGGCGGGGTTCACCAACCTGTCGCAGGATCACCTCGATTACCACGCCAGTTTCGACGAGTATTTCGAGGCCAAGGCCGGCCTTTTCGCGCGGATCCTGCCCGAGACCGGTGTGGCGGTGATCAATATCGACGATCCGCGCGGTCCGGACATGGCGGCGATCGCGGCAGGGCGCGGGCAGCGGGTGATCGCGGTCGGGCGCACCGAGGGGGCCGACCTGCACCTGAGCGCGCAACGGTTCGACACGACCGGGCAGGAAGTCTTTTTCTCGTGGGAAAAGAAAGGCTTTCGTGCC
>JAABTV010000079.1 GCA_011389685.1 Paracoccaceae bacterium
CACTTGCCAGCGCACCCGGTTTCCTCTCTCGGCGTCTCTCAAAAACAAGTGGTGCGCCCGGGAAAACGGTTGCGGGCACACCACTGAAATTCTGTCGGCCTTGACCGGATCCGGACACCCTTATCGTTCATTTTGCGATTCCCTGTTATCGTGGCACTCCTTGGGGGTGGACGTGACAGCGAACCCTGCCTGAGCGGAAATGACGCGTGATCAGGCGACGGATTTCAACCCGACTCCCACGCTGCGGCTGCCTTGGGCGGCGTGTTGCACATGATGAACCTTCGCGTCTTTCTGCGCGTAGATCACAAGACAATGTCATCCGCCGACAAAGCCAGCCCGAGTCCAAGGTCAATTCCGAAGTTTGCCTTGCCGCTGCCCGTGATGTCCACCCAAAGCCGGCCGCTCGAAGGGTTGTACCAGACCTCTCCGGCTTGTTGAGAAAAACCTGTTTCGACATAGGCAAGGTCGCCATGAATCGCACTCAGGTCAATCCGATCCTCTGAAGGCGTGAAATCGGTGATCGTATCCCGGGCGTTCCACGGGCTGTGACTTACACTGGCAAAGACGAATTCATCCGCGCCGCTGCCGCCGGTCAGCGTGTCCGAGGCGCCGCTGCTCATGAACACATCATCTGCCTGTGTGCCAATCAAGCTGTCCTTGCCGGGCGTTCCCCTGACTGCATCGCGCAGGATGATTTCTGCCTCGCTCAAGTCGAGGTGCGCGGCCAGTTCGATACCGAAATTCGCCTTGCCTGAGCCGGTCAGGTCGACCCAAAGCCGCCCATTGCTCTGATTGTACCAGACTTCGCCCGCCTTCCCCGAGAAGCCGTGCGACGTGTAACTCAGATTGTCATGAAGGCCAGTCAGGTCGATGCGATCCGTGCCCGCAGAAAAATCCGTGATCAAGTCGCGCGCTTGCCATGTGCTGTGAGTTGGGTCGGTCCAAATAAACAGATTGTTGCCACCCCCCCCCGCAAGGACGTCATGACCGCCACCGCCGCCAATGATGTCATCTCCCGATCCGCCAAATATGAACTCGTCGGCATGCCCACCGACAAGAGTGTCACCATGATCGCTGCCCTGAAGGCTTTTGAACCCTTCAGACAATGTGAAATCAAGCGTATCGATGCGCCCCATCCCGTTCTCCAGATCGATGGTTACAGGTCGGTCCATCGCGGAGAGATTCAGCCGTGCATCACTTTCCAAGTCATCAGAGGGTGGGTTGGCGACAATATGCTTGCGCGTTTCATCCTGCGCCGCAAGGTCGATGAAAGAGGGGGTCAGGTAATGCTCGACCCGTGGTGCCTCATCGCCGAAGAAACCCAGCCGTGCTGACTGGATTGTCAGATTCGCTTCGGGGTCGAGGTTCGAAAGGCGCAAGTGCCAGTTTCCCTGCATCTTTTCCCCCCAGTGTGCGGCTGTACTGAAATTGAAACTCAACCCGGTTCGGGTCCCCAGGCCCGATAGGTTCGGTGCGATCTGGCTGATCGTTCCTGCGGGCGATACCAATTCGATCTGGAGTTTGTGCAAAGATGGGCCGCTGATTGAAAGGAAAAGCTCGACCCACTGAAGATGAAAGTCCCGGGCTTCCTGCCCGACATCAAGCGTCAATTCCATCGTCGACAGATCGGTCTGACTGTGGTTCGGCTCTGCCTCGAAATCGATTTCGATCCCGGCCTCGTTCCGGGCATCCGAACGCCGTTGCCATGTGCGGGCGAGGCGTATCGCGGCTTCGGTGTCGAGCAGGCCGAACCCGAGGTCGCGGCTGAACACCAGGCCCCCTCCATTGACGAGATTCGCACCATTGGCCCCGCTACCGGGGCCCGACTCGTTCGGTTCGATGGAATCCAGACGCGCACGCGCACTCAGCACCAGAATTTCCTGGACATCCCGATACCCGAGGTCCGGATTTGTTTCCAACATCAATGCAACCGCACCGCTCACCAGCCCTGCGGAAAAGGAGGTCCCCGTGACTCTGGTTGAATCCGTGCTTTCGGGTGTGAGGCCATCTGCGGTGAGAAGTCCTTGGCCGGGTGCCGCCACCAGCAGGTTGGTTCCGGGGCTGGAAAAGACTGCGGCCTTGCCTGTCATGTCCGTCGCTGCAACAGCAATGGTCTGACGCGCATTGCTCAGGTTGTGAAAGTTGGAATCGTCGCCCACATTCACGCCGTCTCGCATCAACCGCCCATTGCCTGCTGCGAAGACATAAACTGTTCCAAGCCCGTCGCGACCTTCGCGGACACCAGTTTCAAGGGCGAGTTGCATGGTGCCAGGCAAGGCAAGCAAGAAATTGTCCTGAAATGGCTTGGTAAATCCCCAACTGTTGTTGGAAACATCCACGGTTGCCTGGGTTTCCAGGATCGCCGCCAGATCGTCAAAGCCAATAGGTTGGGAAAAGTCGATGATTGTCGCGTTTATCAAAGCATCCGGTGCGATACCCATACCGGCGATGGCATTGTCGATTTGTCCGACGATCAGTCCTCCGACCCTGGTGCCATGCGGGTTGGAAGCCGTGCCTGGGATTTCGCCGGGATCTGCGCCAAATTTTGTGCTTGAAAAGTCCAGATGGGCCGAGTTGATCCCCGTATCGACCAACCCGATGACCTGACCCGCGCCGCGTGCCTTCGACCAGGCACTCTCAACGGTGATTCCGCCGGACGCGGAGTCCAGCAACCACCAGTGATTGTCAGGAACTTCCGAAACGTAATCGGAAAATTCCATTGTTGCGATCTTGATCGTGCTCCATTTCGTCGGCCTGGAAATATCCATCACACACCTCGCAATTTGCTAATGTGGCAAAGAGCAGCGGCGTTCGGACATCACGGGCTACATGGCGCGAGATTGGAAATGGATTTCGGGTATGTCGCCTGAGTCCGTTGGCAGACGGAAAGCTCTTCTCCGTCTGGTCGGCTGCTGCTGGCCCTTCTGGGCCGCCGCCCAAGACAAGAGGTTAGGGGCAATTGGTTTAGATTGGCCTAACGCTTGCGATTCCCCCCTGGAGCCCGACGCCCGGCCTGGCACGAAACCCTGGTAGGAGATTCGGCGTGGTATGCCGGCGCCGGAGATGGAAACCACGTTGGCGGTTTCCGGAAGTCTGAGCCACTCCCTGAAATCCGGATACTGACACAGGCCAAGATTTGCAGTCTGCAGATCTTCGATCAAAAGAAGATCAGAGATGTCGAAACGCCGGCGCTGCACACCAAGATCGGAAAACCGGCGGGGGCCAACTCGTCTGTGGAAAATATGCTTGGGCCCAAGGGCGGGAAGCGAGGCGCGGCATGGTCGAGTCCGATGATCCGGACTATTCACCGTAGAGCGGGCCCACTATTCCGGCGCTTATGGTCTGGCGCGTCGACATCGCGCTCGCGATGCCGGCCAGCGGCATTGAGGCTGCGGCGTGAGTCATGGGACGCCGATCCCCGGCACCGTGACGCTCCAAGTCCCGAATCCCCGCAGGTGAAAAGAGACGCAGTTGCCTCAGGGCGCCAAACGGCCGCGACACAGGGGGAGCCGTGCCAGCGTGTTGACGCTGACTCCCAGGGGAGCAAGGTCAGTCTCTGGAACGCGGGCGGCTTACATCAGTTCTGCCCAAGCTGTCTCGCCCGAAGGCAAGGAAAATGCTCCATGACATCTGAAAGGCCGAACCCCGGACAGACGCCGCGAAGCGGGTCAACCTGTTCATCGAGACCTACAAGGCGAAATACCCCAAGGCCGCCGAAGGGCACACCGCGAAACGGCTCCTCGGGCAGACCCTCGCGGATATTCGCGCGCGCCACATCCTCCTGCATATGCACGAGGGCGTTGAGATGCCGGGTCCATGCCGCCGCCTGTGCAAGTGCCGCGTCAACAAGCAGCTCATCCGGCGTGATCTCGCCCCCGGCCACCAGCGCGGTGAGGCCGGTGGCGTCGTTCTCTGTATAGATGGACATCGGGTTTCCTCCCTCGGCTTTCCCTTGGGGCAGGTTAGGCATGGTGCAGCCATGGTAAAGCGCGACGCGGCGGCATTCAAATATGCAAAACTTGACATATGTCAAAGTTGAATCGCCGATTGAGCTTTAACCTGGTCGGCAAGGCGACATGCGGACGCGCGTGGCTCTGGGAGGGATCGTATTGAACTACTTCATGAAAATGGCTTTGGCGGTGGGAATCGGGATCGGGGTTTCCCTGCCTGCAATAGCTGCGGAAGATGTTGAGGGCGGATCCGTTCAGGCGCCGGACGCGCCGCGATCCACAACGCCGGCGCGGGCCAGCACGGCGGATCATTCCAAGTTCGAGATACTGAAGAAGGACTTCGCTTCGGGCCCCGAAGTAACCGAAGCCTGTCTGAGTTGTCACACCGAGGCCGACGACCAGGTGATGCACTCGATCCATTTCGAATGGGATTACACCCACCCGCAGACCGGGCAGAAACTGGGGAAATCGAATGTCATCAACTCGTTCTGTGGCGCGGTGGCGGGCAACGAGCCGCGCTGCACGTCGTGTCACGCGGGCTATGGCTGGGAGGATATAAACCAGCCGCCGCCGCAACAGGAAACGGCGGTGGATTGTCTGGTCTGTCACGACCGGTCGGGGCAATACACCAAATCGGCAGCCGGGGCAGGGCACCCGCCGCTCGATCCGGTAAAACCCGGCACCAAGACGATCACCGGCGCACCGGCCTGGGCGGTGGACCTGACCAAGGCGGCGCAATCCGTGGGCCAGCCGGGACGGGACAATTGCGGCAATTGCCACTTTTATGGCGGGGGCGGGGACAATGTGAAACACGGCGATCTGAGCTCGGCGCTTTACAGCCCGCCGAAAGAGGTCGATGTGCACATGTCGCCCGATGGCGAGAACATGACCTGTTCGACCTGCCATGTCAGCGACCAACATCAATGGGCCGGCTCGCGCTATGCGGTCAACGCGGTCGATCCGCATCATGACAAGCCGCTCAAGCCCGGTGAGCGGCGCGACGTGGCCACCTGTGAAAGCTGCCACGGCGAGAGCCCGCATCCGGTGAACCTCAAGGGCATCAAGCTCAACGATCACGTGGACAAGATCGCCTGCCAGACCTGCCACATCCCCGAATTCGCACGCGGCGGGGTCGCCACCAAGACGGTCTGGGACTGGTCCACCGCAGGCAAGCTCGATGACGCGGGCAAGCCCTTTGCCCTGCACGACTTTACCCAGTCGGACGGGGCTGAGCTTCACAGCTATGTCTCGACCAAGGGGGATTTCGAATGGGGCGAGAATGTCGTGCCGCATTATGCGTGGTTCGACGGGCAGGTCGAATATGCCACCCATGACCGCACCATCGACCCGAGCCGGACCGTCGATGTCAACCTGATCAAGGGCGACCCGAGTGACGGATCGAGCCGGATCTGGCCGTTCAAGCGGATGGAGGGGCGGCAGGCCTATGACAGCAAGCTCAACCATCTGGCCTATACCCATGTCTGGGGGCCGACGACCGACACCGCGTTCTGGACCAATTTCGACTGGGGCCGCGCGGTCGAGGCGGGGATGAAGGCCGCGGGCGTGGAGTATTCGGGCGAGTTCGGCTTTGTCGATACGCATATGTACTGGCCCATCACCCACATGGTCGCACCGGCCGAGCAGGCGCTCGATTGCGCATCCTGCCATGCCGAAGAGGGTCGCTTGCGGGGGCTTGCGGGCATCTACATGCCCGGCACAGACAGCAACAGCTGGACCGGGATCCTGGGCAGGCTCATCGTCTTGGGCGCGCTTCTGGGGGTTCTGGCCCACGCCGCGATCCGCATCTTCGCGGGCAGGAAAGGGGGCGATCATGAGTAAGCGCATCGTCAAGGTCTATCCGCGATTCGAACGCCTCTGGCACTGGTCGCAGGTCGTGCTGATCGTGACTCTGATGATCACCGGGTTCGGCCTCAACGGGGTGCATGGGCTGATCCCGTTCGGCCCGGCGGTGATGCTGCACACGGCGGCGGCGCTGGCGCTTCTGGCGCTATGGATCTTTGCCACCTTCTGGCTGTTCACCACCGGCACATGGAAACAGTTCATCCCCTCGATGGAGGGGATGCTGCAAGTCGTGCTCTATTATGCCTGGGGCGTATTCAAGGGGCGCAAGCACCCTTACAAGAAGGTGCTCTGGCGCAAGCACAACCCGCTCCAGGCGGCGACCTATTTCGGGCTGAAATGGTTCGTCTTCCCGGCGATCTGGAGCACGGGGCTGTTGTATCTGACCTATAACCTCTGGTCCGGCGCGGTGCCCGATGCCGGGTTCTGGATCTGGGTCATCGCCAACCTGCACCTGCTCGCGGCCTATGTGATCGCCGCCTTCGTCATCGTGCATGTCTATCTGCTGACCGTGGGACACGGCTTTGCCGCCCATGTGAAGCCGATGGTCACCGGCTATGACGAGATCGACCTCACCCCCGAGCAGGAGGCCTATTTGCAGGCGGACGAGCCGTGGAGATTGAAATCACAGGAAGGCTGACCTCCCTTGGCTTTCCTGTTCAACTGCCCGGGGCCTCGCGCTCCGGGCCTTTATGGCGTTTCGGGAAAACGTGAATCGCCAATACCCTGTCGCGCTTCGCGCTCTCGGGACATTGGCGATGCATACTGTGTCAGGGTATTCCCGAAACGCTCTATCTTGTCCCGAGCGGGGTCTTCTGGCGGCCAGTTGCGTCGAAATTGGCAGGGTCGAGCCAGCGGGTGAATTCATCCCGGATCGCCGGCCATTCGCTGTCGATGATGGAGAACCACGCGGTGTCACGATTGCGGCCCTTGTAATGGGTGGCCTGGCGGAACGTGCCTTCATAGGTGAAGCCCAGCCGCTTCGCCGCCGTGATCGACGGTGCGTTGAGCGCGTCGCATTTCCATTCATAGCGACGGTATCCCAAGTCGTCGAAGGCGCGTGACATCATCAGGAACATCGCCTCGGTTGAAAGGCGCGAGCGCTGCATGAGATGCGAGAAATTGATGAATCCCACCTCGATCACGCCGGCGCCCGGGTCGATGCGCAGGAAACTGGCGGTGCCGAGCGGGCGGTGATCGGGATCAAGCGCGGTGAAATGCAGCGGATCGTCGCTTTCGGCGGCGGCGGCAACCCAGTCGGCATAGTCTTCTTCGCGCTCATAGGGACCGTTTGGCAGATAGGTCCAGCCGCGCCCGTCCGGCGCCGAGGCATAGGCGGCATGGAGGGCCGGCGCATGGGCGGGGTCAAGCGGGACCAGCCTGCCATAGCGGCCCGACATTTCCGTGCGCGGCGGGCGCGGGCGCGGAAACGGACCCGCGACAGGATCGCCGATCGGTTGGCCATAGTCGTTCTGTCGTGTCATCGGGTGCGTCCTTTGCGCAAGGGCCGGGCGGGAAACGTTGTTGCCGCATCATGGCCGCTTTCGTAGCGTGACGAAAGCCCCTGTCAGACATTGAAACACCCGCACCTATGGCGCGGGCGTTTCACTGGAAAACCGTAGGGGGCCGGCAGATTACCGACCCCAACTGCGAACCGGGCCGCAATCCATATGCACGAAGTTCGACCCCGAATAGCGCCCGACACCACCGGCGCGACAGGACGCGGCGGCGCGCGCCATCTGGTTGACCGAACGCGAGGCGAGGCGCAGATCGGCGGCCTGCCCCTTGAGGTGAAGCGAATTCTTGGCCACCCCGCTCGAACGCGCGCGCAGCATGGCGTTGGTCTTGGGGCTGCGATAGCCGGACAGGAGCATGTAAGGCTCGCTCACATCGAGAAGGTTGTGCGACGCGGCCATGATGTCGATGGTGCGCAGATCGATGCCCTTGACGTCATTGGTGCGCCAGTCGCGCATGAACCAGTGGATCTCCTGCACCGCATCCTTGATATAGTCGCCCTCGATCCAGTAGATCATGTCGAGCTTTTCGCCGGTGCGCGGGGAATACATCCTGAGACGTCTTATGTCCCCGCCGCCACGAAGAAATCCTGCTGCCTTGGAATAGGTTGGCGCCGCCGCTACGGCGGAAGCCGCGAACAATCCGAGAAGTCCACGTCTCGAAATGCCCAGTGAGCCTTGATCATTCATATATAAAGCGCCGTCCCGTCGCTTACCTGTGTTAGAACGCGATGTTACGCGTAACCTGCCATCTCATCCCCAGATGCACGATTTTTATGGCATAGATCGAATCATCGACCAACCCCGTTGTGCATCTCAATCCTTGCTATCAAGTTATTTCGGCAGAATTTCGCTGAAATCCCGGCAAATGTGGCCAAGCGGTCAAAGCGGCACCATGGGGCGGGCAAGGGGCGAGGTGGGTTTGCATCAATCCGGCCCGAATCCGTAAACTGGCATGTTTGTGAATGGACAGGCGGCAACGCGGTGGGCGAGAAAAGATCGATATATCTCTAGATAACAACAGATTCGGGGAATTTCATGGCGGTGCTTCGGTGGCAATGGCAGGTCGGGTTTCGGTTCGCGGTCGGGCTGGCAGTACTTATCGCGGCGGTGATCGCGTCCGGCGCGGCACGGTCCGAGGTGACGGCCTTCAAGCAGGCCGTGGCCGAGGCCGCGGCGCAGACCGATGATCTGGCCGGATTCTACCGGGACAATGACTATCGCGCGATCTGGACCGGCCCGTCGGCCCGCGATGCCGAGCGACGCAAGGCCTTCTTTGCCGCCATCGACGCGGCCGATACCCATGGTCTGCCACGCGAGCGCTATGACCCTCGGGGTCTGATGAGGCGCCTTGCGGATGTGCGCAGCCCGCGCGACCGCGGTCTGGTCGAGGTCGAGATGTCGCGCCGATTCCTGCGCCTGGCGCGCGACATGCAGACCGGCATGCTGGACCCTGCGCGCATCGACGACGGCATCAAGCGCGAGGTGCCCCGCAGCGCGGCCGCCGCGCATCTCGGCGCGATCATGGAGGGCGAGCCGACCGCGTTCTTTCGCGCCCTGCCGCCGGACAGCCATGAATATGCCCGCCTGATGAAGGAAAAGCTGCGGCTCGAACGCATCGCAGCGCGCGGCGGCTGGGGCAAGACGGTGGCGGCCAGGTCGCTCAAGCCCGGGCAGTCGGGCGCGGCGGTCGTCGACCTGCGCAACCGCCTGACGGCGATGGGATATCTGGATCGGTCGATCTCGCAGGACTACGGCGCGGCGATGCAACGGGCGGTGCAGGACTTCCAGAACGATCACGGGCTGACCGCCGATGGCGTGGCCGGGCCCGGGACACTCGACGAGATCAATCGAAGCGTCGAGGACCGGTTCAGATCCATCCTCGTGGCAATGGAACGCGAGCGCTGGTTCAACATCGACCGCGGCGAGCGTCACATCCTGGTCAACATCACCGATTTCACGGCCAAGATCCTAGACCAGGGCAGCGTGACCTTTGAAACCCGCTCGGTCGTGGGGGCCACCAACCATGACCGCCGCACCCCCGAGTTTTCGGACGTGATGGAGCACATGGTCATCAATCCGACATGGCACGTGCCACGCTCGATCGCGGTCAAGGAATACCTGCCGCAACTCAAGCGCAATCCGAATGCGGTCGGGCATCTGCGGCTTGTCGATGCGCGCGGCCGCGTGGTCAGCCGCGGCGCGGTGAATTTCGGCGCCTACAATGCGCGGAACTTCCCGTTCAACATCAAGCAACCGCCCAGCCGCGGCAACGCGCTGGGGCTGGTCAAATTCATGTTTCCCAACAAGTACAACATCTACCTGCATGACACGCCGACAAAGCACCTGTTCGAGCGCGAAACCCGCGCCTACAGCCATGGCTGCATCCGGTTGCAGCAACCATTCGATTTCGCCTATGAATTGCTGTCCCGGCAGACGGATGATCCCGAGGGCCTGTTCCACAGCCACCTCAACACCGGCCGCGAAACCACCGTGAAACTGGAAACGCCGGTGCCGGTGCACCTGATCTATCGCACGGCCTATACCAGGGCCAAGGGCAAGACCCAGTATCGCCGCGACATCTATGGGCGCGATGCCGCGATCTGGTCCGCGCTGGCCAAGGCGGGGGTGGCACTGCGCCCGGTTCAGGGGTAAGTCTGGCCTCGCAGAAAACCGAGGATCAGGCAGATGGCACACACGATCAGCGAGATTGCCGAGGCGATTGGGGCCGAGGCGTTCGGCGATGTTTCAATCGAGATCACCGGCGTGGCCGAACCGGCCGATGCCGGGCCCATGGACCTGGCGCTGGCAACGCGCCGCAAGTATTCCGAAGACCTCGCCCGGGGCCGCGCCCGTGCCGCGATGCTCTGGGAGGGGGCGGATTGGCAGGCGCTCGGACTCGCGGCGGCGATCATTCCCGCGCGCCCCCGCTTCGCCATGGCCGGGCTGACCGCGGCGCTGGACAAGGGGCCGGGCTATGCGCCGGGCATCGACCCTAACGCGATCATCGGCGAAGGCGCCGAGATCGGCGCCGATGTCTCGATCGGCCCGTTTTGCGTGATCGGGGCCGGCGCGCGGATCGGCGCCGGTTCTACGCTTGGCCCGCAGGTCTATGTCGGCCCGGACAGCGAGATCGGCGCGAATGCGCTCCTGCATGTCGGGGTCAGGATCGGGCCGCGTGTGCGGATCGGGGCGCGTCTGATCGCCCATCCGGGCGCGGCCATCGGTATGGACGGGTTTTCCTTTGTCACCCCCGAGGTCAGCACCGTGGAAAAGGCGCGCGATAGTCTTGGCGCGGATGTCGATGCAGCGGCGCAAAGCTGGGCACGCATTCACAGTCTCGGCGCAGCGGTGATCGGCGATGATGTCGAGCTTGGCTGCAACACCTGTGTCGATGCCGGAACGATTCGCCCGACCCGGATCGGCAATGGCACCAAGATCGACAGTCTGGGCTTCATCGGGCACAATGTGGTCGTCGGCCATGATTGCCTGTTCGCCGGCATGGTCGGGATCGCCGGATCGAGCGTGATCGGCAACCATGTCGTCCTTGGCGGCCAGGTCGGTGTCACCGACAACACCACGGTGGGCGACCGCGTGGTCGCCGGTGGCGCGTCGGTGATCCTGAGCAAGGTGCCGGCGGGGCGAGTCGTGCTGGGCTATCCGGCAGTGCGGTTGGATCAGCATGTCGATATCTACAAGGCCCTGCGCCGCCTGCCCAGGATGATGGAGGAATTCGCCGCGATGAAGGCGCGCATTGCGGAACTGGAGAACGGCGCATGACCGGAGGGGTCCGGGCCCCGCGTCACGCAATTGTCGCAAATCCCTTGTTCCGATCGCGATGGAAAGGCATTACATGGGCGCGAGGAATGACAACAAGGGTCGAACGTGATGAGCGTGAAAGACAAGGTGATCGCGATCATTGCCGAGCAGGCCGTGCTTGCGCCCTCTGATGTGACGATGGATAGCACGCTTGAGGACCTGGGCATCGACAGCCTGGGACTCGTGGAATCGATTTTCGCCATCGAGGAATCCTTCGACATCTCGGTCCCGTTCAATGCCAACGCGCCGGAAGAGAGCGATTTCGACATTTCCTCAGTCGCGTCGATCGTGGCCGGGATCGAGCGGCTGATCGCCGAACAGAAGACCTGATCGGTGGCATGAAGCGCGTCGTCATCACCGGGGCCGGAACGATCAACGCGCTTGGCCATGACGTGGCCGAAACCCTCGAATCGATGCGCGAGGGGCGCTGCGGCATCGGCCCGATCGAGATCCGCGACGTCGACCGTCTGGCCATCAAGATCGCCGGGCAGGTCAAGGGATTCGAGGCCGAAGGCATCTTCAACCGCCAGCAGATGTCGCTTTACGACCGGTTCACGCAATTCACCCTCGTCGCCGCGCGCGAGGCGATCGCGCAGGCCGGGCTTGAGTTTCATGGCGAACTCGCGGCGCGCTCCGGTGTGGTCCTGGGCAATTCGGGTGGCGGAATGACCACGCTCGATGACAATTACCGCACGGTTTACGAAGAGGGCAAGAACCGGGTGCACCCGTTCGTGGTGCCCAAGCTGATGAACAACGCGGCGGCCAGCCATGTGAGCATGGAGTTCAACCTCAAGGGGCCGAGCTTTACCGTGGCCTCGGCCTGTGCCTCGTCCAATCACGCCATGGCACAGGCGTTCCAGATGGTGCGTTACGGAATGGCGCCGGTGATGGTGACGGGTGGCTCGGAATCGATGCTGTGTTTTGGCGGGGTCAAGGCATGGGAAGGGCTGCGCGTGATGTCACGCGACGCCTGCCGCCCGTTCTCGGCCAATCGCAACGGCATGGTGCAGGGCGAAGGCGCCGGCGTGTTCGTGTTCGAGGACTACGAGTATGCCAGGGCGCGCGGGGCCGAGATCATGGCCGAGGTGGCGGGATTCGCCATGTCCTCGGATGCGGCCGATATCGTGATGCCGTCGAAACAGGGGGCTGCGCGGGCCATCGCGGGCGCGCTGCGCGACGCCGGGCTGAACGCGTCGGACGTGTGCTATATCAACGCCCACGGCACCGGCACGGCGGCCAATGACAAGACCGAATGCGCCGCAGTGGCGGATGTGTTCGGGGCGCATGCCGATCACCTGATGATCTCGTCCACCAAGTCGATGCATGGCCATTTGATCGGCGGCACCGGCGCGGTCGAGCTTCTGGCCTGCATCATGGCGCTGCGCGACGGCGTCATCGCGCCCACCATCGGCTATGAGGAGCCGGACCCGGAATGCGCGCTCGACGTGGTGCCCAACGTGGCGCGCGAGGTGCGGGTCGAGGCGGCGCTTTCGAATGCGTTCGCCTTTGGCGGGCTCAACGCGGTTCTGGCCTTGAAACGGGTCTGACTGCGGCAATAGCCGGGCAATCACGCCGCCATGAAAAAGGCCGCCCCTTGGCGGGCGGCCTCGTGCGGGTCGATTGATCCTTCTGACCCTACTGCGTGCCGCGTCAACTGGGATTCCGCTGATGCCCAACGAAAGGGCAGCGCTCGACCGCCCCCTGGCAACTGTGTTTTCAAGCGTTGCTCTGGAAGGGTTTTCGGTCGCGCATGACGGCATTGGTGAAGGTGAGGATTTTG
>JAABTV010000080.1 GCA_011389685.1 Paracoccaceae bacterium
GACGCATCTGAAGACGCACCGCACAGCCTCAAGCCTGGGGCTGAAAAAAGGGGGCGCGGCCGCCTGATCGGGCGAACCAAGGGCGGGATGAACTCGAAACTACACGCGGTTACAGACGCGGCTGGTCGCCCGCTGCGGATGTTTCTGACGGCCGGCCAGCGGAGCGATTACATCGGCGCGCGGGCACTGCTGGACGGCCTTCCTCCCGCCGAACACATGCTGGCGGACCGTGGATACGATGCGGACTGGTATCGCGAAGCCCTTGAAAACAAGGGGATCATCCCGTGCATACCTTCCCGAAGGAACCGCAAGGTTCCGATCCCCCATGACGAAGCCCGATACCGCAAGCGCCACAAGATCGAGAACAGCTTCGCCCGGCTCAAGGACTGGCGGCGCGTCGCAACACGCTACGACAGGTGCCCCAAGGTCTTCCTGTCGGCATGCGCATTGGCTGCCGTCGTCATGTTCTGGTTATGAATCCTGACCCTAGGACAGGCCTTGCGTTTGCCGCTATCGATGTGATCGGCTCTGTACGCGTGGACGGCCTGACCGCCAACGCCAAGGAACAAGACCGAACCACTCGAAATTTGGATATGGCTTCATGGCCAGGAGGCACGAATGGATGACCGGACCCGCACTGAAATCGAAGCTGCCGCGTTCCGCCGACTGCGTCGGCACCTGATGGAGGATCGCAAGGATGTGCAGAATATTGACCTGATGAATCTTGCCGGTTTTTGCCGAAACTGTCTCAGTCGCTGGTATCAGGAGGCCGCCGCCGAACGCGGAATAGAGATGTCGAAGGAAGAAGCGCGCGAGATTTATTACGGCATGCCCTATGACACGTGGAAGACACGGAACCAGACCGAGGCCAGCGCCGAGAAACAGGCCGAATTCGACGTTGCTTTTCGCGAGAACGTGCTGAAAAGCGATAGCTGATCCCGGCCTTGGAAACGATCCCCGGGTTGGCGGGCGCGCTTTATTACACCAGCGCACAGAGCTTGTTCGCCGGCTCCCGTTTCAAACGGCCAGGCACGGGCCTGTCTTTTCACTCGAAGCTTTCACAAGAAGGCCCGTCATGACCCCAATGCCAAGCTATTTCATCTCCCATGGCGGTGGCTCATGGCTGTGGATTGCGCAAATGCGTGAGGCGTTCCTGACGCTCGAACAGAGCTTCCTGGACATGGTGGATGGTCTTCCCGAACGGCCCAGCGCCGTGCTCATGATTTCCGGCCATTGGGAAGAGGATGACGCCTTTGCCGTGACGCATTCGGCGAATCCGCCGATGGTCTATGATTATCACGGTTTCCCGCCGCATACCTATGAGGTCACCTATCCCGCCCCGGGTGCGCCGACGCTGGCGGAAGAGGCCGCTGCGCTGATCACCAACGCCGGATTGCCCGCGAGGCTGGATGACAAGCGTGGTTTCGACCACGGAACCTTTGTGCCCATGGCCATCCTCTACCCCGAGGCCGACATGCCGCTTATCCAGATCTCGCTGCGTTCGCATTATTCACCGCAAGAGCATCTCGCACTGGGTCGGGCTCTTGCCCCCTTGCGCAGGGAAGGGGTCCCGATCATCGGATCGGGCCTTTCCTACCATAACCTTTCGGCCTTCGGGCCTGCCGCGCGCGAACCTTCTGAAGCCTTCGACGCCTGGCTGGGCACGGCCCTCGATCTGTCGCCGGCGCAACGGACCAAAGGGGTTCTCGCATGGGAATCGGCGCCTCATGCCCGCATATGCCATGCGCGCGAGGATCACTTGGTCCCGCTTTTTGCCGCGCTCGGCGCCGCCGAGGACGAACCGGCGACACGCAGCTATCATGAAGAGATGATCTTTGGCGGTGTCACCGCATCGAATTGGCGCTTTGGCTGACTCCGGGCGAGCGCGGATTTGAACCCTCAGATCGCCGATTTCAGGCTCTCGTCGAGATAGATCTCACGCAACCGCGCGGCGACTGGGCCCGGCGATCCGCCGTTGAGGGCCACACCATCGATCTCGACCACCGGGAGCACGAACGCCGAAGCCGAGGTGACAAATCCCTCGTCGGCCTCCTTGGCCTCGTCTATGGTGAAGGACCGTTCCTCGACCTCCATCTGTGCTTCGCGGGCGAAACGCAAAACGGCGGCACGGGTGATGCCGTGCAGGATGTCGTTGGAAAGCTGGCGGGTTATGATCTTGCTGCCCTTCACGATATAGGCGTTGTTGCTGGTGCCTTCGGTCACGAACCCGTCCTCGACCATCCAGGCATCGTCACACCCGGCCTTCTTGGCCATCATCTTGCCCATGGATGGATAGAGAAGCTGAACCGTCTTGATGTCACGCCGGCCCCAGCGGATATCTTCGATCGAAATGACCTTGATCCCGGTTTTCGCCGCCGGGCTGTCGGCCAGTCCCGGCTTCGATTGGGTAAAGAGAACCAGTGTCGGTTTGACCTCTTCAGGGTCGGGAAACACGAAATCGCGATCCCCGGCCGAACCGCGCGACACCTGGAGATAGATCATCCCGTCCACCAGTTCGTTGCGACGCACCAGTTCCCGGTGAATGTCCAGAAGATCATCAAACGCTTCGGGCTTTTGCATGTCCAACTCGCCCAGCGACCGTTCGAGCCGCGCCAGGTGCCCGTCAAAGTCGATGAGCTTGCCGCCCAGGACACTGGTCACCTCATAGACGCCATCGGCCATCAGGAACGACCGGTCAAAGATCGACACCTTGGCCTCGTCCTCCGGCAGGTAGTCTCCGTTCACATATACGGTGCGGGTCATGTCACGTCTCCTCAGCCCCAAAGCTCGGCCACGGGCGGATGCACCCCGGCGTCGTCGAATGTCAATGCGTGGTCACGGTCTTCGGCCAGAAGAAGCGGCCCGTCAAGGTCGGTCACCATCGCGCCCTGCGCCACCAGCGTCGCAGGCGCCATGGCAAGGCTCGACCCCACCATGCAGCCGACCATCACCTTGTAGCCCCCGGCCAGCGCCGCCTGTTTCAGGGCCAGTGCTTCGGTCAGGCCGCCGGTCTTGTCGAGCTTGATGTTGACCACGTCATATTTGCCCTTGAGTCCGGGCAGCGAGGCACGGTCATGGGCGCTTTCATCGGCGCAGACCGGCACCGGGCGTTGCATCCCGACAAGCGCGTCGTCCTCGCCTGCGGGCAGGGGTTGTTCGACAAGCGCCACGCCAAGCCGGACCAGATGCGGGGCGAGATCGGCGTAGACCTCGGCCGACCAGCCTTCGTTCGCATCGACGATGATGGTCGATTTCGGCGCCCCTGCCCGCACCGCCTCAAGCCGGGGCATGTCGTCGGGCGTGCCGAGCTTGATCTTCAGAAGCGGGCGGAAGGCATTTTTCGCCGCTTGTTCACGCATCCTCTCCGGCGTGTCGAGCGACAGGGTATAGGCCGTGATCTCAGGCCCCGGAACGGGCAACCCGGCCAGGTCCCAGACCCTTTTGCCGGTTTTCTTGGCCTCGAGATCCCACAATGCGCAATCCACGGCATTGCGCGCCGCCCCTGCGGGCAAAAGATCATCCAGCGCGCCACGCGTCACCGGGCCGGACAGGGCCTCGATCTGGGCGGTCACGCTTTCCAGCGTCTCGCCATATCGCGCATAGGGTACGCATTCCCCCCGGCCCGAGATGAACCCGTCCGATATCCGCACGGTCAGCACCTTCGCCTCGGTTCGCGATCCGCGCGAGATGGTAAAGGCCTGCGCGAGCTGGAAGGTCTCGGGGGTCACGGTGATCTGCACGGGAAAACCCTTTCATCTTGCCAAAAATACTCCCGCCGGAGGCGTCCCAGGCCCGAGCAAATGCCGATGGTTCAGACGCTCGCCAACGCATCCACCAGCCGCCCGGCACCATGCCGGAACGGATCGACCGCCGGAAGATCCATGCGCGCCTCGACCTCGGCGAGATAGGCCTTGGCCTCGTCCTCGCCCAGATGCTGGGTGTTGACCGAAATCCCCACCACCTTGCAATCCGGGTTGGCCACCTGTGCCAGCGGCAGCGCCGTGTCGCGCAGGGCCTCGAGCGTGGGCAGTTTGTAATCCGGCAAGCCGCGCATGTGGTCGCGCGTCGGTTCGTGGCACAGGATCAGCGCGTCGGGCTGGCCGCCATGGATGAGCGCCATGGTCACGCCCGAATAGCTCACATGAAAGAGCGAGCCTTGTCCCTCGATCAGATCCCAGTGATCCGCGTCATTATCCGGTGTCAGCCACTCGATCGAGCCGGCCATGAAATCGGCGATCACCGCATCGAGCGGCACGCCATCACCGGTGATCAGGATGCCGGTCTGCCCGGTTGCGCGAAAGGTGGATTTCATTCCACGTTCTTTCATTTCCGCGTCCATGGCCATGGCGGTATACATCTTGCCGACCGAACAATCCGTACCGACGGCAAGGCACCGTTTGCCGCTGCGTTTCACGCCATTGGCGATGGGATACTTGACCTCGGGCACCCGCACGTCATGCAAAACACGTTCGCAAGCCTCGGCCACCGCGACCAGATCGGGTTCGTCGCGCAGCAGGTTATGCAGGCCAGAGGCGAGGTCGAACCCTTCCTCCAGGGCCATGACCAGAACCTTTTTCCATTCCTGGCTGATCACGCCGCCACGGTTGGCGACGCCGATCACCAGTGTTTTCGCACCGGCCGCTTTCGCGGCGGCAAGGTCCATGTCGGGCAGGCCCATATCGGCCTTGCAACCTTCCATCCGGTATTGGCCAACCGCATTCTCGGGGCGCCAGTCCTTGATGCCCTGGGCCACCTTTGCGGCCAGCTGGTCGGGTGCGTCGCCCAGAAACAACAGATACGGTGTCTTGATCATGCCCATGGCCCTTCCGGTTCGTGCCAGTATCCAATCGCAAAACCTTTTAGCAGAATCAATGAAAGAGCTTTGCAATATCCACGTGCCCAGGCGCGCCAATCGAAGCTTCTTTCAATTTTCAGGCAGAACACGGGAGATTATTCGAAACGATGCAAAAACAAGCAATCCTGGAGCCGCACTTGCCCGGAATTCGGATGGCAGACCTGCGCGGTCAGCAGGGCAGGGCGCGCCGGAAATTCTGCGAGTGCAAAATGACCCTTGCGACAGGGGTCGTAATTTTATATCGCCTTGCCCAACAATGACGCAACATCCTTACAACTCGAAAGGCGCACCTCATGAGCTTTCGCATTCAACCCGCCGCACCGGCCCGTCCGAACCGCTGTCAACTCTTCGGTCCCGGCTCGAATACCAAGCTGTTCGAGAAGATGGCAGCGTCGCAGGCCGATGTCATAAACCTCGATCTTGAAGATTCCGTTGCCCCAACGGACAAGGACGCGGCGCGGGCGAACGTGATCGCGGCGATCAACAGCGTCGATTGGGGCAAGAAGACGCTTTCGGTTCGGATCAACGGGCTCGACACGCCCTATTGGTATCGCGATGTCGTCGACCTCATGGAACAGGCCGGACCCCGGCTCGACCAGATCATGATCCCGAAGGTGGGATGCGGCGAGGATGTCTATGCGGTCGATGCGCTTGTCACCGGGATCGAGCGCGCGACGGGCCGCGAGAAGCCGGTCGATTTCGAGGTGATCATCGAGAGCGCAGCCGGCATCGCCCATGTCGAAGCGATTGCCGCATCAAGCCCGCGTTTGAAGGCTATGTCCTTGGGAGCAGCCGATTTTGCAGCCTCGATGGGGATGCAGACGACGGGAATCGGCGGCACGCAGGAGAATTATTACATGCTGCGCGAAGGGCAGAAACACTGGCCCGATCCCTGGCACTGGGCGCAGGCGGCGATCGTGGCGGCCTGCCGCACCCATGGCGTCCTGCCGGTCGACGGGCCGTTCGGCGATTTCAGCGATGACGAGGGCTTTATCGCGCAGGCGCGGCGGTCTGCGACGCTGGGCATGGTTGGCAAATGGGCGATTCACCCGAAGCAGATTGCGCTTGCAAACCAAGTCTTTACGCCCTCGGAAGAGGCCGTGGCCGAGGCCCGCGAAATCCTTGCCGCGATGGAAGAGGCCAAGCGCACCGGCGCGGGTGCGACCGTCTACAAGGGCCGCCTGGTCGACATCGCCAGCATCAAGCAGGCCGAGGTGGTTGTGAAACAGGCCGAGCTGATCGCCAAGGGTTAAAGCGGATTTTCGCGGTGAATCGGGGGGGTGACTCCCGGCTGCCGCCCGGTTGCCATCCGGCTGCCGGGTGGATCGCATGAAGGTTAACGCGCATTAAGTTAATGCGGCGCGCGTTATGCGGGTGCGGCATGTGCTTCGCCCGTAGGTGAGGGGCACTGCCCCTCACACTCCCCGGAGTATTTCACGCAAGATGAAGGGGCCGGGTGAACTCGGGCCCGGCTCAGGCCGGGCGCAGGCCGGTCTCGACCAGAAGCCCCTTGCGCTTGGCCTCGTAATAGTAGCCGCGGGCATACCACATCACCGCCGCGTCCTGATCGCCCTCGGCGACGAGATAGGCGCCGCGCAGATACTTGACCGCGTATTTCAGGTTGGTGTCGGGATCGAGAAGATCCGACGGCTTGCCCCGGAAGCCCATGGTGCGGGCGGTCTGGGGCAGGATCTGCATGAGGCCGTAATAGGGTCCGTTGCGCGCCGAGGGGCGGTGGGTGCTTTCGCGGATGACCTGGCGGTGGACCAGTTTGCGGGGCACCTGGTAATGATCGGCCCATTTGTTGATCAGCGCGCGCAGGTCGGGCGTTTCGTTGGGGTGAAGTGGCGGGTTGTCATTCCCGCGCTCGCGCATGGTCGAGACCCGTTCGCGCCGACCGCATGCGACGAGTGCCAGGGGTGCGAGAAGGAACAGTCGGCGGGTAAGGGGCATGGGTGGTCTCGTGGTTGGTGACCTTTTCTTCATATCCCAGCCGGCGCATTTCTGGAACCACCCGGGCCCGTTTTGGGCGATTTGCCGCCGCTGGCCGCGAGCGCCTGCCGCGACGCGCGCAAGCGCGGCGCAAGACCTGTGTGGCCGCAGGCCACTCATTGGGGTCAGGCCCGGTCGGATCAGGCTCGGTCGTCCTTGGGCGAGCCGATCACCACGTAGGTGGTGAGCGATTGCACCTGTGGCAATGTCCCCAGAACCTCGGTGTGAAACGCCTTGTAGGCCGTGAGGTCCGCCGCTTCGACTCTGAGCAGGTATTCCACCGCACCGGTGACATTGTGACATTCGCGCACTTCGGGCGCGCGCTCCATGGCGCGTTCGAACGCTTCCTGCGCTGCCTTGGTGTGCTGGCTGAGCCCTACGGTGATGTAGGCCACGAAGCCCACCCCCATCTGCACCGGATCGAGCACCGCGCGATAGCCGCGGATCACGCCCGCCTTTTCCAGCGCGGCCACCCGGCGCAGGCAGGCCGAGGGCGACAGCCCGACGCGGTCGGCCAGTTCGAGATTGCTGATCCGACCGTCACGGGTCAGTTCGCGCAATATTTTCCGGTTTATGGCGTCGAGTTTCATTTTATGTTGCGAAAATTCCGCCAATTCCCTGCAATTTGCATCCTGTTTGCGTCAGAAAGTCAATATATTGCGACCATGAGCCAGAGCATGCTGCCCGCCTTTGTCCTATTCGCCTTCGTCTCGTCGATCACGCCGGGGCCGAACAACCTCATGCTGATGGCGTCGGGGGCGAATTTCGGGTTTCGCCGGTCGATCCCGCATATGCTGGGCATCGGGGTCGGGTTCGTGGTGATGGTGCTTCTGGTCGGGGTCGGGCTGATCCGGCTGTTCGATGCCTTTCCGCTCAGCTACACGCTGCTCAGGGTCGCCAGTGTCGGCTATCTCTTGTGGCTGGCGTGGAAGATCGCCAACGCCGCCCCGCCCGAGGATGGCGCGGCGCCGGGCGGGCGTCCGTTCAGCTTTGTCCAGGCGGCGCTTTTTCAATGGGTGAATCCCAAGGCATGGACCATGGGGCTTTCGGCGATCACGCTTTATGCGCCGGACCGCTCATTGGCGGCGATCGCGCTGGTCGCGGTGATCTTTGGCGCGGTCAACCTGCCCTCGGTCAGCACATGGACGGTGATGGGCCAGCAGATGCGGCGCATCCTGACCAACCCGGCGCGTCTCAGGGCGTTCAACTGGGCGATGGCGCTGCTGCTGGTGGCGACGCTTTACCCGGTGCTTTTCCCGGCGGCGTGACCCGCCCGGTTCGACCGCGCAGGAGTTGCATCGCCGCGTCGGGGACGTCATATAGCGCAGAATCAAGCGTTGGAGTGTCCGTATGACCAATTACCTCGACTTCGAGAAACCGCTGGCCGAGATCGAAGGCAAGGCCGAGGAGCTGCGCGCCATGGCGCGGGCCAACGAGGAAATGGATGTCGATGCCGAGGCTTCGGCGCTGGACAAGAAGGGGCGCGAGCTTCTCGAAGAGCTTTACACCAGGCTGACGCCGTGGCGGAAGGCGCAGGTCGCGCGGCACCCGGACCGGCCGCATTGTCGCGACTACATCAAGGCGCTGTTCGCGGAATACACGCCGCTGGCCGGCGATCGAAATTTCGCCGACGATCACGCGGTGATGGGCGGGCTGGCCCGGTTCGGCGATCGGCCCGTGATGGTGATCGGCCATGAGAAGGGCCATGACACCAAGTCCCGCATCCAGCACAATTTCGGCATGGCCCGGCCCGAAGGCTATCGCAAGGCGGTGCGGCTGATGGATCTGGCCGACCGGTTCGGCCTGCCGGTGATCACGCTGGTCGACACCGCGGGCGCCTATCCCGGCAAGGGCGCGGAAGAGCGTGGCCAGTCCGAGGCGATTGCCCGTTCGACCGAGAAATGCCTGCAGATCGGTGTGCCGCTGGTCAGCGTCATCATCGGCGAGGGCGGATCGGGCGGCGCCGTGGCCTTTGCTACCGCTGACCGGGTGGCGATGCTCGAACATTCGATCTATTCGGTGATCTCGCCCGAGGGTTGCGCCTCGATCCTGTGGAAAGACGCCGAGAAGATGCGCGAGGCTGCCGAGGCGCTGCGCCTGACCGCGCAGGATCTCGAAAAGCTGGGGGTCACGGACCGGGTGATCCGCGAGCCGCTGGGCGGGGCGCATCGCGACCGCGATGCCACGATCACGGCCGTGGGCGAGGCGATCGGCGCGATGCTGGCCGAGCTGGGCGGGCGGTCGGGCAGGAAACTGGTCAAGGATCGCCGTCGCCGTTACCTCGATCTCGGCTCAAAGGGGCTTGCGGCCTGACGCTTTGCTTGCGTCCTGCGCGCCGACACGGCGCACCGCCAGCACGGTCATCACCGGGCCGATCAACTCGAACGCGACCGTGGCGCCGATGGTCAGCGTCAGGATCACCTCGCCCTGTTCTGGAAAGGCCTGCGCCGCGATCAGCGCCATGCCCACCGCCACCCCTGCCTGCGGCAGGAGCGCCACGCCGATCCACCGGCTTTCGCGCGGCGACATTCCGGCCAGCCGCCCCCCGATCCAGCCGCCCGCCACGCGGGTGACCCCGCGCAAGGCGATCAAGAGCAGGCCGAAACCACCGATCCCGACCAGAAGACCCAGATCGAGCTTGGCCCCCGCCAAGAGGAAAAACAGGATCATGAACGGCCATTCCAGATGTTCGATCTCGTCGAAGGCGCGGTCGTGGTGGCGCGCCAGATTGGAAATGAGCGCCCCGGCCACCATGCCCGCGATCAGGAACGACACCTCGAGCCAGATCGCAAGCCCGGCGGTCAGGCAGACTATCCCGATGGCTTCGCTTTCAAGCGCCTCGCCCGGGCTGAGCCGTCCGGTGAGATAGGCGGCGGGCAGGCCGATGACCGCGCCCAGAGCGACCGCGCCGCCCATCTCCCACGCCGCCTGAGAAAGAGGCGCGGCCTCACCTGCACTTTCCAGCACGGGCGCCCCGATCATGGCCAGCGAGAACACCATCAGGCCCCACGCATCGTCGATGGCGACGATGCCGAGGATCACGTCGACGAAGGGCCCTTCGGCCCCGGACTGGCGAATCGCGTCATGGGTCGCGGCGGGTGCGGTGGCGGTGGCGATGGCCCCCATCACCAGCGCGACCGGCCCGGGCAGACCGGCCAGCCACAGCCCCGCGCTCACCCCGGCAAAAGTGAGCAGGACAATGCAGAGCGAAACCAGAAGGATCGCGGCGCCGTGCCGCGCAAGCGTTTCGCGCCTGAGCGAATTGCCCAGCAGAAACGCCACCATGGTCAGCGCCATGACCGACAGGAAATCGTAGAACACCTTCATTTCGGTCGGGATGAGATCGAACCCCGATCCGCCCACCACGATCCCGCACAGCAAGAGCAGCGTCACCCGGGGCAGGCGTGTGCGCCGGCCCAGCGAATCCGCCGCCAGACCGATCAGGAAAAGTGCCCCCAGCGTGATCAGGACCGGCCCCAGCTCCATCGCGTCACCCCTGAAGCATCTTGAGGCCCTGGGTCACGTCCGAGCGCACCGCCAGCCGCAACCCCGGCTCGTCGCCCGCCTTGAGCGCCGAGATCATCATCCGGTGAAACTGTGGCACTTCCTTGCGCCTGAGCCGCCCGTAGAGCATCCGCATGGTCGGCCCGAGCTGAAGCCAGACGGTTTCGGCCATGGCCAGCATCGCGGGCGCCTGCGCGCGCAGGTAAAGCGTGCGGTGGAATTCCAGGTTGGCCCGGATATAGGCCACCGGGTCCTGCCGCGCGATCGCCTCTGCCAGCCCGGCATTGATGGTCTGCAACCGCTCGATCAGCGCCATGTGGGCGCGTGGCAGGGCGCGGCTGGCCAGTTCGACCTCGATCAGGGCGCGCAGCGCGGCCAGTTCCTCGATCCGCTCGTTGCTGAGTTCGGGCGTCGAGACCCGCCCCGAGGCTGACATGGTCAGCGCCCCCTCGGCCACCAGCCGCCTGAGCGATTCGCGCGCCGGGGTCATCGACACGCCGAACTCGCGGCCGACGCCACGCAGGGTCAGTGACTGCCCCGGTGCCATGTCGCCATGCATGATGCGGGTGCGCAGCCCGCGATAGACGCGGTCATGGGCCGAAGGCGACGGGTCGGGGCGGGTCTGGGTCAGCATGGTCTTCTTGTGATCACAAATTCGGGCGTCGTCAATCCCGCGCTGCGGTGGCGGATCGCATGGGGTGCGGGGCGGTGCGTGCTCAGAACTGGTAGCGGTGCAGGCCCGGCCCGTGTTCGCGCAGCCACCGGCGCGGGGCGGAAGACTCACCGTAAAGCTGCGTGACATGGCGCCAGAACCGCGGCGAATGGTTCATCTCGGCCAGGTGCGCCACCTCGTGGGCGGCGACGTAGTCGAGCACGTCATCAGGCGCCATGATCAGGCGCCAGGAATACATCAGCCCGCCGCGCGACGAGCATGACCCCCAGCGCGAGCGCGTGTCGCGCAGGGTGAGCCGCGCATAGGACCGCCCCAGCGCGGCGGCATGGCGATCCGAGGCGGCGGCCAGCCGGTCGCGGGCGGCCTGTTTGAGGAACGCCTGGAGCCGGGGGGCCGCGCGATCGGGCGCGCCGCCGACATGCAGGCCATCGCCGTCGGCCCGCACCCCGCGCCCCGGGGCATGCAGAACCGGGATCAGGCGCCCGCGAAACGGCAGGTCGCAACCGATGCCCACCGTCACCGCGTCATGGGTCCGTGCAAGCTGCTGGCGCAGCCAATCGGCCTTGTCCCGGGCGAAATCCAGCGCCGCACCCTCGGGCACGCCTTGCGGACAGGTCAGCGTCACTCGCCCGTCCAGCGACGACACCCGCAACGAAATGCGCCGCGCCCGCCCGGAGCGCCGCAACAGCAGTTCGACCGGCGGATCGCCGGGGATGACATGCACCTTCATGACCGCCGCCCCGCGCTCTGCATCGTGCGCCTGTTTCCCTGCATTTACGAAAGCCCCTGAAAGCCTTTGACACCCTGCGCATGTTATGGCAGTTGGCGCGGACCGTCGACAGGACAAGAGAGTTTAGAGGGATTACCATGCCCAAGGAAGAATGGGGCGTCAAACGCGTCTGCCCGACAACCGGCAAGCGGTTCTACGACATGAACCGGAACCCGGTTGTCAGCCCCTATACCGGTGAAGCCATCAATATCGAGACCGGCAAGCGCAGCCTGCTGTCCGCAGATTCCGAAGATGCCGTGACCAAGAAGACCAAGGCCAAGGAGGACGATCTGGAAACGGATGTTCTCGAGGATGATGTCGAGGTCGATCTGGGCGCGGATGTGCTTGAGGATGACGATGACGACGACAACGTGTCGCTCGACGACATCGCCGACGTTCCGGCGAATGACGACGACTGATCCGCGGGCGCAGCTGGCCTGTGAGCGAAATGCGCCCTGCCTCGGCAGCGGCGCATTTTTCGTTTGTGCGATTCTCGACGCCGGGCGAATCGAACGCCTGCGAAAACCGCGATTTTCCGCTTGATCCCGCCCGACGCTTTGCCTAGACAGCGGCGACAGGCCGAATGCCCGAACTTGACGCCTGAACTTTCGGGGCCTTAGCTCAGCTGGGAGAGCGCTTGCATGGCATGCAAGAGGTCAGGGGTTCGATCCCCCTAGGCTCCACCATTTCCCTAAAGATCAATGACTTGAGACTTGGACGGACAAGGGTGCCACAAAGTGGAACACACCCATGCACCTACCCGCCTATCTTTGCCCGTCCCGCAATGGCGTTTGGTACTTCCGCTGGCCCCTGCCTCGTGACAAGGGCCAGAAACGCCAAACAATCAGGATTTCCCTTCGCACAAAGTGTCCAGATCGGGCTGGCGATCTTGCCCGTCATCTCGCATCATACGGGCGATTGGTTCGGGATAACAAGGCATTGGCACGGCTCAGACAG
>JAABTV010000081.1 GCA_011389685.1 Paracoccaceae bacterium
GGCGGGAGTATTTCGGGCAAGATGAAGCCGGGGATCAGGCTTCCATTCCGCAGAGTTCGCAGATGATGCGCCACTCCGTTTCGGTGACGGGCTGCACCGAGAGGCGGGAGTTCTTGACCAGCACCATGTCGGCCAGGCGGGGATCGGCTTTGATCTCGTCGAGGGTGACGTGGCGGGGCAGCGGGGCCAGCGCCCTGATGTCGACACAGTCCCAGCGGGTGTCGTCGGTGGTGCTGTCGGGGTGGGATTCGGCGATGACCTCGACGAGGCCGACGATCTGCTTTTCGTTGACCGAGTGATAGAAGAAGCCGCGGTCGCCGCGTGTCATCTCGCGCATGAAATTGCGGGCCTGGTAGTTGCGCACGCCATCCCATTCCTCGCCCGCATCGCCGCGGGCGAGTTGATCGTCCCAGCCCCATGTGGTCGGTTCGGATTTGAACAGCCAGTAACGCATCAGCCGATCACCTTTTTCCATTCGATCAGGTTGACGGATTCGAAAAGCCCGGCCCTGGTGTAGGGGTCGTTGTCGGCCCAGTCCTGAGCCTGCTCCATGGTTTCGACCTCCAGGATCACCAGCGAGCCAGCCATTTCGTCATCGACGATCAGCGGACCGGCATGGGTCACGATGCCGGTTTCCTCGATATAGTCGAGATGGGCGGCGCGGTTTTCGCGGCGCAGTTCGATCTTGCCGGGCATGTCCCGGGCGATGAGAGCGACGAGCATCTATTCCTCCTTCAAGGGTCTGGACAGCAGGGTTTGCAGGGCTTGCCTGGCGGTGAGGCGACCGGCGCAGAGATCGGCGACACTGGCGCAGATCGGCATGTCGATCTCCAGTTCGGCGGCCCAGTCGGTGACGGCGCGGGCGGTGGCGACGCCTTCGACGGTGATCGTGGGGTCTATATCCTCGCCGCAGCCAAGCGCGAGGCCGTGGCGGTAGTTGCGCGAAAGATCCGAGGTGCAGGTGAGCACGAGGTCGCCGAAGCCCGAGAGGCCCATGAGCGTTTCGGGACGGGCGCCGCGCCCAAGCGCGAGGCGCTGCATCTCGGCGAAGCCGCGGGTCATGAGCGCGGCGCGGGCGCTGTCCCCCAGCCCGAGGCCGATCGCGGCGCCGCAGGCGATGGCGATGACGTTCTTGAGCGCCCCGCCCAGTTCCGCGCCGGTGGTGTCGGTGCTGCGGTAGATGCGCAGGTTGGGCGTTGTCAGAGACTGTTGCAGGGTCTTTCCGAGCGTTTCGTCGGCGCAGGCCAGGGTGAGCGCGGTGGGCAGGCCGGCGGCGATATCGGCGGCGAAGCTGGGGCCGGTGAGGATGGCCGGTTGCGCATCGGGGGCGTGGCGGGCGAGGATTTCGACCGGGCCACGATGGGTTTCGAGGTCGATCCCCTTGCAGCAGGCGATCAGCGGGCGCGCGCCGAGCGTGGCGGCGTGGTCGTCGAGAAAGCCGCGCAGGGTCTGCATCGGCACCGAGACGAGCGCGGGGATGTCTGCGGGCAGGGCGCCAAGATCGTCGGTCGGCAGGATGTTGTCGGGCAGACGCGGCCCGGGCAGGCGGCGGGTGTTCTGGCGCGTGTTGCGCATCTCGGCGACGTGGTCGGAATCATGCGCCCAGAGCAGGATGTCGCCGCCGTTCTGTGCGAGCGAGATGGCCAGCGCGGTGCCGAATGCGCCCGATCCCAGGATCGCGATCATGCCTTGGCCCCCTTTTTGCCCGATCCCAGAAGGCCGGGTCGTGTTGCATCGAGCGGCCAGCGTGGGCGGGCGGCGAGGGTCATGTCGTCCTGTTCGCCGGCGGCAAAGCGTTCGAGGCCGGCATAGGCGATCATCGCGGCGTTGTCGGTGCAAAGCGCCAGGGGCGGGGCGAGGAAACGGGTGGCGTGGTCGGCGGAAAGCGTCTCTAACCTTGCCCGAATGGCGGTATTCGCAGCGACGCCACCGGCCACGGCGAGGACCGGCGCGGCGGGATTTTCTGCCAGGTAGAGCGCCAGCGCGCGGGCGGTTTTCCCGGCCAGCACATCGACCACGGCGGCCTGGAACGAGGCGCAGAGATCGGCGCGGTCCTGACGGGTGAGGCCGGCCTTTTCCGTGACGATCGCATCGCGGGCGCGCAGGAGCGCGGTTTTCAGCCCCGAGAACGAGAGGTCGCAGCCGGGTCGGTCGAGCAGCGGGCGCGGGAAGCGGAAGCGGGTGGGGTCGCCATGCGCGGCCTCGGCCTGAACCGAGGGGCCGCCGGGCTGGGGCAGGCCGAGAAGCCGGGCGGTCTTGTCGAAGGCTTCGCCTGGGGCGTCGTCGATGGTGCCGCCGAGGCGCGAGAAATCGCCATGCCCGCGCGTCAGCAGGAACTGGCAATGCCCGCCCGAGACCAGAAGCATGAGATAGGGATAGACGATTCCATCGGTGAGGCGCGGGGTGAGCGCGTGCCCGGCGAGGTGGTTGACCCCGACCAGCGGCTTGCCCGCGCCAATGGCCAGCCCCTTGGCACACATCACCCCCGAGAGGACCCCGCCAATCAGGCCGGGCCCGGCGGTGACGGCGATGGCGTCGATGTCGGACAGGGCCAGATCGGCCTGTAACAGAGCCTCTTTTACGCAGATATCGACCCGTTCGGCATGGGCGCGGGCGGCGATCTCGGGCACTACGCCGCCATAGTCGGCATGCAGCTCGGCCTGGCCATGGACCACGGACGCGCGGATATGGGCCGCGCCCGGCACGCCACGGACCACGGCGGCGGCGGTGTCGTCGCAACTGCTTTCTATGCCGAGGATGGTCAGGCTGTTGCCCATGGTGTTTCCGTTGCGTGGCCGCTTTGGGGCAGGTAACACCGGTCAAGCGCGAATAACAAGTTTGCCCGTGGTCGCCCGTGATGAAACCTGTGATGCAACCCGTGATCCTCTTGACCCGTCCAGATGACGCCGCGCGGCCCTTTGCCGATGCACTGCGGACGCGTCTGGGCGCGGTGCGGATCGTGCAATCGCCGCTGTTGCGGATCGCGTGGCTGGCGGCGGATTTGCCCTTGGGTATGCCGATCTTTACCTCGCCGCGCGGGGTCGAGGGGTTCTTGCGCATGGGTGGCACGGTGGGCGGCGCGTGCTGGTGCGTGGGCGATGCCACGGCAGAGGCGGCGGCAAAGGTGGGTTTCACCGCGCGTTCGGCCAGCGGCGATGCCAAGGCATTGATCGCGGCCATTCTGGAGAGCGGCGAGGCGGGGCCGTTCGTGCATGTGAGGGGGCGCCACGCGATTGCCGACCTGGCGGCGATCCTGAGCGACGCGGGGCGCGAGACGCGCGCGGCGGTGGTTTATGACCAGGTGGCAGAGCCGTTGACCCCGGAGGCGCGGGCGCTGTTGCAGGGTATGGCGCCCGTGGTTGTTCCGCTGTTTTCGCCCCGGACGGCGCGGCAGTTTGCGCGGGAATGCGCGGCGGAGCGTTCCGGGGATCATGCTGCGCGCGCGCCGCTTTTCATCGCGGCGATGAGCGCGGCGGTGGGCGATGCGCTGGGCGATGTGGGTGCCCGCGGGTTGAGCATTGCGACCCGCCCGGATGCGCAATCGATGCTGGATGCGGTTCAAGGACTGTTCGACGCAGCGAGGCGGCTTGAGGCCGGGCGGGGTGCCAAGTAAGGTCGTCTGGATTGAACGGGGTTGTCCCAGGTCGAGATTCGGGAAGGTGGTATCAGGTGGCGAAGACATCGAAACCGAAGAATGAGCCGGAAGCCGGGCGTGAGGTTGACGCCGACAAGCTCAGGAAGGCGATTGAGGAGGTTGTATCAGAGGTTCCCGAGCGGCCCGAGGGTGCGGAGCCCGAGGGTTCGCCGGACGATGCGACCACCGAATCCGCCACCGAAGACGTGACCCCGGCGCCCGGGGAGAGGGACGAAGAGTCCGGGGTGCAGGCAACCGATGGCGACGAGGCACCGGATGCAACCCCGTGGGGCGGCGCCGAAGCAGCGAGCGCGGCGCCAGCAGCGGAACCCGAACCGATGGTGATCCGCAAGGGCGGTTTCCTGCCGATGCTTCTGGGCGGGGTCGTGGCGGCGGGGATCGGCTTTGGCGCGGCGGTCTATGTCCTGCCCGAGGTCTGGCCGGGGTTGATGGGCGATGACGGGTTCGAGGCGCAGGTGAGCGCGCGGCTGGACGACCAGGCGGATGCGATCGCGGCGTTGCGGGAGGCCGCGCCCGACCTTGGCCCGATCGAGACGCGATTGGAGGAGCTTGAGGGCGTGCAGGGTGCGGTGGAGTCGCTGGATGCCCGGGTCGATGAACTGAGCGAGGGTCTGTCGGCGCTTGAGACGCGGGTCAGCGATCTGGAGAAGCGGCCGATCACCGAGGCCGCGTCGCCCGAGGCGGTGGCGGCCTATGAGCGCGAGTTGCAGGCCGTGCAGGACGCGATGGCCACGCAGCGCGCCGAGATCGAGGAGCTGTTGGCCGAGGCCGAGCAGAAAGAGGCCAGCGCGGAGATGACCGCGCAGGAGGCGACGACGCGGGCGGCGATGATGCGGATCCTGACCGCGCTCGATACGGGGACGGGATTCGCCGAAGCGGGTGAGGATCTGGGCCAACTTGGCGTGGACCTGCCGCCGGAACTGGCCGGGGTTGCGGATGCGGGCGTGGACACGATGGCCGATCTGGCCGCCGCCTTTCCCGATGCGGCGCGCGCGGCGCTGGCCGCGGCACGCAAGGACGAAGGCGGCGGGTTCGGGTCGTTCCTGAAGGATCAACTCGGGGTTCGCTCGCTCGAGCCGCGCGAGGGCGACGACGCCGACGCGATCCTGAGTCGGGCCGAGGCGGCGGTGAAGGAGGGCCGGTTGCTGGATGCGATGGCCGAGATCGAGACCTTGCCCGAGGCCGCGCGCGCGGCGATGTCGGGCTGGATGGATCGGGCGCAGACACGGGCGGAGGCGATTGCCGCCGCCGATACGCTGAGCGCGGAACTGGATTTGAACCGGGGATAACGGAATGCTGTGGTCGCTTATCAAGATTGTTCTTTTCGTTGTCCTTGTCGCCGCGGCGACATTGGGGGCGGGGTATCTGCTCGAAATGGAGGGCGGTGTGCGCATCGCCTTTGCCGGGCAGGAAATCACGCTCAGCCCGTTGATGTCGGTGATCGCGGCGCTGCTGGTGATCCTTGCCGTGTGGCTGTTCCTGCGGCTGTTTGGGTTGCTGATCGCGTTGTTGAAATTCCTCAACGGGGATGAAACGGCGCTGTCGCGCTGGTTCGACCGCAGCCGTGAGCGCAAGGGCTATGACGCGCTGGCCCAAGGGATGCTGGCGCTGGCCTCGGGCGAGGGGAAGCAGGCCATGAGCAAGGCCGGGAAGGCCGAGAAATACCTGCGCAAGCCGGAGCTGACCAACCTTCTGACCGCGCAGGCGGCGGAGATGACGGGTGACAGGAAGAAGGCCGAACAGGTCTACAAGCGGCTGTTGAAACACGACTCGACCCGGTTTGTCGGGGTGCGCGGCATCATGAAACAGAAGCTGGGCGAGGGCGATACCGACATGGCGCTCAAGCTGGCGCGGACGGCCTTTGCGTTGAAACCGAGCCATGAGGAAACCCAGGATATCCTGCTGGGGCTTCAGGCCGGATCGGCGGACTGGAAGGGCGCGCGCGAGACGCTGGCGGCCAAGCTGCGCTACGGGACATTGCCGCGCGACGTGCACAAGCGGCGCGAGGCGGTGCTGGCGTTGCAGGAGGCCAAGGACGTGATCGCGGAGGGTGCCACGATCGAGGCGCGCGAAGCGGCGATCGCGGCCAACAAGCTGTCGCCCGACCTCGTTCCGGCGGCGGTGATGGCGGCGCGCATGTATATCGAGCAGGGCAAGCCGCGCTACGCGGCGCGGGTGATCAAGAAGGCGTGGGAGGCCGCGCCGCATCCCGACCTCGCCGCCGCCTTTGCCGAGATCGCGCCGGACGAGACGCCCGCCGAGCGGCTCAAGCGGTTTGGCAAGCTGACGAAAATTCAGCCCGATCACCGCGAGACGCGACTCTTGCTGGCCGAACTCAACATCGCGGCCGAGGATTTCCCGCAGGCGCGGCGCGAGATGGGCGACCTGCCCGAGCGTGACCCGGATGCGCGGGTGTTCACGATCATGGCCGCCATCGAACGCGGCGAGGGCGGGTCGGACGCGGTGGTCAAGGGTTGGCTGGCCCGGGCGCTCAACGCGCCGCGCGGGCCGCAATGGGTGTGCGACAAGTGCCACCACATCCACGCCGAATGGGTGCCGGTCTGCGAGAATTGCGGCGCGCTCGACACGCTGAGCTGGACCGCGCCGCCGCAATCGCGGGTGACGATGCCGGCGGGCACCGAGATGCTGCCGCTGATCGTGGGCGCCATCGGGGACGACTCTGCCCGACCGGATGAGGATACGGACGCCGATGAAGACGAGTCCGAGATCATTGACGCGGAGGATATTCTTGTCGAACCGGCCCCGGACTCCGAGGCCCGGCAAGGCGAAAAATAGCCCTTTCCCAACCCCGGGCACGGTGCTATAGCCCCGCGTCACATGGACAATCGTCCGGGGCCGCTGTAGCTCAGATGGTAGAGCACGTCATTCGTAATGATGGGGTCGGGGGTTCGAGTCCCTTCAGCGGCACCATTCGTTTCAAATTGGCTATTTGAGTCCAATGGGCCGGACGTCTCGATGCCCAGCGCGTTCGCGGCCCCCAAGTTGCCGACGCAACGGGGATGCTCGGCCAGATTGCAAAGCGGGCTGGATATGACCCGCAGGCGGGAAATGCGTTGACAGTTGAAGCTTCAGCGCGCAGCTTCGACCGATTAACGACGACCTACTCGGCAACGCTAACTTTCTGTTTCCGAAAAATTCCGGTGAGTTCGGTGTGTTCTTCCCAAGGCAATGGCCCTGGGCGATCCGACCTGTGCGGCACGGAAAAAAGTGATTGTTGTTTCTGATGGGCAGATCGTCTTTCACCAGGAGACGAGATCATGCCCGCCAGCCAGCAACTTGTTACACTTGAAGGCGAAATCCTCGAATTTTCGCAGCATCTGAATTCAGCCTCAGGCGTCGTGGATGAGGTGGAGGACATCGTCGGTCACGTCAAGACGATCCTGCAGATCCCCGAGAAGATCCACAAGGCGACCACGTCGTTGGAGAAGTCGGCCAAGGCCGGCGGCACCATCGCGAAGGTCTTCGGAAAGATCGGCATTCTCAAGGTCATCGCGCTGCCCTTCGAGACCACGCTTTATGCGGTGTCCGATACGGTCAAGCAGATCGACCTGCGCGCGAAGGCACTGGAGATCCAGCTCAAGCCCTATGTCGACAAGCTCGATGACGCCAGCGACCGGCTGAAGACACTGGAAGCCCAGCTGAAGATCGAATCGAGAACCATGGCAGAGGTGTCGAGCGATATCGGCACCGTGAACGACCGGCTCGACAGCGCCCAGTCCTTTGTGGAGTCCGATGTCGCCGCCCCCGAGTTGAAGGCACGGCTGAACCAGGTCTTCTCTGTCGTGGACACCGGGGCGGCGACCGCCAATGCGGCGATCACGCCCATGAACGCGGCGCTGCGCGACGTGGAACAGGCGGCCGAGGAGCTCAAGGCGCTGATCGAGTTGCCGGAGTTCCAGGGGCTGGTGGATTTTCACAATATCCTCAGCGACATCGAAGGCTCGCTTGAAAGCCTGACAGGGCCGCTCAAAGCCGTCTACGACAAGGCCGGGCCGGTTCTGGACGCGCTTGGCTCGATCTTCGGTTTCATCCTGAAGCCGCTGGAATGGGCGCTCAGTGCGGTGCTCAAGGCCACCGGCCTGCAATCGCTGATCGAAAAGGCCGGCCAGTTCATCACCGATCTGCTGCCTGATGTCGGCATTTTGGACAATATCCAGCAAAAACTGACAGATGCGCTGGACGTGCAGTTCTCGGCCGTGTTCGAACTGGAAATCGCCAACCCGCTCGATGGGTTGCTGGCCCAGCTTGAACCCGGCACTTTTCTGCCCAGCCTTTCCGGGCCGGTGACCGCGGGCGACGATATCCACATGGCGCTGTTCACCGGGCAAGGTGCGCGGTTGGTGCCGCCCACCGACGGTGACGACGTCATCATCGGCGGGCCGGGTAACGACACCCTGAGCGGCGGGGCCGGCGATGACCTGCTGATCGGTGCGGGGGGCGAAGACACGCTGAACGGGGGCACCGGTTTCGACACGGTGCTGTTCACGGGCCGGATCGACGATTACGCGATCCTCAGCGAGCTGGGGGCGGACGGGCTGAACACCGGGACGTGGCGGATCAACCACTTTCCGGCCAGTGGCGCTTCGCAAGACGGCAACAACACGCTGACCGATGTCGAGGAGATCGTCTTTCTGGACGCCACGCTGCGCATTGACCAGATCGACACCTTCATCCGCACCCGCAGCGTTGACGGCAGTTACGGCGATCATCCCGCGGGCACGCCCTTTGGCACCGATGACGGCGATTACGGCTACTTCATCAGCAGGACCTATTCGACGGTGCGCGAGATCGGTCCCGGGGGCGTCGGCACCGGCGAGTTGGTCTACACCTCGAACGGCATCGACTGGGTGTTCGGCGGGCCGGGGTTTGAAACCATTGCCGTGGGCCCCGGAAACGACCGGATCAACACCGTGGCCAATGGCCCGATTTCGGTGGACAATGGATTCCCCGGTGACGAAATTTACGGCGGCGACGGAAACGATGTCTTCCTGAGCGGCACTGACAGCGCCCGCTGGGACATTCTGTATGGCGGCGCGGGCGAGGACACTGTCATTTACGAAGCGTCGGCGGTGGGCCTGTCGATCTTTCTGGCGCGACAGGACAGCTATGTGCTGTACCGACCGGAATTCCATGCGATCGACATCGATGCGTTCGGCCGCGACCAGGCCAACCCCGATCATCCGAGCGTCGGTATCCTCCGGGATGTCGAGAACATCATCGGCAGCCACCATGACGACGTGATCTGGGGAGCGGATGGCAACAACATCCTCTATGGCAGCCTCGGCAATGACAAGATCCGCGGGCTGGATGGCGACGACAGGCTGTTCGGAGGCGACGGTCACGATACGCTGATCGGCGATCGCGGCAATGACACGCTTTTCGGCGGTGCCGGAGGAAACGCCTATGTCGGTGGCCTGGGCAATGACCTGTTCGTTTCCGATCCGGGAGCGTCCGACACCGCCACTTATCGGGAAAATGTAACCTGGCCGTTCGCCGTCGATCCGCAAGAGGTTTTTCCCGAGTTCGCCACCACTGGCCATGTCACGAACAACCTGGATCTGCCCAGCCGCATTGCCGTCTACGCTGCAAACTCGCAGGGGCAGGGTGCCAACTGGGTTTCGAAATATGACGCTGCGGGTGAGTTCATCGGAGAGGACCTGCTGCTTGGTGTTTCCGTGATTGTCGGCACCGATGGCAACGACGTGATCAACACCGCCGATGGCGTTTCCCAGACGCTGTTCGGCATGGAAGGCAACGATTTCATGATCGCCGGCACCGGTGTTCCCAATACAGGAAGCACCAATGCCGGTTCCAGATTGTTTGGCGGCGACGGCGACGACACGCTGATCGGCGGCGACGGCCTGGACGATTTGCAGGGCGGCACGGGCAACGACACCCTGATCGCGGGCAAGGGCGGCAGTCGGATATTCGGCGGCGCGGGTGACGACTATGTCGCCATCACCGAAGACGCGGGCATCGACCGCAACGTGATCTACGGCGGCTCCTCCGGAGGCATCGGAGCATCGGGAACCGACACGCTGGATCTGCGTGGGTCTAATTACTCCTGGCACATCTGGCACAATTTCGCCAATGGCGGCGGCACCGCGACCGGGATGTTCCCGATGAACCGCGCCGATGCATCCGATCACAAGTATATCCAGCCGACGCTTGGCGTGGACGGCGTTGTCGAACGATTCTCGGGCGTGTCGGGGAACTACCCGAATAACAATTTTGAACTGCGGGTGGCCGATGCGAATGCGCCCAAACCGGGTGGCAGGGGCTTTGTCGGCGATTTCGACATTATCGAGGGATCGCAGTTCCGCGATATCATCTCGGTCAGCGACAGCGAAAATGCGATCACGTTGCGTGGCAATGGCGGCGACGATGTCCTGTTCAGCGGGCAGCAGTTGTCCGACAGCCTGTATGGCGGCGTCGGTGACGATGTTCTTGGAACCTACAACTACAGTTTCAGCGGGGACAGCCCGCGGCGGTTCTTCGATCCGGACGTCCATATCCTTCTTGATGGCGGCGAAGGAAATGACACCTTTGTCGGCGGCGATGCCCAGGAGAACATGCTTGGCGGCGCGGGTCTGGACGAGGTCACCTATGAGACCGGGCTTGCAGGTGTGCAGGTCGATCTGGAGACGGGCCTTGGGTCCGGTGGTTACGCCGAGGGCGACACTTACGCCGACATCGAAAACGTCACCGGATCTTTTGGGGATGACATGCTGATCGGTGATGAAGGCACCAACCAGTTGATCGGCTGGGATGGCGACGATGTATTGCGCGGCAACGCCGGCGATGACCTGTTGTTTGGTAACAATGGCAACGATCGGCTCTATGGTGGCGATGGCGACGACATCCTGCATGGCGGTCTCGGCGCGGACTCGCTTTATGGCGGCAGCGGGATCGACATCGCCTCGTTCTCGGAGTTGCAGAACCATCCCAAGGGTGGAGCGAACTGGCTCACCGGCCATCCCGTCGGGGTGGTCGCAGACCTGGCCGCTGGCACCGTAACCGTCGGTGACGATGTCAACATCCTGTCGTCCATCGAGAATCTGATCGGCAGTTTTGCAGATGACGATCTGACCGGTGATGCCGGGGACAACCTGCTTGCAGGCGATGACGGGAACGACACGCTGAACGGGGCGGACGGCGACGATATCCTGATCGGTGGCAATGGCGACGACCTGGTCTTTGGCGCTGGTGGTGACGACTGGCTGTTCGGCGGCGCAGGCGAAAACACGCTGTATGGCGGCGCCGGAACGGATGTTCTGGACTATGGTCAGCTTGACTACGGGATCGTGGTCGAAATGGCCGGCGCCGGCAGCCGCGAAGGCCAGTTGCTGGGGCTGGCGGTGAGCCATGTTGTATCGGACTGGGCGGTCTGGGCCGACTCGGTGACAGAGGTCGCCGATCCGCTGGGCGCGCCGGGCGACATGATCGAGATCGGCACCACCGAAACCCGCCACACCTACGAGCGCCGCGATCAGGGCACCGATGACCCTGCGGATGACACCTTCATCCAGCGCGATCCCATCACCCCGGACCGGTTGTTCCGCTTGAATCCCGTGTTCGCTCGGTCCCCTGACGACTTGGCCAGGGTGGCCTTCCTCCCCGATGGCGCGCTCCTGCCCGAGCAGCAGTTTGCCGTGATTCAGCGGTGGGACGAAGCGCGCGATGTGTTCTCGGGAATCGAGGTGATCTCGGGCAGCGACGGCCATGACCGGATACTGGGCAACGCTGAAGACACAACCTTTCACGGCGGCGCCGGCGCCGACACCATCGACGGCGGCGCGGGCAACGACACCGCGAGCTATCTCGGCTCGGCCGAGGGGGTGATCGTGAGCCTTGCCACCGGGACCGGGACGCCGGGCGATGCGCTGGGCGATGTCCTTTCCAACATCGAGAACCTGAACGGATCGGCCCATGCCGACCGGCTGACCGGCGATGAGGGCGCCAACCGGCTGGATGGCGGGGACGGTGAAGACTCGCTCTACGGCGGTGCGGGCGATGATACGCTCCATGGCGGGGCTGACAACGACCTGCTGGTCGGCGGCGATGGCAGCGACACGCTCTACGGCGGCGCAGGCGATGACCGGCTGTTCGGCCTCGACGACAACGACGAGATGCATGGCGACAGCGGGCTGGATATGCTCTCGGGCGGGGCGGGGAACGACACGCTTTATGGCGGCACGGAGCAGGACAGCCTGATCGGCGGGTCGGGGGATGATCTGCTCTATGGCGGGGACCATGCCGACACGCTGTCGGGCGGGCCGGGCCGGGACAGGCTTTATGGCGATGCGGGTGACGATCTGCTGATGGGCGGCTTGAACGACAACCTGCTGGTCGGCGGCGATGGCAGCGACACCCTCTACGGCAGCGCAGGGGACGACCGGCTGTTCGGCCTCGACGACAACGACGAGATGCATGGCGACAGCGGGCTGGATATGCTCTCGGGCGGGGCGGGGAACGACACGCTTTATGGCGGCACGGAGCAGGACAGCCTGATCGGCGGGTCGGGGGATGATCTGCTCTATGGCGGGGACCATGCCGACACGCTGTCGGGCGGGCCGGGCAACGACACGCTGTATGGTGACGCGGGCAACGACGTCCTGAGCGGCGGATCGGGCGACGACCTGCTGGATGGCGGCACGGGCAATAACATCGCCGAGTTTCGCGGCAACCGAGCTGATTACGCGATCCGCACCGATATCGACACCGGCATCACGTGGGTGACCGATCTGCGCGGCGCGGGCGTTGCGGGGGGGAACGACGGAACCGACCGGCTGACCGGTATCGAGCGGTTGCAATTCGCCGACGGTGGCATTTCGACCCCGGCCCCGATCCCGGGGTTCCGCCTGAGCGCCGGAAGCTCGGGCAGCACGCTGCGCGGCGATCACGGCAATGACACGCTCGACGGTGGTAGCGGAAATGAC
>JAABTV010000082.1 GCA_011389685.1 Paracoccaceae bacterium
ATACTTGTTCGTTGTTTTGCTCATCATGCTCCATCCTACTCAAGAGTTGGAGCCTCCGGCAAACCCGGCGCGGTTCATTCTGAGGCGCATGCAGAAGGCTGGAAAGCCGGCCAAGGTCATTCTCATCGCCATGGCACGCAAAATCGTAACAATCGCCAACGCTGTACTCAGAGATCAACAGCCATTCACGCTCACTTCTAGCCCCTGACGAAGAACACAGTTGCCATGGGGCGGCCCCCTTTCAGCAGATTTTGCACAAGGCAAAATCGCCTGCCGGGCAACGGGGCGCTGCCCGGGCTGCACGCAGCCCGTGCAGGATGAATTCGATTGAGTGCAACATGCCCTAGCGGCGCGCAAGCCATCGAAAGCGCCCGGCCACGTTTCCGCCACCGGGGTTTTCCTGCGCTGATCGCGGCATCAACGCCCCGCGGACGGGCTGCTGGGAACGTCGGTGGCGCTGCTCGACTGGGCCTTGCCGCTGCGCAGCCGGAAAATCGTGACTTTCCCGTTGCCGGTATGTGCCACCGCCGGGCTGTTGCTTTGCGACTCGGATCTGGCCTGGGCCTCCTGCCCCTCGGTAAAGAGACCCTCCTGGTTCTCGTTCACGGCGCGCTCATAGGGGCCGACCATGGCCGAGGCGCCGGTGGCGAGAGCGATGGTGGTGGCGAGGGTTGCGAATGCGAGTTTCATGTCGTGGTCCTTTCGGGTTGCTTGATCTGTGTGTCGATCTGTCTTGATCTGCACCCAGGATGCGCCTTGCCGGCGCAGATTTCAAAACACCTGCGCTCACCGCGCCGTGCGCGGATGCGAGGGGCGCGCCGGATTCCGCCCCTGGCTGGTGGGAATCGCATTTTTCCGCGCTTTATCAACGCCTTGCGAGGTGCGCGAAAGACCGCCCCTGAAACATCACTCACGGATCACGGCACCGTTGGCGAAAACCCTGCGAAACGTGATCGCCATGGCCCCGCCCAGCCCCCCGACGCGCGCTCCTGTGCCCCGCCGCACTGACCCGGACGTGAGCGGTGTTACAGGTTTTCGCGGCGAATCCGACCCCGGACAGCCCCGCGCCCACGCCGGTTTGCCCCAAACTTTCCCCGGTTTTGCCATGATCTGCGCCCCCTCCACCATCATTTGCCCATCTTGCAAAGGCAATCTGCCCTTCAAGCAGGCTTTTGTTTCCGCCCCGCCGCCATGGCAGGGCGGTGCGGCCACAAATGAATGAACCGCCCCAGATCGAGGCCACCCAGATGAACATGCAAGCCACCAGTGTCATGGCGCCCCCGCCGCCCAAATCGCTCGCCGAGATGCAGCTTCCCGCCATCATGATGCGCGACATCCTGCTCAAGACCATGTTCCGCAAGAACGTGAGCGAAGTGACCGAGATCGCCCGCGCGATCTGCCTGCCCCGGCAGGTCACACAGGATCTCGTCGACATGAGCCGCGAACAGCGTCTGATCGAGGCGACCGGCACCCTGAACGCCAATTCCGGCGGCGAGATGGGCTATCAGCTCACCGATGCGGGCAAGGCCCGCGCGCTCGACGCGCTGGCGCAATCGGAATATTTCGGCGCCATGCCGGTGCCGCTCGAAGTCTATCGCGAACAGGTCAAGCGCCAGTCGATCCGCAACGTGCAGATCACCCGCGAGCAACTCACCAACGCGATGGGCCATCTGGTGCTGCCCGACAGCCTGCTCGACCATCTCGGCCCGGCCGTCGGCGCCGGCCGCTCGATCCTGATGTATGGCCCGCCCGGCAACGGCAAGAGCTCGATCTCCAACGGCATCCGCGACGCCATGGGCGACAAGGTCTTCGTGCCCCGCGCCATCGAATATTCCGGCCAGGTCATCACCGTCTATGACCCGATCGTGCATTCCAAGGCCGAGGAAGAGCATGACGACCCCAATTCGCTGCGCCGCCGCTCGACCTTCGACACCCGCTATGTGAAATGCGACCGCCCCACCGTGATCACCGGGGGCGAATTGTCGCTCTCCATGCTCGATCTGGTCTACAATCCCACCGCGCGCACCTACCAGGCGCCGCTGCAACTCAAGTCGACGGGCGGCATCTTCATCGTCGACGACCTCGGCCGCCAGCAAGAGCCGCCGCAGGCGCTGGTCAACCGCTGGATCGTGCCGCTCGAAGAGTCAAAGGACATCCTCGCCCTGCAATCGGGCGAGAAATTCGAGGTGCCGTTCGACACGCTGGTGATCTTCTCCACCAACTTCCACCCCAACGAGATCTTCGACCAGGCCGCGCTGCGCCGGATCTTCTTCAAGATCAAGATCGACGGTCCGGACCAGGAGGGCTTTCTCAAGATCTTCGCCATGGTCGCCGCCAAGAAGGGGATGGATCTCGACGAAGACGCGCTCATCCACCTGCTCAAGGTCAAGTATCCCACGATCAAGAATGTCTATGCCAACTATCAGCCGGTGTTCCTGATCGACCAGATGATCGCGATCTGCGATTTCGAGGGCATCCCCTACAAGATGTCGCCCGAACTGATCGACCGGGCCTGGGCCAACATGTTCGTCAAGGACGAGAAGATCGTGAAGTGATCGAGGGTGCGGCGCCGACACGCGGGGTGGCGCAATAGCGCCGCCCCATGGGGGCGGGTCGGCGCTGCCCGGGCTGCAAGCAGCCCGGGGGGGGGCGTTTCCCCCACCCCACCGCGCGCACCCTTAACCCTTTTCGCTACCAACAAACCCGGCTTCCCCCGGCAGCCGGGCGGCAGCTGGATGTCAGCCGGATGTCACCCCCCCGAATTCCGCTCCCCGAGCGGCGTTAACCCCCTCGCACGGTGCAGCAAGAGCCTCTAGATAAAGGGCCATGCACGCCCTGCCCGCCCCCATCGCAAACTGGTTCGCCGCCCGAGGCTGGTCGCCCCATCCGCACCAGGCCGACATGCTCGCCCGCGCCGACGATCCGGCCACGCTCCTGATCGCGCCCACCGGCGGCGGCAAGACGCTTGCGGGCTTCCTACCCACCCTGGCGGAACTCGCGCAAGAGCCGCGTAAAGGCTTGCACACGCTCTATATTTCCCCGCTCAAGGCGCTCGCCGCCGACATCAAGCGCAACCTCCTCAGCCCGGTCGAGGAGATGCGCCTGCCAATCCGCATCGACGACCGCTCCGGCGACACCACCCAGACCCGCAAGAAGGCCCAGCGCGCCGACCCGCCGCATATCCTGCTGACCACACCCGAAAGCCTCGCCCTCTTGCTCTCCTACCCGGACGCGCCCCGGATTTTCCTGGGTTTGCAGCGGGTTATCGTCGATGAAATCCATGCACTCGCCGAATCGAAACGCGGCGATCAGCTCTTCCTCGCCCTCTCGCGGCTGCAATCGCTGGCCCCCGGCCTGCGCCGTGTCGGCCTCTCGGCCACGGTTGACGACCCCGCCGCGATCGCCGCGCTTCTGGCCCGCCACCCCGACCCCTGCGCGATCCTTGCGGCCGACCCCGGCCCGGCACCGCAGATCGCGATGCTCGAAACCACCCAGGCCCCACCCTGGTCGGGCGGCGGCGGCGCCCATGCCATCCCCGCCGTGCTCGATCAGGTGCGCCGCCACCGCACCACGCTGATCTTTCACAACACCCGCGCGCAGGCGGAAATTTTCTTTCACAATCTGTGGCTTGCCAATGACGAGGGGCTGCCCGTCGGCATCCATCACGGCTCGCTTTCCCGCGAAAGCCGCGAACGGGTCGAGGCGGCAATGGTGCGCGGCGATCTGCGCGCCATCGTCTGCACCGGCAGCCTCGATCTCGGGCTCGACTGGGGCGATGTCGATCTGGTGATCCAGGTCGGCGCGCCCAAGAACGTCAAGCGGCTGGTGCAACGGATCGGGCGCGCCAACCACCGCTACAACGCCCCGTCCAAGGCGCTGCTGGTGCCTGCCAATCGCTTCGAACTCATCGAATGCCGCGCCGCGCTCGAAGCCGCCCGCGCCGGCGATCTCGACGGCGCACCGCGCGGCCCCGGCCCGCTCGACGTGCTTTGCCAGCATATCCTGATTCGCGCCTGTTCCGGCCCGTTTACCGCCGATTCACTTTTTTCCGAGATCCTCACCGCCGGGCCATACGCGGAACTTTCCCGCGAAGATTTCGACGCCTGCCTCGAATTTGCCGCCACCGGCGGTTACGCGCTGCGCGCCTATGACCGCTGGCAGCGATTGATGCTGCGCGACGGGCAATGGCAATTGCGCGATCCCCGCGCCGCCGCGCGGATCCGCATGAATATCGGCACGATCCAGGACAGCGAGCTTTTGAAGGTCCGCCTCAGGGGGCGCGGCAAACCGCTGGGCGAGGTCGAGGAAGGCTTCGCCGCCTCGCTCAGCCCCGGCGACAGTTTCCTCATCGGCGGGCGCATCGTGCGCTTCGAGTCGTTGCGCGAGCTCACGGTCGAGGTCTCGCCCCATGCCGCCAGATCCCCGAAAATCGCCGTGTTTTCCGGCACCAAGTTCGCCACCTCCACCCAGCTTTGCCAGCGCATCCTGACCATGCTCGGACAGGAGGACTGGCCCGAGTTGCCCGGTCACACCCGCGACTGGCTGCACCTGCAACGCACAGTCTCGCGCCTGCCCGAGCCGGGCCGTCTGCTGGCCGAAAGCTTCCCGCATGACGGGCGCGAACATCTCTGCCTCTACGGCTTTGCCGGGCGCAACGCGCAGCAAACGCTGGGCCTCCTGCTGACCAAGCGGATGGAGGAAACCGGCCTCGCCCCGATGGGGTTCGTCGCCTCCGATTACGCCACGCTCATCTGGGGGCTGGAGCCGGTGCATGACGCGGCCGACCTCTTTGATATCAACGCCTTGCGCGACGGGCTTGACACATGGCTCGCGGGCAACGCGGTGATGAAACGCAGCTTTCGCGCCGTCGCCACCATCGCCGGGCTGATCGAACGCATGACCGCCGGCGCCCGCAAATCCGGGCGCCAGGCCACGTTCTCTTCGGACATCCTCTATGACACGCTGCTGAAATACGACCCCGATCACCTGCTGATGCGCGTCACCCGGAGCGAGGCGATGCGCGGCCTCGTCGATTTCGCCCGCATCGAAGACCTCGCCGCCCGCACCGAGGGGCGCATCGACACGCTGCGCCTGCCCCGCGTCACCCCACTCGCCGCACCGCTCCTGCTCGAAGCCGGGCGCGTGCCGATCAAGGGCCAGGCCGACGAGCGCCTGCTGGCCGAGGAAACCGCCCGCCTCATGGCCCGCGCCGGTCTCGCCTGAAGCCGCAGAACAGGCTTGCCAATCCACCGCGAAACCCGCACCAACAGCGCATGACCGCCCATGCCTTCACCCTCGCCGGGGCCGAATTGCAGGCCCGTGGCTCCGGCGCGCTCTACTGGCCGGCGCAGAACCTCTTGTGCGTTTCCGACCTGCATCTTGGCAAATCCGAACGCATGGCGCGGCGCATGGGCGCCACCCTGCCGCCCTATGACACCGCCGACACGCTGGCCCGGCTCGATTCCGATCTGTCGCAAACCCGCGCCGAAACCGTCATCTGCCTTGGCGACAGCTTCGATGACCGCGACGCCGCCCGCGCCCTGCCCGAGGCCGAAAAGATATGGATTTCAAGGCTTCAGGCCGGGCGTCGCTGGGTCTGGATCGCGGGCAATCACGACCCCGGCCCGCTTGACCTTGGTGGTGCGCATCTCGCCGAACTGCCGCGCGGCCCGCTCACCTTCCGCCATGTCGCGCAGCCCGGACAGGCCGGCGAGGTGTCGGGCCATTACCACCCCAAGGCGCAGATCACCGCGCGCGGGCGCACCATCTCGCGCCCCTGTTTCCTGATCGACAGCGACCGCGTGATCCTGCCCGCCTATGGCACCTATACCGGCGGGTTGCGCAGCAATTCCGAGGCCCTCGCGACCCTCATGCGCCCCGAGGCCATCGCCATCCTCACCGGCCCGGCCCCGCACCCGGTCCCGATGCCACGCTAGGGCAGCCGATCCCCGCCGCTTGCAGCTGCGGACGATAGGTGCGGGTCAACGGCACCCGGTCGCCATTGCGCAAAACCACCCACCATTTCGCGGCGCTCTCCCGTTCCACCCGCTCGATCGCCGCGCGCGCCACCCAATGCGAGCGATGGGTGCAATAGCCCTCGACCGGTTCCATCTCGCGGATCGCATCGGCCAGCCGCATCCGCAGCGTCACACGGCCCTGCGTCGTGACCACCTCGACATGGTGGTCCTGCCCCGAAAGCCGCAGGATCGTGCCGCGCCTCTCGCGGGGCAGGCGCTCCGAAAGCCGGGGGTGCACCGACGCGTCACCGCCCACCGCCGGTTCGACCCGCACCGCGCGCTGAAACCCCAGGATGATCAGACCGATCGCTAGAACGTAACCCGCGACGGTCACGCCCGACGGCGACCCCATCGCCCCGGTTCCCGGCATCACCGGCACCAGCCCCAGAACCATGAGGGTGATCACCGGCACGACCACGACCAGATGGATCGAATCGCGAACCCACGCACGCCTGCCCGGCATGAGACGTTCAAGAGCAACCCGCGTGCCACGCCCGACAACGATCGAAAGCCCGACGAAAAGCCCCCAGAACAGCGCCCGATAGGGCAGGGTCATCGCCTCATAGGTCCCGAACGGCCCGGCCAATGTCGCAATCGCCCCGACCACCCCCCAAATGAGCAGGCTGAGCGGAGAAAGAACCCGTGAAATCAGCAACTGCACCTGAAACCGACCAAATCCAATAATGCCCCCCGACAGACGCCATGAAAACCGCGCCCGATCCGGGGGTTATCGCAGGATTTCGATCCTGCACAACCCCGCGCTGATGCGACTTCGCGTCACTCTTCCAATGTCCCGGGTCGCGCAGGCTCAGGCGGTCAGGCCCTCGGGCTCGGCCAGCCCATGCATCCGGCAACAGGCGGTCACGGTATTGGCCAGCAGGCAGGCGATGGTCATCGGCCCCACCCCGCCCGGCACCGGCGTGATCGCCCCCGCCACCTCGGCGCAGCTCTCGAAATGGCAATCGCCCACCAGCCGGGTCTTGACGCTGCCATCTTCGTTCGTGCCCTTCTCGGGCGCGTCGATCCGGTTGATGCCGACGTCGATCACCGTGGCGCCGGGCCTGATCCAGTCGCCGGTGACCATCTCGGGCCGCCCCACCGCCGCGACCACGATATCGGCCCGCCGCGTGACCGCCTCGATCTCCTTCGTGCGGCTATGCGCGATCGTCACCGTGCAACTGTCGCGCAACAAGAGCTGCGCCATCGGCTTGCCGACGATATTGCTGCGCCCGACCACCACCGCGTTCATCGCCGACAGGCTCCCGTGATGCTCGCGCAGCATCATCAGACAGCCCAGCGGCGTGCAGGGCACCATCGCCTTCTGCCCGGTGGCCAGCCGTCCGACATTCGAGATGTGAAACCCGTCCACATCCTTTTCCGGCGCGATCGCATTGATCACCAGGTCCTCGTCGAGATGCGCCGGAAGCGGCAGTTGCACGAGGATCCCATGCACCGCCGGGTCCGCGTTGAGTTGCTCGATCAGCCCCAGCAATTCCGCCTCGCCGGTGCCCGCATCAAGCTTGTGCTCATAGGAATTCATCCCCGTCTCGACCGTCTGCCTGCCCTTCGCGCGCACATAGACCTGGCTGGCCGGGTCTTCGCCCACCAGAACCACCGCCAGCCCCGGGATCACCCCGTGTGCGTCTTTCAGATGCGCCACATGGCCCGCCACCTTCTCGCGCACCACGCCCGCGAATGCCTTGCCGTCAATGATCTGCGCGCCCATGGCCCTGCCCTTTCATCTTGCCCCAAATACTCCCGCCGGAGGCCCGGCCAGGCCCGGCTCGATGCCGGGTCTGGCCGTTTTCCCGCCTCAGAACAAGCCCTCGATCTGCCCCATGTCATTGAGCCCGATCTCCAGCGCCGCCGGTTTGCGCGGCAGGCCCGGCATGGTCATGATCTCGCCACAGATCACCACGACGAACCCGGCCCCCGCCGACAGGCGCACCTCGCGCACCGGCACGCTGTGCCCGGTCGGCGCCCCGCGCAGGTTGGGATCGGTCGAGAAACTGTATTGCGTCTTGGCCATGCAGACCGGCAAATGGCCGAACCCGGCGTCTTCCCACAGTTTCAACTGATCGCGGATCTTCTTGTCGGCCAGAACCTCGTCGGCGCGATAGATCGCCGTGGCGACGCGCTCGATCTTCTCGAACAGGCTCAGATCGTCACGGTAAAGCGGCGCGAACTGGCTCGCCCCGCTCTCGGCGATCTCCGCCACGCGGGTGGCCAGTTCCTCGGTGCCTTCCGAGCCCTTGGCCCAATGCTGGCACAGGATCGCTTCCGAGCCTTGCGTGGCCACGTAATCCTTGACCGCCTGCACCTCGGCATCGGTGTCGGTGACGAAATGGTTGATCGCCACCACCACCGGCACGCCGAACTGCTTGATATTGCCGATATGACGGCCGAGGTTGGCACAGCCCTCGTTGACCGCATCCACGTTCTCGGCCCCAAGGTCGGCCTTGGCCACCCCGCCATTCATCTTCATCGCCCGCACCGTGGCGACCAGCACCACGCAGTCGGGCGCAAGCCCCGCCTTGCGGCACTTGATGTTCATGAATTTCTCGGCGCCCAGATCGGCCCCGAACCCGGCCTCGGTCACCACGTAATCGGCGAGCTTGAGCGCGGTGGTGGTGGCGATCACCGAATTGCAGCCATGCGCGATATTGGCGAACGGCCCGCCATGCACGAAGGCCGGGTTGTTCTCCAGCGTCTGCACCAGGTTGGGCTGCATCGCATCCTTCAAAAGCACCGTCATCGCCCCGTCCGCCCCGATATCGCGGCAATAGATCGGCTCACGGTCACGGGTATAGGCCACGATGATACCGCCCAGCCGCTTTTCCAGGTCGTCGAGATCGCGCGCAAGGCACAGGATCGCCATGACTTCGCTCGCGACGGTGATGTCGAACCCGGTCTGTCGCGAGAACCCGTTGGGCACACCGCCCAGCCCCACCACGACATCGCGCAGCGCCCGGTCGTTCATGTCCATCACCCGGCGCCACACGATCCGCCGCTCGTCGATCTCCAGCTCGTTGCCCCAGTAGATATGGTTGTCGATCATCGCCGACAGAAGGTTGTGCGCGCTGGTGATCGCGTGGAAATCGCCGGTGAAATGCAGGTTCATCTCTTCCATCGGCACGACCTGCGCATAACCGCCGCCCGCGGCCCCGCCCTTCATGCCGAAACACGGGCCAAGGCTGGCCTCGCGGATACAGACCGCCGCGCGTTTGCCGATCCGGTTGAGCCCGTCACCCAGCCCCACGGTGGTGGTGGTCTTGCCCTCGCCCGCCGGCGTCGGGTTGATCGCGGTGACAAGGATCAGCTTGCCGTTCGCATTGCCCTGAACGCTGTTGATGAAGTCCTGGCTCACCTTGGCCTTGTCATGGCCATAGGGCAGCAGGTGATCGGCATCTATGCCAAGCTTGGCACCGATCTCCTGGATCGGGCGCTTGCTGGCCTCGCGGGCGATCTCGATGTCGGATTTATGGCTCATGGGGTGCGGACCTCTCTCATGGCGCGTGTGGGTTTCTCTGGTTTCGCTCTTACGCGTCCGATCCCCGCAATGGCTGCGCGAATCCGACATAATCGCCCCCGCTTGCGTCGGTCTCGCCCGGGGGCGGTTCGAGATCGGAAAATACGGCTCCTATCCCGCCCCCGCGACCGGAACGCGCCATGCCCGCTGGTCGGGCACATGCAGCCGCATCGCCTCCCCGAGGCGCAACACGCCGCGCCGCTCGACCCATGCGGTCACGCCGCGCCGCCCCTCCGCCGCCCGCCTGAAGGCCCGCCCGAACCCGGGATGCACCGCCTCGATCTCGCGCGCGGGCAACTGGCAGGGCCGGTTCTCCATGTCGATGACCAGGGTCGCGCCGCCCGGCGCCTGCAACCGCGACGACGGCGGCAAATGGGTGAAATCCGCCAGCCCGCGCAGCACCAGAGATGCCCCCAAAAGCCCCGGGTCAAGCGCATCAAGCCCCATCTCGCCGGCGATTGCGTCCAGCTCCTCCTGCGACAGAACCGAAAGCTGGCGCACATTGGCGATCTCGGTGCCCCGGGGATGCTGGTCCAGCACCCGCGAACACGACGCCCGCGTCACCCCGCCATGCGCCTCGCCCGCGATCCCGCCCCAATCGAGCTCCACCGCCTGCAAGGCCTCCGCCGCCAGCCCCGCATCGCGATCCGCGACCCGCCCCAGCCACACCACCTCGCCAAAGAACTCCGTCGCCATCAATGCCGGCATCGCACCCCCTCCGTTGCCTCGGCCATACCCTGCCGCGCCCACCGGCCCGCCACAACCGCGAACCGGTCTTCATCTGACCCCAAATACCTCGGGGAGGAGGCCCGGAACGGGCCGGAGGGGCAGCGCCCCTCCAAAACGGGGTGGGTGGGCGGGCCCACCCCGGAACTCACCGCTCGGTCAGCTTCAACTCGATCCGCCGGTTCTGTGCCCGCGCCTCGGGGCTGTCGCCCTGCGCCACCGGCTGGAACTCGCCGAACCCGTTGGCCGACAGCCGGAACGGCGGCACCCCCAACTCGTCGGCCATGTAGCGCACCACCGACAGCGCCCGCGCCTGGCTCAACTCCCAGTTATCCTCGAACCGCGCCCCGGGTATCAACGGCACATTGTCGGTATGCCCATCGACCTGGATGATCCAGTCGATCTCCTGCGGAATATCCGCCGCCACCTCGGTCAGAAGGCTGGCAACCCGCGCGATCTGGGCGCGGCCCCCATCCGACAATTCCGCACTGCCCGGCGCGAACAGCACTTCCGAGGGGAACACGAACCGGTCGCCCACGATGCGCACCCCCTCGCGCCCCGACAGAACCTCGCGCATCCGGCCAAAGAACTCGCTGCGGTATTTCTCCAGATCCTGCTTCTCGGCCTCCAGCCGCGCCTTTTCCTCGGCCAGCCGCCGCGCCTCGGCCTCTTCCAGCTCGCGCCGCCGGCGCTCTTCCGCCGCCGCGCGGGCCAGCGCGGCATTGAGATCGCGCCCCAGCGACTGCACCTCGACATTCGCCGCCGCCTCGCGCTCCTTGTAATCGTCGAGCAGCGCCTGAAGCGATCCCAGTTGCGAGCGCAGCGCCGCCACCTGCTGGTTCAAAAGCGCCTGCCGCCGCTGCGCCTCGGCCGATTTCTCCTCTTCCCCGGCCAGTTCGCGCCGCGCCGTGGCCAGAAGGGCCGCGCGCTCTTCCGCCGCGCTCATCGCTTCCTCGGCCTCCTGTTCGGCGGCGCGTTTCGCGGCCAGCGCGCGGGCCAGTTGCCGGCGGATGTCCTCGCGATCGCTCATCGCCTCCTCGGCCGCCTGCTTTTCCGCCAGCGCCGCCGCCAGCCGGCGCCGCAGATCGCCGATCCGCCCCTGTGCCGCCGCGGCGCTTTCTTCGGCCGCCGCCGCCTGCTCGGCCAGCCGCGCCTCCGCCGCCTCCAGCCGCGCCGCCAGATCGGCGCGCGTCGCCTCGCTCTCCTCGCGCGCCTCGCGGGACTCGGCCAATGCCGCCTGCGCCGCCGCCAGCCGTTCCTCGAAACTGCGCCTCTCCGCCGCCTGCCCCTCGCGCGCATCGGCCAGCGCCGCCTCCGCCGTCGCGAGACGCGCCTCAAGCCCCGCACGCTCGGCTTCAAGCCGGGCCTCCAGCCCCTCGGCCACATCCCGGCTGCGCTCCAATGCCGCCTCAAGCGTGGCCACCTGCGCGGACAATGATGCCGCTTCACCGCCGCGCTCATCGGCCTCGGCCTGCGCTTCGGTCAGCGCCGCCTCGGCCCTAGCCAGCCGCTCGGCCCAGCTTTGCTCGCGCGCGGCCAGTCGGGATTCCAGTTGCGACGCCTGCGCACGGCTATCTTCCAGCGCCGCTTCGAGCGTGGCCAGCCGCGCCTCCAGCGTGCCGGCGCGTGCGCGCTCGCGCCTGCCCTCGGCCAGCGCCGCCGCCAGCGCCGCTTCGATCGCGTCGATCTTCTCGGCCTGCCGGGCCGAGTCTTCCTTGGCCTCCGACAACGCCGCCTGCCGTTCCTCCCCGGTCTGGCGCGCCTCGGCCAGCGCCATCTCAAGCGCGCCGATCCGCGCCGCAAGCTGCGATGCGTCCGCTTCCGCCTCAGACAGCGCCGCCTGCCGTTCCGCACCAGTTTGGCGCGCCTCCGTCAATTCCGTCTCAAGCTCACCGATCCGCGTCGCCTGCCGGGCCGAGTCTTCTTCGGCCGCAGACAACGCCGCCCGCTGCTCCTCCCCGGTCTGGCGCGCCTCGGCCAGCGCCATCTCAAGCACACTGATCCGCGCCTCGAGCTGCGATGCGTCCTCTTCTGCCTGCGACAGCGCCGCCTGACGCTCCTCCCCGGTTTGGCGCGCCTCCGTCAATTCCGTCTCAAGCGCACCGATCCGCGCCGCCTGCCGGGCCGAGTCTTCCTTGGCCTCCGACAACGCCGCCTGCCGTTCCTCCCCGGTCTGGCGCGCCTCGGCCAG
>JAABTV010000083.1 GCA_011389685.1 Paracoccaceae bacterium
AAGGAAACCTATCTCGGCGAGGGCGACACCCTGACCCTGGAACTCGATGTCGACAGCATCGACGATATCGAGTTCTTCGGCATCCGTGCGACCTCGACCAGCACGGAAGAAGGCTCGATCAAGGCCGTTTCCGGCGACCCCGAAGAGGAGGAAGAGGAAGAAGAAGAGGAGGAGGAAGAAGAAGACGCCGCAACCTATGACAAGGTGTTCTTCGTCGAATCCGAATCCGAGGATGGCAGCACCATCGCCGGTGATCCGATCATCTGGGAAAACCTCGCCCCCGAAGACCTCGAAGCCGCCGGGCTCGACCAGGACGCCGAGGGCACCTTCGCCAACTATGTCGCGGTGTTCGAAGAGGTCGGATATTTCGACATCGAGGAAATGCAGGACGTGCGCTTCTACGAGTTCACCGAAGAGGGCTATCCGCGCGAGATCGAGGAAATGCGCCTGACCGCGCCCGAGGAAGGGTTCGAGGATGCCGATGCCTTGATCGCCGCCTATGAAGAGATGATCGCCGAAACCTCCGACGGCGAGGGCGAAACGGACGACCTGATCATCTCGCTCTTCAGCGGCGAAGAAACCGCCGAAGAGCCCGTCGCCCAGGACGAGGAGCCCGAGCTGGAAGAGGAACCCGTCCTTCTCTGACCCTCGCCCCACGGCCAGTTGCTTGACCGCGCCGGACCACCAGGTCCGGCGCTTTTTCGTCGCATCACCGGTAATGCAGATCATCGCGAGGCCGAGATCCGCAGAAAGTTGCGCAGCGGCTGTGCACAGAATGGGGAATTTGCAAAGTCGCGTTGTGCGCAAAGGGACGCCGACCACTTCTCGCGCACGTCACTTGTGTCCGGTAACCAGCGACAGTGCCATTGAAAGCGACCAGCGGTTCATGGTGTAGACGTGTATCTCGGGTGCGCCATATGCGATCAGTCGCCGCGCATGTTCAATCGTCAAGGCCGCGGCAAGATAGGGCTCAAGCTCGGGTGTGGTCTCGGTGCGGGCGAACAGCTGGTTCAACCACTCCGGGACCGACGTCCCGTTCATTAGCGCAAAGCGTTTCAGTCGGGGCCACCTCTCCAGCGGCATCAGACCCGGTATGAGGGGGGCCTCGACCCCGCGCCGCGCGCACGCTTCGAGAAATCTGCCATAGGCGGCGGGGTCCAGAACGAACTGGCAATAGGCCGAGCCTGCCCCGGCATCCAGCTTCCGCTTGAGGTGATCTATGTCCTGCTCAGGGGTTTGCGCTTCGGGGTGCTTTTCGGGATGCGCCGCGACCGCGATCTCGAAATCATGCCGTCCGCGCAGGGCGGCGACCAGGTCTGATGCATGTTCAAACTCGGGCTGCATAGTGCTTTGCTCTGCCTTGGGACGATCCCCACGCAAGGCCAGAATATGCCGGATACCGCGATCCCAAAGCGCGTCAGCCGTGGTCAGCACCGTGTCACGCGACAAGCCCAGCGAGATCAGATGCGCCATCACCGGGCGGCCCGTACGCGACGCGATTTCGGTCGCGGTATCAACCGTCCGGCTTCGCGTCGTCCCGCCTGCGCCCATGGTCACCGAAAATCCCTTGCCGGCCACCGGGGCGAGGCGATCAACCGTTTCATGCAACACCGCGCGCCCATCCGAATCCTTCGGCGGAAAGACCTCGAAACTCAGGGGAATGCGACCCTGCATTTCGTACAGGCCTTTCAGCAGGGCCTCTTTCGCCAGACCGGCGCGGATGGTGTCAATCATGAAGCGTTTCCTTTCGAATTTTTCCCGATGCAGGTCTTGGGTGCGAGGTGGTAGCAGTTGAGTGGAAATCTTGCGATCCTGTGACGTCTCGAAAAGAGTATAGAATGTCGACCCGGTCAAACGGTCCCTTCGGGCTACGATTGGTCGGCCATACCCGCAACACCAAACGCAGCGTGCGACCGTTCCCTCCGGGCTCCAAACGTCGCCTCCCCGACCCGACGCGTCCACGATCCGACCGGCCTGCCCCGCCTGTACTTTCCCGGTGATCCCCCACCGCGCGCTGCGTTGATCAATTTTCCCTTGACGAATGCCGCAACGCGGCGGTGCACGTCCGGCAGCCGGGAAACAGCCGCCGGTCACCCCCGCCCGCGGCCCGCAAAGCCAGTGTTAACCCTTCGCGCCTGCCGCGGCGCAGCATGTGTCCGCGCCGCGCCGCGCCACGCCCGCCCAAGGGCACGGCACGGGCACGGCCTGTAACATTCCAGCCTTGGAGACTTCGCCACTCCAATCCCCTCCCCAGACCGAAATTCCACGTTTTCAACGGCTTGCGCCGCCTCCCCGGTAACATCGCCTCACGTATCCCCCGCCGGTTCTGACGCTCACGTGATACACAGGCTCGTGAATAGCCCGTTACAGGGCCCGCTTGTTACCAATTGCCCATCGCAATGGTGCGATCCGAATTCGTAGCAATCCAAAGGGAGATCAAAATGTCCAATACAATCAAGACCATGGCCATCGCCACCGCCGTCACCGCCGCAATGGCCAGCCACGCCACCACGGCCACGGCGCAGGAAAAGGTCAAATGCTACGGCGTCTCGCTCGCCGGTCAGAACGACTGCAAGGCCGGCGCCGGCACCACCTGTGCCGGCACCTCGAAGGTCGATTACCAGGGCAACGCCTGGACCCTCGTCGACAAGGGCACCTGCACCACGATGGAGCTTCCCGAGATGGCCGACGGAACCGAACGCATGGGCAGCCTCGAGGAACTCGACCGCGATCTGCCGCAGTCCTGACCTCTCACCGGGTGGGGGCAATCCCCACCCGACTCCTCCTGCCCAAGGTGATCCCGATGCTCGATCAGACTCCGGTCAACACGCTCCCCCACACCCCCGGCGTCGGCTACAAACCCCAGCATTACAGCGCGATCATGGCCGATCCCGGCCCGGTTCGCTGGCTCGAGGTGCATGCCGAGAACTACATGGGTGACGGTGGCCGCCCGATCGCGCAACTCCGGCACCTGGCTGAACGTTTCCCCGTGTCCGTCCATGGTGTCGGTCTTTCGATCGGGGGCGAGGGACGGCTCGATCCCGATCACCTTGCCCGCCTGCGCCACATCTGCGACTGGCTGCAACCGGCGAGCTTTTCCGAGCATCTCGCATGGTCCAGCCATGACAACGCCTTTCTCAACGACCTGCTGCCGCTGCCCTATACCGACGCCACCCTGACCCGCGTTTGCGAGCATATCGACGCCTTGCAAGAGGCGATCGCCCGCCCGATGCTGCTCGAAAACCCGTCCTCCTACCTCGCCTACGCCGAAAGCACTTGGGAAGAGACTGATTTTCTTGCCGAAATCGCCCGCCGCACCGGCTGCGGGCTGCTGCTCGATGTCAACAACGTCTTCATCTCCGCCACCAATCTCGGCTTCTCGCCGCAGGGCTATATCGACGCCTTCCCGCTCGACCGGGTGGGCGAGATTCACCTTGCCGGTCACGACACCGACGCGGACGATCACGGCCGCCCGCTCCTGATCGACAGCCACGGGCGCGAGGTCGATGAGCCGGTCTGGGCGCTGCTCGATCACACGCTGGCCCGCTCCGGCCCCCGCCCTTCGCTCGTCGAATGGGACAATGACGTGCCCGACTGGCCGACCCTCGCCGCCGAGGCCAGCCGCGCCGCCGCCGCCCTCTCGAAGGTGCCCGCATGAGCCGGCAGGGCACCTTTCGCAGCGCGATCCTCGATCCCGCACAACCCGTGCCCCCGGCCCTTCTCGACGGGCAGGGCGGACCCGCCGGGCGGCGCTTCTCGGTCTATCGCAACAATGTCACCGCCTCGCTCATCGAGGCGCTGGAACAGACCTTCCCGGTCATCCGCAAGCTGATCGGCCCGCAGGCCTTCGCCAGTGTCGCCGGGGCCTACCTGCGCGCGCATCCCCCGGACTCGCCGGTCCTGTCACGCTATGGCGCGGGTTTCCCCGACTACCTCGGCCAATGCGAACCGCTGGCGCATCTGGGCTATCTGCCCGATACCGCCCGGCTCGAACGCGCCCTCGTCGACAGCTACCACGCCGCCGATGCCGCCCCGGTCGATCCGTCCATCTTCGCCCAAACCCCGCCCGAGGATCTGCCACGCCTGCGCCTGCGCCTCGCCCCGGCGACGCGGCTGCTGCGCTCGCCCTGGCCGATCCACGGCATCTGGCGCTTCAACACCGAAGAAGGCGCGCCCCAGCCGCCGCATCAGGCCCAGGACGTGCTTGTCACGCGCCCCGATTTCGACCCGCTCCCCCGTCCCTTGCCGACCGGCGGCGCGGAGTTTCTCACCGCCATCGCTACCGGCCTTGCGTTGGGCGAAGCGATGGACCGGGCCGCCGAAACCGCGCCCGCGTTCGATCTTTCTCCCCTGCTTGGCCTGCTCCTGCAGGACAACGCCATCACCGACGCAACCCTGGACGAGGCCCCATGAACACCCTGATCCGCATCCACCACGCCGCCGCGACCGCGCTTGAGCGCGCCGACTGGCTCCTGCCGACGCTCGCGCGCTTGCTCTTCGCCGCCATCCTGCTGATCTATTTCTGGAAATCGGCCCTGACCAAGCTCGGCGACGGGGTGTTCGGCCTGTTTTCCCCGTCCACCGGCGCCTATGCCCAGATCTTCCCCCGCGCGATGGAGGCCGCCGGCTATGACATATCGCAATTCGGCCTGTTTCACTGGGCTGTGGTCACGGCCGGCACGGTGGGCGAATTCCTGCTCCCGGTGCTGATCGTCCTTGGCCTCTTGACCCGTCTTGCCGCGCTCGGGATGACCGGCTTTGTCATCGTGATGACCCTGACCGATCTCTACGGCCACGGCGTCATCTCGGAACCGGCCAGCCTCGGGGCATGGTTCGACGGCACCCCCGGCAGCATCATCCTCGATCAACGCGCGCTGTGGGTATTCCTGCTTGTTACGCTTGTCATCAAGGGCGCGGGCCCGCTCTCGCTCGACCGGCTGCTTTCGAACCGCTCTCCGGCGCGGGACGCAGCCCCCCTGCCTGCATCGGACTGAAAGCCCCGCTGCTCAGAAATGCGATTTCGGCTCGTCCGGCCGCCCGGCGGCCAGGGCGAGAATCCCACCCAGCACGCAGAACCCGATCGGGAACATGGTAAAGACGCCAAAGCCGAAGGCATAATACATCAGCCCCCCGGCGATCAGCATGCAAATCCCGCCCCACAGCGCGCGGGCTCTGGCCATCGCACCCCCGGCAATCGCCAGCAGCGGGGCGAGGAAACTCGCCGCGCGGATCAGCTCGACATTCTCGACCGGCCCGAAAATCTCGTTCAGCTCGGCATGGCGCGCCGACACCTCGGTCCAGCCATATGAAAAGAACCCGATCAGCATCGCGATCAGACCGCCGATAATCCCCAGCATCAATGCCGCATTGCGCATCGTCTCACCCCTTTTCCTGACAGGACCGGCCTTGATCCAAAAGCGCGGCCTGCACATCCTTGTCCCAGCCCAGATAAAGCCGCTCACCCACCTCGATCAACGGCCGCTTCATCACCGCCGGGTGCGCCGCGATCAACGCGGCCGGCCTGCCCTGCCGCTCTGCCTCGCTCAATCCGCGCCACGTGGTCGAACGCCGATTGAGCAGTTTTTCGCCGAACTGCGCCAGCGCACGCACCATCACGTCATCCGGCACACCCTCGGCCCGGATATCGACCAGAACCGCACCCTCCAGCGATTTCAATGCCTTGCGGCAGGTATCGCAGGTTTTCAACCCGTAAACGCGCATCAATGCCCCCGTTTTCATCAAACGCTTTCCTATCGCGGTTCTGGCGAGGGTTCATCCCCGTTTTTCTTGCTTTTTACAAAAGCGGTGCAATCATTTGCGCGGGGTGGCCCGGATTGGTCGATCTGCTCTGGCCCGATCGGCCCGCATCACGACCCCCCGACAAGACCGACCCGGCCTCGCGCCCGGCCAAAGACGACGTGAAAGGAGAAGCGGCATGCCGAATGGCACCGTGAAATGGTTCAACACCACCAAAGGTTACGGCTTCATCGAACCCGAAGGCGGCGGCAAGGATGTGTTCGTGCACATCTCGGCTGTCGAACGCTCGGGGCTGACCGGCCTTGCCGACAATCAGAAAGTGAGCTTCGAGTTGATCGAGGGGCGGGGCGGCCGCGAAATGGCCGGGGACATCAAACCCGCCTGACACCGCGCCCTAAACTCGCGCCTCAGCGTCGCTCGTCGCGTTTCCCGAACTCGCTTTCGAGCCTCCGGCGCAACGTGTCCGCCCCGGCCTTGACCGTGGCGCGAATATCGCTGCCTTGCTCTTGCACCGCATAGGGCCGCATCCCCTCGGGCCGGGCCTCGACCGTGGCGTGAATATCCTCGCCGCCTTTCGGCCCGTTCACATCCTTGATATGCACCTCGACCCGGGTGAGCCGGCTGGCGACGGGTTTCAGCGCGCTGGCCACGACCTCTTCGACCACCTCGGCCAGACGATCGTCGCCATGGATATGATTGTCGGTGTTGACCTGGATCTGCATGGGCCGCCTTTCGATTTCGCCTTTTCAATCAGGCAGCTAACCACCCCGATCACCACATTCAAGGGGTGTCCGGGCGACCGCTCCGCAACCCGGTCCGGAAAACCCACGCCGGGATCAGCGGCTGACACAGCCCTTCATGCTCTCGGGGCAATAGGGATCGGCCACCCGACGCACATGGCGCGTGCGTGCACGCTGCACCGGATGCGCCATCGCCGCCTGGTAGCTGATGCTCTGGTTCGGGGTGCCACAGCAGATCACGCCGCCCAGCACGATCGGCTGAAGCCCGGCCGGGCAATTGTTCTGCGACGTGGCATAGGCAAAGACCGGCATCGGCCCCTTCACCGGCGGCCCGTTGTAGGCATCCGACGCCATCGCAGGCGCGGCCCACAAAGCCAGCACCGCCCCGATAATGAAATTCATCTTCATGAAAGCCCCCGTTTGACTTGATAAATACCGATGGAAAAAGGCTAGGTCGAATTCCCGCGCGGGTCAAATGCTTTGGCCACCACATGTTGTTTCCCTACCCGAAACGCACCTAACCGGACCGCGCAGGACCCACGCAACGCCTCACCCCTTCAGCGCCGCCTCGAACTCGCGCCACTCCCGCGCGCTCATGCCCGAGTTTTCCGCCGTGACCTCCTCGCCCGCCAGCATCCGGCGCAGGCACCCGACCATCTGCGCCGAGAACGTCACCGCGCCCATGCGGTAATCCTCGAACGCCTTCCAGGCGAACGGCACCCAATCGGCCACCACCTGACAGATCGCGTCGGCATAGACCCGGATTTCATACTGCGCATGGGCATCCGCCCGAAGCCGCAGGAAATGCAAGAGGTTGTGCAGGTCCACCTTCCAATACCATTGGGTATAGACATTGGCCGGCAGGTTCATCCGCGCCAGCTCGCGCGCCAGCCCCACCTGCCCCTCGTCGCTGATCATCTCCTGGTAATGATCGTAACACCGCGCCGCGTCGCCCTTGAGGATATCGAGCACCCGCGCCGCCTCCTCGTCCGACAACCCCTCGCCGCGGCCCTGGTTGTTGACCACCGACTGCGCCGCCAGCGCCGCGCGCGCGGGGATATAGAACTCGCGGTCGAGGATCGAATAGCGCGCCGAATACTCGTTCACATTCGCCGTGCGGTGCCGGATCCACTGGCGCGCCACGAACACCGGCAGCTTCACATGCAGCTTGACCTCGCACATCTCGAACGGCGTCGAATGCCAGTGCCGCATCAGATAGCGGATGAGTCCCTCGTCATTCTGCACGCTCTTGGTGCCCTTGCCATAGCTGACCCGCGCCGCCTGACAGATCGCCGCGTCATCGCCCATATAGTCGACCACCCGCACGAAGCCGTGATCCAGAACCGGGATCGCGGAATAGAGATGCTTTTCCATCCCCTCGCTCACGCTGCGCAGGGTCTGGCGCGGGCTGGCGCGCAACTCGTCGATCTCGGCCTGCTGTTCGGGGGTCATGGTCATCCGCTTGGTCCTTCGGGTCAGAATCGCTCATCCCTCTATATCTTGAGATTTCAATCCACGGAACCACATCACGAGGTCGCAGGGCGGGGCGCGTTTGCAACGCCGGGCGGAAAACCTCGTCCCACATGCTTGCCTTAATTGACTTTTCAGGATTGCCAAGCAACAGTGAGGAAAAATCCGGCGCCCCTATTCCCGGTTTTTTCCGATCGGGGCGACCAGGAACATAATTGTGGCAGATGAAAAAAGGCGGCTATCGGGATGGTGAAACAGCTTCTTTCAGTGTCGGCGCTTTGCTTGCTCGTGGCATGCGGCAACAGCACGAACCCCTTCATGGATGACGGCACCGGCGACGGCACCGGTGACGGCGGCGGCGGCGACACCGGCGGTGACACCGGCGGCCCGATCACCTCGGACGGCGCCCTGCCGCCGGGCACAACCAACCCAACGCCCAACACCGCCATTTTCCGCAGCGAGGCGCGGGTCACTGGATCGGATGACGCGAATTACGGCAACGGCTTTGCCAATTCCATCGCTTATGACGCCGCCAATGACACCTTCTTTGTCGACGGCCTCGCCTTCGACGGGAGCCAGCCCGACGGCGTCGAATACAACCGCGCCACCCCGGGCAATCTACGAAGCCACGCACTTTACGAAGCCCCGGCCACCCATCCCGATGCCCTCAACAGCACGCCGATCGCGCAATTCACCCATCGCGCCGTCTATGGCGTCAGCCCCTCGGGCCAGACCGAATTCGCCATCGTCCGGACCGGGAACTACGCCAATTACGGCTTCGGCGGCTTCATCTACCAGCGCAACGAAGACCCGGCCAACCCGACCGCCGATGATGTCGTGCTTCCGACACAGGGTCAGGCCACCTATTCCGGCGATTACGCGGGGCTGCGCGACTTCCAGAACCGCGGCGGGCTCGAACTGGTCCGGGCACAGGCGCAGGTCGATATCGACTTTGACGCGTTCAACGGCAACTGCACCGGCACCAACTGCACCAACGCGATCCGCGGCTACATCTTCAACCGCGAAATCCTCGATCTCAACGGCAATGATGTCTCCAGCGGGTATATCAGCGCCCTGAACGAAGATCTTCCCGACGGCGTCGCGCCGGCCACGGTCATGCCGGAAATCCGCTTCCGGGTCGGGCCGAGCGTGATGGATCAGAACGGCGAAGCAACCGGCGATGCGTTCACGACCGACCCCGAGGGCGATGTGCTCGACGAAGGCAACTACTACCTGCTCCTGTCGGGCGATCACACCGCCGCCCCGGGCGGCGAGGTGGTCGGCATCGTCGTGGTCGAAGGCGAGGACCCCCGCTTCGATGGCGTGGATGTGCGCGAAACCGGTGGCTTCATCGCCACCCGCTGACGCTCCGGGGGGCGATCCCATGCGGCGCATTTTTCGGCTGGCCCTTGCGCTCGGCCTGCTCTGGTCGCCCATGGTATGGGCCGATGAGCCGGTCGCGCTCAACCCCGAAGAGATGCGCCTTGCCGCCATAGTCGCGATCGAGGCGGGCGACACCGCCCGCGCCCGCGCGCTCACCGGCGCGCTCCTTGCCCGCGACCCGCAGGATATCGAGGCGCAACTGCTCGCGTCACGCGCCCATCGCGACGCCGGGCGTCTGAACGAGGCGCAGACCCACGCCCGCCGCGCTTGGACCATCGCGCGCACGCCCCATGAACGCCACGCCGCTTCCCTCGCCATGGCCCAGGCGCTGGCCTCCGCCGAACAACGCACCCGGGCGCAGTTCTGGCTGCGCCGCGCCGCCCATCACGCCCCCACCGAGCGGCTCCGCCAGGCGGCGGTGCGCGATTTCCGCTATGTGCGCAAACGCAACCCGCTCTCGGTGCAGCTGCGCTTCGGCATCACGCCCAAATCCAACGTCAACAACGGCAGCGCCAATTCCACCATCGACATTTTCGGCCTGCCCGATGTCAACCTCACCGGCGCCGCGCGCGCGCTTTCGGGCCTCGAATTCATGGCCGGCGCGGCCCTGCGCTACCGCGTGGCCGAAACGTCGGACCGCGCCACCGACCTCACCCTCAACGTGCTGCGGCGCGACTATCGCCTCTCCTCCGAGGCAAAGCGCATCGCGCCCACCGCCAGTGGCAGCGATTTCGCCTTTGCCGCGCTGTCGGCGGGGGTCACGCAACGCTTCATGCAGCTTGACACCCGGCGCGAAACCACGCTCTCGGCCGAGCTCGGCAAGACATGGTATGGCGGCAGCCCCTATTCCGACTTCGCGCGTCTCTCGGTCGGCCACGCGATGCCGCTCTCACGGGTGTCGCGGCTCGATGTCAAGCTGACCGGCGAACGCACCCGTGGCCCCGCCGCGCCCCATGCCGATCTCCTGCGCGCCCGGGCCAGCTATGCGCGGGTGCTCTCCAACCGCGGCCAGATCGGTGTCAGCCTGCAACTGACCCGCAGCAGCGCCTCCCACGCCTCGGCCGATTTCACCGAGCTTGCCACCCGGCTGAGCTATGCGCCGCCCCGGCCCATCCTCGGCATCGACACCAGTTTCGGCCTCGGCCTGCGCGCCCGCGACTACCCCACGACCCCCTACCGCGCCGGTGCGCGGCGCGACCGCGAGGCATCGCTCGACATGACCATGGGGTTCGAGAAGATGGACTATCTGGGCTTCACCCCCACCGTCACGCTCAGCGCCAGCCGCGCCAGTTCGAATGTCGGCCTGTTCGATGTCGACAATGTCGGCCTGGCGCTCGGCCTGCGCTCGGCCTTCTGATCCGCAATCCGGCACCGCACCCCCCTCGACACGGCCAGAATGGGCGCTATCCTGACGCGCGACGCATCAAAGGGGAACGACATGCACGTGAAATATCTCCACACCATGGTCCGGGTAAAGGATCTCGACGCCGCCATCGCCTTCTACGAGCTTCTGGGCCTTGAAAAGACCCGCCAGCACGACAGCGAAGAGGGCCGCTTCTCGCTGATCTTCATGGCCCCCCCGGGCCAGCCCGAATGCCCGGTCGAACTGACCTATAACTGGGACGGCGACGAGGGCCTGCCCTCCGACAGCCGCCATTTCGGGCATCTCGCCTACGAGGTCGGCAATATCTACGAGATGTGCCAGCACCTGATGGACAACGGCGTGGTGATCAACCGCCCGCCGCGCGACGGGCGCATGGCCTTCGTGCGCAGCCCCGACAACATCTCGATCGAGCTTTTGCAGCAGGGCGATCCCCTGCCCCCGGCCGAACCGTGGCTCAGCATGGAAAACATCGGCCACTGGTGACATCCACGACCCGGGCGGCCATTTGCGCCGCCCGGCTCAATAGATATAGCGGATCTGGTCGGTCCAGTAGCGTTCGATCCGTTTGAGCGCGCTGGTGATATCCTCGATCCCCTGGGCATCGACCACACCCTTGGCGGTCAGCCCTTCGGCATGTCGCGCGAAAAGCGCACCCACCACGTCGCGGATCTCGCGCCCCTTCTGGGTCAGCCGCACCCGCACCGAGCGGCGGTCGATCTCGCATCTCTGGTGATGCATGTATCCCATCTCGACCAGTTTCTTGAGATTGTAGGACACGTTCGAGCCCTGGTAATAACCGCGGGTCTTGAGTTCCCCGGCGGTCACCTCGTTGTCGCCGATATTGAACAACAACAGCCCCTGAACCGCGTTGATGTCCAGAACCCCGACCCGCTCGAACTCGTCCTTGATCACGTCAAGCAGCAACCGGTGCAACCGTTCGACAAGCGCAAGCGCGTCGAGATAGCCGCCCATGAAGCCGGCCCCCTTGGTCATCGGCATGTGAATACTCATTCTCGTCTCCGTCCAAACCGCCTGAGGAACGAAGTTGAGACAAAAAACCCAAAAATCCG
>JAABTV010000084.1 GCA_011389685.1 Paracoccaceae bacterium
CCGCCCGCAACTATCTCGCTGCGGTGCTCATGGCTTGCTCCCGCCTCTGGGCAAGGCATTATGAGTCCGCATCCTAGACCGCGAATGGACGCCAAAAGCCGCTTGATCAAGACGGATACTCTAAAGCAGCCGCAACCGCTCTTGCAGAAACGGATGGGCCGCGATCGCCGGTGCGACGACCGTGTCGCGCAGGATCGGGCGCAGGGTCTCGGCCACCTGGCCCGGCATCTCCTGCAAAATTCCCTTGCGCGCAATCAGGCTGATGGTGCGCGACAACGGCGCGAAGGGCAGGTCCAGCACGTCAAGCTGATCGGCAAAGCGCCGTGCGCGCATCAAGGCCAGCGGGGTCAGGATGGTCCATCCCGCACCCTGGCCCACCAGCGCCAGGATGGCGTGATAACTGTCCAGCTCGAAGCGATGCGCCATGGTCAGGTTCTGCCGGGCCAGGTGATCCGAGATCAGCCGCCCCATGTAGTGGCGCGAGGTGTATTGCACCAGCGGCAGCGCCTTGAGCTGGGCCAGCACATCGTCCCCCGCATCGACCGCGCCCCTGGGCGCCGCCACCACGAACCCGTCTTCCAGAACCGGATGGATCTCCATCCAGTCGGCCGCCGCCCCCATCTCGGCGGCCACGATCACATCCAGCGCCCGCGCATCGAGCTGGTCATAAAGGAAATGGCTCGCCCCCGTTTCCAGAAGGAACTGGCAATCACGCAGCCGCCCGGCCATATGCGCCAGCAATTGCGGCGTCACATCGGCCTCCAGATCCTCGATCACGCCCAGGCGGAACCGGGTCAGCGCGCTGAGGTCGCTGCCCGCCAGCTCGGCACGCACCTGCGCGGCCTCGTTGACGATGGTTTCGGCCCGCCGGCGGAAAATCTCGCCCTCCGGGGTCAGACGCACGGGGCGTTCGTTGCGCACCAGAAGGGTTACGCCCAGCGCGTTCTCAAGATTGGTCAACTGCTGTGACACCGCCGAGGGCGACGCCCCCAAGCGCCGCGCCGCGGCCGAGATCGACCGCTCCTGCGCGGTTGCGATGAACACCTCGACCCCCCACAAGGTGATCTTGCCGGGGCTGGTCATGGTGTATCGCCCCTACTTGTCGAGCTTGGACAGTTTCGATTGCAATTCGGCCAGCTGCTTCTTGATCGCGTCCAGGTCTTCTTCACTCTCCGGTTCCGCCTTCTGCCCGGGTTTGGAGCGATCCTCGTCTTCCTTCTGCGGCCCGGTCGTGCCGCTCGCCGCCGTTCCGAAGGCCGAGGACATCGCCTTGATGAACGCTTCCTGCTGGGCCTGCATCGCCTCGAAGCCGGGCATCTTGGCCATCGGGTTCATCGAGCCCATGTTCTCCATCACCTTCGACTGGCCGTCGCGCAGCATCTCGAAACTGGCCTGAAGGAATTGCGGCACCACGCTGGTGGCCTGGGTCGTATAGGTGCGCACCAGGTCGTTCAGCACCCCGATGGGCAGCACGTTCTCGCCCCGGCTCTCATGTTCGGCAATGATCTGAAGCAGATATTGCCGGGTCAGGTCATCTCCCGACTTCAGGTCGATGATCTGCACCTCGCGGCCATCGCGGATGAAACGTGAAATATCCTCCAGCGTCACGTAATCGCTGGTTTCGGTGTTGTAGAGCCTTCGGCTCGCATATCGCTTGATCAAAAGCGGCTTGTCGCTCTGGGCCACGGATGTCCTCCCCAAGAATTGCAACGCTGCAACGCAGCTTAGGCGAGTGCAGACCAAAAAGAAAGGGCGAGCCGCATGGCCCGCCCTTTGAAATGGCGCCCCCAGTCATCGGGAGGAGAGGAAGATCAGGAGCGCAACACGCTGGCTTACTTTGCCGCGGTTTTCTTGGCGGCCGTGGTCACGTCGTCGGTGGCCTTCTTCATGGCGGCGGTTGCCTCTTCGCTGACATCCTTGCCGGCCGCCATCATCAGTTCGACGGTGTCCATCTGGACTTTCTTGGCGACCTCCGCAAAGGCGGCCATGTTCTCGGCGGCCACTTCGGCGCTGGCCGATGCGAAATCGGTCATCGCCTTGGCATAGTCGGCCGGGTCCTGACGGGCTTTCGACATTTCCGACATCTTGGACAGAGTGTCCTTGGTCCACTTGGTCGAGATCTCGGTCGATTTCTCGGCCGCGGTCAGGGCCACGCTCGACAGTTTCTCGTTCAGGCTCGCCTGGGTCTTGAAGGCGTCTTCGAAGGCTTTGTTGTCAACGGGGAATGCGCCCATCATGTCTTTGAAAACGGCGGTGAAATCTTGGGTCTTTGCCATTGGTCTGATCCTTTGCATCTGCTTTGCGGTACATCCCGCTCTCTGCGTCTGCAAACAAGATAGTTTCTGCGTCGCGGCATTTCAAGAGTTTTATGCTGCAATGCAGCAATTTCTTGAAAGCCGTGCAAGATCAAACCTTTGGCTTGTTCACCACATAGGTTCCAGGGGCCGGACACAGCACCTCATAGCCCGAATCGCCCGGAATGCGCGCCGGAATCATCTTGCCCGACCGCTTTTTCAACCACGCCTCCCAGCGCGGCCACCACGAGCCTTCGTGGAAACTCGCGCCTTCCTTCCACGCGGACGCATCGCCACTCATGTCGGTGTTCGTGTAATGGCCGTATTTCTTTTTCGAGGGCGGGTTGATGATTCCCGCGATATGGCCCGATTGCGACATGATGAAGGTGCGCTGCCTGCTCCCCATCTGCTGCACGCCGCGATAACAATCCTTCCAGGGCGCGATATGGTCGGTCTCGCAGGTGATCGAACAGATCGGCACCTCGACGTCACGCACATGCAGCCGCTCGCCGCACAGCTCGACCCCCTCGGTCACGAACAGGTTCTGCTGGCACAGCCAGCGCAGGTATTCCATCGCCATGCGCGCCGGAAGGTTGGTGCCGTCCCCGTTCCAGTAAAGCAGATCGAAGGCGGGCGGCGTCTCGCCCATCATGTAGCTGCGGATCGCCGGCCCATAGACAAGGTCGTTGGAGCGCAGGAACGACATGGTGCGCGACATGATGAAACTGCGCAGCACGCCGGTCTCCTTGACCTCCGCCTCGATCCCGCTGACGAAATCGTCCTGAAGGAACGGGGTGAACTCGCCCTGATCGGCGAAATCGGTCAGCGCGGTAAAGAACGTGGCCGATTTGACCGACTTGTCGCCCCGGTGTTTCATCAGCGCCAACGCCAGATTCAGCGTCGTGCCGCCGATGCAATAACCCACCGCGTTGATCTGCTTCTGCCCGGTGATCTCGCGCACCACCCGGATCGCCTCGAGGAACCCCTCCTCGACATAGGTATCCATGCCCACATCGCGATATTCCGGCCCCGGGTTGACCCAGGAGACCACGAACAGCGTATAGCCCTGCTCGGTGATCCATTTGATCAGGCTGTTCTCGGGCTTGAGATCGAGAATGTAGAACTTGTTGATCCATGGCGGAAAGATCAGCAGCGGCGTGGCATGCACCTCGTCGGTGGTCGGCGCATACTGGATCAGCTCGAACATGCGGTTGCGATAGACCACCGACCCCTCGCTCGCGCCCACGTTGCGGCCCAGCTCGAACGCGCTGTCATCGGCCAGCCGCACCAGCATCTCGCCCTCATGGGCCTCGAGATCGGCCACCAGATTCTCCAGCCCTCGCACCAGCGATTCGCCCTCGGTCGCCACCGCCTTTTCCAGCGCGTCCGGGTTGGTGCCGAGAAAATTCGTGGGGCTGAGCATGTCGACGATCTGCCGGGCAAAGTAATCGAGGCGCTTTCGGTCCTTCTCGTCGAGATCCTCGGCCTCCTCGACCGCCTTGCGAATCGCCTCGGCATTGAGCTGATACTGCCGCTTCACGAGGTTGAAATATGGGTGGGTCTTCCACAAGGGATTGGCGAATCGCCGATCCTCTGGGCCGTCCTCCTCGGGCAGTTCGCCCGCGACAAGCGCCTGTTGGGCCTCCATGAAATGCTTGACCGACTGGCCCCAGTATTCGACCTGCGCCTCGAACAGCCGCGCCGGATTCTGCATCATCTCGGACCAATAGGACGTTGCCGCGCGGGTGAAAAGCTCGGCATCCGGCCCGCTCAACTGCGCAATGGGCGGTTTGCGGCTCGACAGGGCGTGGATCAGGCGTTGCGACAACTCCTCGACCCGTTGCAAATTCGCGGTCATCTTGTCGAGATTGGCCTCTGCGGACTCGTCTTCAGTTGTCATCTTAATGAATTACCCCTATCTTCGCTGCTACGCAGCATTCGTCGCCCTAGCGGAGGGGCATGTGCGGCACCTGCGAACCGGGCCGGACCAATTGCACCAGGCGCCCGACAACATTGAAGGAGACGCCTATGCGTTACATGGCCACCTACGACCTCATGGAAAGCTTCCGCAATACGAACCAATGGCTTGGCGCCTCCGCCTCGGCTCTTGCATCCTACCCGATCTTTTCGATGCTGCCAAACCCCGCGCTGCAATGGATGGAGGCCTGGGGCGAAGTGACCGAACGCACGTTCCAGCGCATGGTGGCCAAACCCGACTGGGGCATCCGCACCCATACCTGCCCCGATGGCCGCGATCACCTCGTCAATATCGAAACCGTGGTCGAACAACCGTTCGGCGATCTCATCCATTTCAATGTCGTCGGTCGCGAACCCAATCCCCGGCGCGTGCTTCTGGTGGCGCCGATGTCGGGCCATTACGCCACGCTTTTGCGCTCCACCGTGAAATCCCTGATGGTCGATTGTGAAGTTTACATAACCGACTGGCACAATGCGCGTGACATTCCGGTCTCCGCGGGCAAGTTCGACATCGAGGATTACACCCTCTACCTTGTCGACTTCATGCGCGAGCTGGGCCCCGATACCCATGTCATCGCGGTCTGTCAGCCCGCGCCGCTGGCGCTGGCCGCCACCGCCTACCTCGCCGAGCAGGATCCCGAGGCGCAGCCACGCACGCTCACCCTCATCGGCGGGCCGATTGACCCCGACGCCGCCGCCACCGACGTGACCGATTTCGGCCGCCGCGTGACCATGGGCCAGCTCGAACATTCGATAATCCAGCGCGTCGGTTACAAACACAAGGGTGTGGGCCGCATGGTCTATCCCGGCCTGTTGCAACTGGCCTCGTTCATTTCGATGAACGCCGAACGCCACACCACCGCCTTCCGTGACCAGATCATGCGCGTGATGCAGGACGAGGCGGGCGATCACGACCCGCATAACCGCTTTTACGACGAATATCTCGCGGTGATGGACATGACGTCGGAATTCTATCTCTCCACCGTCGAACGCATCTTCAAGGATCGCGAGATCGCCAAAAACGAATTCGTGGTCGATGGCCACAAGGTCGATATCGGTGCGATCACCACCGTCGCGGTCAAGACCGTCGAGGGCGAAAAGGACGATATTTCCGCCCCCGGCCAATGCATCGCGGCACTCGATCTCTGCACCGGTCTGCCCGACGAAAAGAAAGCCTCGCATGTCGAACCGGGTGCCGGTCATTACGGCATCTTCGCGGGCAGCAGCTGGCGCAACAACATCCGCCCGCTGGTGCTCGACTTCATCGACGCCAACGCGGGCGAGAAGGCCGCTGACAAACGAGGCGGCAAACAGGGCGGCAAAAGGGGCGGCAAATCGTCCGGTCCCGCCAACAAGAACGCCGCTGCCTGAAGCCGCCGATGACGCGCGTCGCCCTCTCCTGCACCTGCGGCACGGTCGCGGGGCATGTCACTGTGGCGGCGCCCGACGCGGGCAATCACGTGGTCTGTCACTGCCTCGATTGCCGCGCGGCCGAGCTTTACCTCAGCCAGCCCGATCCCGAGCCCGATGGCGTGACGATCTGGCAGACCACGCCCGATTGCGTGCGGATCGAACAGGGCGCCGACCGGCTCGCCATCCTGCGGCTCTCGCCCAAGGGGCTCTATCGCTGGCATGCCACCTGCTGCGGCGCGCCGATGGTCAACACGCTGCGCCACCCTCGCCTCGCCTTTGCCGGCATCTGTGCCGCACGGCTCGCCGACCGCGCCCCGCTCGGCCCTGTGATCGGCCATGCCTTCATGGACAAGCCCGGCGGCGGCTATCGGCATACCGGCTTCAACCGCATCGGGCTGCGCATCCTGCAGATGATGCTGCGCGCCAACCTCGCGGGCACATGGCGCGACACGCCGTTCTTCGACGCCGCCGGCCAGCCCCGCCCCGAGATCACGCTGATCCCCCGCGAAACCCGCGCCGGCCTCGCCCGCCAGTGAACGCCACCTGACAGAAGATACCCGATGGCGGCATGGAGGCCACAATAGCGTGTACTGCGATCAGTCTGTACGTCCGCTCTGGAAAGCCTTCGATACTGACTCGTTTTGCTGTCAAGCTTCCGGCGAACCGTCCTTTGTCGATCCGTGCTGCGCTATGAGGCTATCATCTGGGAAGCCTTCGAAACGCGGCAACTGTTCTGGTTTGTCGACCCAAGCCGGTTCCTTGCTGGCTTGTATCGCTGCCCTGATCTTCGGTGTCGTCGTCGCTTGACTGTGAAGCTTGATCAGAATGCCGATCTCCCGTTGCGCGCCTCATTCAAAAAAGACCGGGCAAAACAGACCGGGCAAAACAGACCGGGCCATGAAAAGCACAGATCGACGAGGGGCCATGTGATCATCCGGGATGGAAAATTCAGTCTACGTGAGGTCGGCCGCTAAATTGAATACGAACCTATTGCATGTTGCGTTGAATGGGATTCGGCCGATGCCCAACGAAAGGGCAACGCCCGACCCGGGATGGGTGCCAAGCGTCCGCCGTCACGCCAAAGGCGTGCCTTCGGCACGACGGGGCGGGCCGCTTCCTGCAGATCTTGCACAAGGCAAAATCACCTGCCGGGCAACGGGGCGCTGCCCGGGCTGCAAGCAGCCCGCGCGAAATGAATTCGATCGAGCGCAACAGCCTCTAACAAACAGACGTTCGTCTGCATTGCTCTGGACGATCACTTTGTCACCCCCCTATGCGGACTTTGCCACTTTCGAAGGCGCCGCCGAAAAGGTCCGCCTTGGCCTTGAGAGGACGATAGAGCAGCCGCGAAAGGGGGCTGCGCCCCCGACCAACCGTCCGCTCAAAGACAACCTCTACCGCTTGTCCACCGGGTCCAAGGAACCGCAAAGGGCTCACTCGCCCCCGGAACCCTCTCAAGCCGACCTGAGCATCGGCGTCGCCCGGCGTTCTTCGGCCCAGGCCCGCACCGCGTCGCCAAAGGCCGTGAACAACGGCCGTGACACTGGGTCATTGGCGGCGTTCCATTCCGGGTGCCACTGCACCGACAAGGTAAAACCCGGCGCATCGCGGATAAAGACGGCTTCCGGCGTGCCGTCGGGGGCATTCCCTTCGATCGCCACACGCTCACCCGCGCAGCAAAGGCCCTGCCCGTGCAGCGTGTTGGTCATCACCTCGCGCGCGCCCAGCAGACGGTGGAACACGCCGCCCTCGCTGAACGTCACCTTGTGGCGCAGGGCGAATTTCTCTTCCAGCGTGCCATCGGGCGGCATCCGGTGATTGTCGCGCCCCGGCAGATCGCGGATCTCGGGATGCAGGGTCGAGCCGAAGGCCACCGCCACTTCCTGAAACCCGCGGCAGACCCCGAAAAACGGCTGCCCCCGCTCGGCGCATTTGCGCACCAGGGGCAGGGTGATCGCATCGCGGCAGCGGTCGAAATCGCCATGCGCCGGGGTCGGCGCCTCGCCATATTCCTCGGGATGGACATTCGGGCGCCCCCCGGTCAACAGGAACCCGTCGCACACCTCCATCAATTCATCGACGCTCACGAAACGCGGGTCCGCCGGAATCAGCAGCGGCAGGCAGTCCGACACGTTCGCCACCGCATCAGAATTCATCGACCCACCGGCATGCACCTCGTAGGTGTCGTTGATCAGATGTTGGTTGCCGATGATGCCGACGACTGGGCGGGTCATGATCCATCCTGTGCGTTGTTCTCACATCTAGATAATATGGCAGCGTCCAAAATGAAACCGCAAAGCATGCAGAGGCCCTGTGCGCAGCCTGCGGGATCGGCATTTTCCCGGCCCGCCCTCAGATCTCGGGCACATGTCCCGCCGCCTCGATCCCCGCCACGCCCGCAGCGGCGTCATGGTCCGAGCTGTCACCCGTCACCCCCACCGCACCGATCACCGCGCCGCGCTTGTCACGCACCAGAACCCCGCCGGGCACCGGCACCACCTGCCCGCCGAACACCCCGTTCACGGCGGCCATGAAATAGCCCTGCTGCTCGGCCCGGGCCATCTGCGCGGTGCCGCTCATGCCCAGCATCACCGCACCATAGGCCTTGCCATGGGCAATGGCGAACCGCCCCGGGCTGGCGCCGTCCATGCGCTCGAAGGCGATCACGTGCCCGCCCGCGTCCAGAACCACCACCGACAGCGGCTTGAGCTCCATTTCCCGGCCCCTTTCCAGCGCCTTGCGGATGATCGTGCGCGCCTTGTTCAACGACAGTCCAGCCATGTTCGTCACCCCTCTTGTGCCTTGAGTTCCAGCCGTCGGCGGTGCAGCACCGGCTCGGTATAGCCCGAAGGCTGCACCCGCCCGCGAAACACAAGGTCGCAGGCCGCCTGAAAGGCCAGCCCGTCGAAGCCCGGCGCCATCGGGCGATAATCCGGATCACCCGCGTTCTGCCCGTCCACCACCTTGGCCATGCGCTTCATCGCCGCCATCACCGCATGCTGATCCACCACCCCGTGATGCAGCCAGTTGGCCAGCGCCTGGCTTGAAATCCGGCAGGTCGCGCGGTCCTCCATCAGCGCCACATCGTTGATGTCGGGCACCTTGGAACAGCCCACCCCCTGGTCGATCCAGCGCACCACATAGCCGAGGATGCCCTGCGCGTTGTTCTCGATCTCGCGGGTCAGGTCCACGTCGCTCAGGTTGCGGCCCACCATCACCGGGATGGTCAACAGATCGTCGAGCGTGCCGCGCGCGCCACCCGTCGCGATTTCGTCCTGCCGCGCCAGCACGTCGATCTCGTGGTAATGCGTCGCGTGCAGTGTCGCCGCCGTCGGGCTGGGAACCCAAGCGCAGTTGGCACCCGCTTTCAGATGGCCGATCTTCTCGCGAAGCATGTCGCCCATGAGGTCGGGCATCGCCCACATCCCCTTGCCGATCTGCGCTCGCCCGCGCAGCCCGCAGGCCAGGCCGATATCGACATTGCGATCCTCGTAAGAGGTGATCCAGGGCTGCGATTTCATCTCGCCCTTGGGTAGCATCGGCCCGGCTTCCATGCCGGTATGTATCTCGTCGCCCGTCCGGTCGAGGAACCCGGTATTGATGAACGCCACCCGGTGTTTCGCCGCCCGGATACATTCCTTGAGGTTGACGCTGGTGCGCCGCTCCTCGTCCATGATGCCCAGCTTCACGGTATAGTGCGGCAGCCCCAGGACCCCCTCGACCCGGGTGAAGATCTCGTCGGCGAACGCCACCTCTTCCGGCCCGTGCATCTTGGGCTTGACCACGTAAACCGACCCATGGACCGAGTTGCGCCCCTGATCGTGCATCGCGATCAACACCGTGATCGCCGCATCCATCAGCCCCTCGGGCACCTCGTTCCCGTCGCGATCTAGGATCGCCGGGTTGGTCATCAGATGCCCCACATTGCGCACCAGCATGAGCGAGCGCCCCTTGAGCATCCGCGCTGCGCCATCCGCCCCGGTGAATTCCAGATCGGGGTTGAGCGCGCGGGTAAAACTCCGCCCGCCCTTGCGCACCTCCTCGGTGAGGCTCCCATCCATCAGGCCGAGCCAGTTGGCATAGGCCAGAACCTTGTCCTCGGCATCGACACAGGCCACCGAATCCTCGCAATCCATGATCGTGGACATGGCCGATTCCAGCCTTATGTCGTTGATTCCCGCCGGGTCGGCCTTGCCGATTTCTCCTTCATGGTTCACATCAACAATGATGCGCAATCTATTGACTTCCAGCACAATACCGCTTGGGGCATCCGCGTCTCCCATATGCCCGATGAACTGACCGGCATCCTTCAACGCCGGATCGAGCGCACCACCCTTGACCGAAAGCGCCCGCACATCGGCCCATGACCCATCCGCCAGCGGCACCACCTTGTCGAGATGCGCTTTGGCCCATGCGATCACCCGCGCCCCGCGCGCCGGGTCATAACCGCCGCCCTCTGGCAGATCGCCCAGCGCGTCAGTCCCGTAAAGAGCGTCGTAAAGCGAGCCCCAGCGCGCATTGGCCGCGTTGAGCGCAAAGCGCGCATTGGTGATCGGCACCACCAGTTGCGGCCCCGGCACCTCGGCGATTTCGGGATCAACAGCTTGGGTTTCGATGCTGAAATCCGACCCCTCCGGCACGATATAGCCGATCTCTTTCAGAAACGCCCGATAGGCGGCCGCATCATGCGCCTGCCCGCGCCGCTCCTCATGCCAGGCGTCGATCTGCGATTGTATCTCTTCGCGCTGCGCCAGAAGCCGCCGGTTCTCGGGGCCAAGCTCATGCACAAGGGACGAGAACCCCGACCAGAACGCATCGACCCCGACCTCAGTTCCGGGCAGCGCGCGCGCCTCCACGAACGCGGCGAGCCGCTCGTCCACCTGCAACCCGTGCTTCTCGATCCGTTCGGCCATCACGCCCTCCTTCGCGGCAATTTGCCCCATGTTTAGCGGAGCCCTTCGCGAACGGCAATAAAATTGGTTATGTTTCTTTACCAATCAGGGCGAAAGATTATCAAACCAATCCGAATAATCCTTGGCCCCCTCGCCATTTTGCGAAAAATCCCCGCCTCCCAATCCTGCGCCATTGCGCCTCACCTTTCGGCAAACCGATGCGCCACCGGATTCCAGCCTATACCGAGATGCCGAGCGATCCTTGCGAAACTTTTGCTGTGGCCCCACTTCATCGCGCGCTCCGACCAGGTGCGGATTGGAACGGCGAAATTGTCACCGATCCCGTCGACCAGGACGAATTGCGGCCGCCCGGCGCGGACCCCGAAACTCACGTTCAGCATGTTCATGTCGGTCGTGCGCACCTTCCAGTCCAGCAACCGCCGGGCAAAATCGTTCAAGAGCGGGATATGCTCCGCCCCGAACGCGCCCGTCTCGCGCATGGTCGCAAGATTGGGGCCGATCACGCCCGCGCCGTCATGAATCCGCTCGACGATCGAGGCCGATCCGAGATCGGTCTCGACAAAGCCGAACTTGCGCGGAATGGGCAGATCACCGTCGACCTTGCCGACCCGGGTCTGCATCAGGATATAGCATTGGAACTCCTTGAGGACTGCCCGCATCCGGGTTGACGGAAACAGCCGGAGGCTGTGTCCCCGAAACCCCGTGAGCCTGATTTCCGACAGATCGAGCAGCACCTTGAACAGGACATCCGGTTAGTCAGGGTGAAAAAACACCGCCCGGTCATTCCCGCGCGCCACGGGATCGCGCCCCGACAACACCATCCTGTGCCGGGGGATGCTGACATCACGCGTTGCACAACTGGTCTTGAGCACACCGAAATCCTCGCTCATGTGCCGATGAAAACGCTTCGAATAATTGTCATCAAGATGACACAAAAGGTCGGAGAAGCCAAATGCACTGCCCCTCCCGTGCCGGTCACCTGTCGGTGTGCCGGGGTCGGTCCCGCGTG